>DASXJW010000180.1:0-18608 GCA_036497165.1 Solirubrobacteraceae bacterium
CCTCGACCACTCCGGTCGTGGCGTGGAGCGGGCCGCGCCGGAACGCCGGAAGCGGCTAGGCGGCCTGGCGCTCAGGCACCGGGGCCGGACCGCACTCGCGCATGTCCTTGATCAGGCGAGCGGCGGTGATCTCCGTCCACCGGCCGCTCTCCACCAGCGAGACGCAGAGGGACTCGACGTCGGAGATGGACTCCAGGGCGTCAGGGTCCGCGATCAGGTCGGAGGCGAAGATCAGGGTGTCCGCCGCATCGCGAATGCGATCCTGCTCCTCGTTGAGCAACTTGCTGGGACCGAGCTCGTTGAGGGTGTGCATGATGCGGCCGTAGGCCTGGGTTCGTTCAGGACTCATGATGGACTCCGTTAGGAGACGAGGTCGAATATGTGTCCATGGTGTCGGCAGTGGGACACCTGGGCTTTAGCCGAATGTCCAGAGATCGAGGGGTCTGAGACATTCGCTGGGCCGTAGCTACCCACTCGCCATCGCGGCATAACTCTTTGCCGATGGGCGGTGGTCGCGTCCCATCTATGGATATAGCAGGCCGCTCTCCCGGCGCACGACGAACTGCCCCGAGCTCGGGGGCGGCGCGGACGCCGCGCAACGTAGACCTCTCAGCCGACGCGGAACTTCGCGACGAGGCGCTCGAGACCGGCGGCGGTGTCCGACAGCTCCGTGGCCGAGGCGGCGATCTGCTCCGTCGACGCTGACGTCTCCTCCGTGGAGGCCGAGACCTCCTCCGTGGAGGAGGAGGACTCCTCGGCCACGGCGGCGATCTCCGTGATCGTCTCCTGCATGCGGGCGGCGCTGGTGGTGATGCGCTGCGATGCCTCGGCGATCTGCTCGACGCGGTCGGTCATGTCCTGGACCGAGGCGCCGATGGCCACGAAGGCCTCCCGGGTCTGCTCCACCACGTCGGCGCCGTCGTCGGTGCGGCGAGCGCCGTCCTGCACGACCTCGACGGTCTTGGCGGTCTCACTCTGGATCGCGCCGACCAGCTCGGAGATCTCGGCCGCGGCCTGCTGGGACTCCTCGGCGAGCTTGCGGACCTCCTCGGCGACGACGGCGAAGCCCCTGCCCGCCTCCCCGGCGCGGGCGGCCTCGATGGCGGCGTTGAGCGCGAGCAGGTTGGTCTGCTCGGCAATCCCGGTGATGGTGTGGACGATGGCCCCGATCTGCTGGGACTTCGCGGCCAGCTCGCCGATGGCGGCGGTCACTGCGGCCGAGGAGTCGCGGACCGAGCGCATCGCCTCGTTGGCCTCCTCGGCGGCGGCAACGCCATCCCCGGCCGCCCGGCGCGCGTTCTGGCCCACCTCGGCGGTCGACTGAGCATTGGCGGCGGACTCGTTGACGGCGGCGGCAACCTCCTCGGCGGCCTGGCGGGCGACCTCGATCATGGTGACCTGGCGCTCGGCGCCCTGGGCGACGTCGCCGACCGCCTGCGCGATCTCACCGGTGGCCCGGCCGGCTTCCTGCGAGGTCTCGGACATCTGGTGGGACGCCGCGCTGACCGCGCCGGCCGACGCCGATACGTCGCCGATCATCGCCCGCAGCTCCCCGGTCATCGCGTTGAAGGACCCGATCGAGCTGACGACGCGCTCGCCGATGGCGTTGACGGCGTTGACCACATCCCCCAGCTCATCGCGCGTGGTGGCCGCGATCTGAGGCGCCACCGCGTCGATGTGCCGGGTCAGATCCCCGGTGGCCAGCCCGTCGAGACCGTCCGACAGCGGGTCGGTGCACTGGGACTGAAGCTGGGCCAGGCCCTCGACCACGTCTGACTGGGAGCGGCGGACCGAGAGGTAGAAGCCGGCGAACAGATACAGGGCGACGAGCACTCCGATGAGGGCAAGGATCTCGGTCTGCAGCGAGGCGCCACTGAAGCCGCCGAGGCGGACGTCGAGCAGGTGGTTGATGACCGGCAGGGTCGCGCGGCTGAGGGCGAGGGCCCTGTCCTCGGCGGTGAAACCCAGCTGCGAGGCGCGTCGCCCAGCCGTCGTGCCCTGCACGACCGCGGCCAGCTGATCGGTGACGGCCTGGACGGAGGCGTCGAACGCGGTCAGCGGGCCGCTGAGCGCGCCCTTCATGGCGGCGTCGTGCGTGTTGGCGATCGCGCTGGCGTAGTCGGGATCCGCGTTGGCCAGCGTCGTGAGGATGGAGCTCTTGAGGTCCTCCAGCGCCAGCCGCCTGGTCAGAGTGTCGTGGCCGGCCGCGGAGATCGCGGTCTGCATGTCCCCGGCTTGCCCCGCGGTGTCCATCAGCGACGTGAGCCGGTTGAGCACGGCGTCCATCAGGTAGTAGGCGTCGGAGTCGGGGTCGAGGATCATGTTGGAGTTGTTGCCGTCCTGGGCGATCAGGCTCTCCACGCCGGTGGCCAGCGCCCCGTAGCCGGCCAGCGCCTTGGCGGGCGTGGTGACCGGGGCGGCGATCGTGCTCTGGATCTGCGCGCGCAGCGCCTGCCACTTGGGCGTCAGTCGGAGGCTGGCGGCGGCGCCGTGAGCGGCGTCCACCTCGGCGATCGCGGAGTCGACCGCGGCGCGGGGCCCGGCCAGCGATGCGGGCGCGGCCCGGTGCGCGGCCACCTGCACCGCGGCGGTACGGGCGCGGACGACCGCCAGGAGCAGGTCCGTGGTCGGCTTGAGGTAGACGACGCCCGCCTGCTCGGCGTTGGCGAACGAGGTGCCGTTGCTCTGCACTCCGAGATAGGACTTCACCACCCAGCCGAGCGGCACGATCATGACGAGGCCGATGAGCAGGAACTTCTGGGCGTAGCGCAGCCGGCCCATCAGGGAGACGGCGGGGTGCAGGGCGCGGCGGAGGTGGACGGCGATGGTCCCGGTCACTGGCACTCCAAGCTCTTGGACAACGGTTGTCTGGCCAGAGATCGACCGCTGCCGGAGAAAGCTTTAACCGCCCTGGCGCGCCGGAAGGCGGTCAGTTCCTCTCTGTGGCGAACCGATTCTCGGTGCGCCCGACGCCCTCGATCTCCACCACCGCCGCATCGCCGTCGGTCATGAGCAGCTTCGGATCGCGGCGGAAGCCGACACCGGCGGGGGTCCCCGTGAGGATGACGTCGCCGGGATACAGGGCGGCGAACTCGGAGATGACGCTGATCAGGGTCGCCACCGGGAAGATCATCAGCTCGGTCCGGGCCTCCTGGACCACCTCCCCGTTGACCAGCGTGCGGAGGGTCAGCGCGCCCGGATCTCCGACCTCGTCGGGCGTGACCAGGGCCGGGCCCAGGGGGGTGGACGCGTCCCACGCCTTCCCCTGCAGCCACTGGTGTGTCCGGTACTGGTAGTCGCGCATCGTCACGTCGTTGGCCACGGTGTAGCCGGCCACAACGTCGAGCGCCCGCTCGGCGGGGACGCGGCGCGCCGGCCGGCCGATCACCACCGCCAGCTCGCCCTCGTAATCCACCGCGTCTGACTCCGGCGGACACAGGACGGTGTCGTAGGCGCCCGTCAGCGAGCTTGCGAACTTCGTGAAGAGCACCGGATACTCGGGCAGATCACGGTTGGTCTCCTCCACGTGCGCCTTGTAGTTGAGGCCGACGCAGATGACCTTGCCGGGCCGCGGGATGAGGGGACGGATGGTCGCGTCACGCACTGGGAAGGCGCCGTCGCGGGCCAGCGGGGGTTGGCGCAGGACACCGAGCGGCGTGTCCGCACCGAGCTCGTCGACGCCGGCGAGCGGGATGGCGGTGTCGCCGTCGATCGCGACTGCATGCGGCTGTCCGTCGTGGATGACCGAGGCGAAGCGCATCGGAGGGCCTTTCGTGTCAGGGGTGCCGGGGCCCTCATTGTCACCGCTGACCGCGGTGGCCGGCGGCCGGCCCGCCTACTTGCGGTGGGCAGCCGCGAACGGGGAATCGAGCAGCCTGAAACTCGGCCCGCTCACCCGGTTGACCCAGTTGCGCACGAGCATCGCCGCGTACTCGGGCCAGTAGGCGCCGGTGGGCGGGGCGCCGGGGACGCACTGACCTCCGCTGCCGCCGGGGTTGGAGAACCACAGCAGGCCGTCGGTCGCCGCGTAGGCGGTCTGCTGGGCGACGCCGGCCGAGATGCTCAACGGGCCAAGGCCGCGGCCGGGCGGGTTGCAGAGCACCTCGTTGCCATGGTGGACGCGGTCCTTGGGGACGAGCGGGCCCCTGCCGTTCTCGCCCGTGTTGACGACGAAGTGCGATCCGCCGAGCAGGCGCGAGATCTGCTGGCCGTAGTGGATCTCCGTGCTGGTCCAGTCAAAGTGGGTGGAGTTCAGGAAGAAGCCCTGAGCCTGCTGGGCGCCGGCGCCGCGCAGGTAGCCGGCCATCTTGCGGTAGGGGACGGCGTCGGCGGCGCCGCCGTCGACGTAGACGACGACGTGAGGATCGGCCTCGAGCACCGAGATGGCGTATTTGAGCTCCGCCTCGCGGATGGCCAGTTGCTGGTGGGTCAGGCACGGAGCGGTGATGAGCGAGTCCAGCTCGAGGAAGAAGACGACGTGAAAGTTCCCGATGCCCTCGGCCACCTGGTGCATGAAGTCCTCGTACCGGGCGGCCACGGCCGGGGTGGCGGTGTAGCCGCAGTGATCGTGGACGAGGGTGTAGGTGGAGAGCATGACGGTGGTGCCTGGCTCCTGAACCTGGGTGCCCTCCAGGTAGTGCGAGACCTGACCGGAGACGTTGGAGCCCATGTTCCACATGTAGAAGCGGTGGGCGCCGGGCTCGCTGGCGATGGTGCCCAGCAGCGCCGCGACCGCCGGCTTGGAGTTACGGTCGTGCGCCTGGGCCTGGGCCGCGCCGCTGTCGGGGTCCACGTAGAACCTGGTGCCGGCGAGCGGGTTGCCGTCAGCGGGGCTCGGGACGCCCAGCGGGTTGGCGGGATCGCGCGCCTCGAGCGGATCGTCATGGAGAATCGTGATCTGCGAGTTGGCGTTGGGGCCCAGGCTGTCGGGCCAGGAGCTGTAGAGATAGGCCAGCGCGTAGACCGGCGAGGCGTTCATCCCCTGGTCGATGATGTGCACGTTGAACGTGTAGGTGTCCTGGCCGGGCGCGAGGGTGATGTAGTGGTTGGCGATCGTGTCGAAGTCGATTCCCGGCTGGGCGTCCTGGCGCTTGACCCCGTAGCCGACGTGCTCCTCGCCGCTGAGGTCGCCGGTCCGCTTGATCGTGATGGTGAGGTAGCCCTGGTTCTCGTGCGCGGCGTAGGCGGCCTGATCGAGCTCCACCGTGCCTGGGCTGCTGCCGTCGCGGGGCGTGGCGGCCCGGGCGGCGGCGGGCACGAGGAGGGCCAGCCACAGGCCGGCGAGAGCGAAAAGGGGGGATCGGTGCGAAAAGATGCTCATGGCTTTCTCAGGGCTAGACGGCGAGAACAGAGGTCTGAGATGCAAATCGGCAGCTGGCGTCCACGTTTGATTGCCTGTGGGTCCTGATGGACGAAGATCGCCCGTTTTGGTCAGTTCGGTGACAGGAATGCGGTCATGCGCGTAGTCGTGGTCGGCGGAGGGATCCTGGGCCTGGCGACCGCGCGGCTGCTGGCGACGTCGCGCCCCTGCGATCAGGTGATCGTGCTGGAGAAGGAGAGTGGGCTCGCTCGCCACCAGACCGGCCACAACAGCGGCGTCGTCCACGCCGGGCTCTATTACGCGCCCGGATCGCTCAAGGCCCGGCTATGCACCCGGGGCCGCGAGCTGATGAAGGCGTTCTGCGCCGAGAAGGCCGTCGGCTACGACGAGTGCGGCAAGGTCGTGGTCGCCACCCGCTCGGCCGAGGTCGGCCCCCTGCAGCGGCTGGCGCAACGCGCGCACACCAACGGGGTTCCGGGACTGCGCTGGCTGGAGGCCTCCGAGCTGGCCGAGGTCGAGCCGCACGTCGCGGGCGTCGCCGGGCTGCATTCCCCCCACACCGCCATCGTCGACTTCGTCGCCGTCGCCAACGCGATGGCCGCCGATGTGCGCGCCGCCGGCGGGGAGATCCGCACCGGCGCGGCAGTGGCCCGCGTGAGCCGGGACGGCGCCCGCCCGCGCGTTGCGCTCGAGGGGGGTGAGACGCTCGAGGCCGATCGGGTCATCGTCTGCGCCGGGCTGCACTCCGATCGGCTGGCGCGGGCGTCAGGGGAGGACGCCGAGCCCCGGATCGTGCCCTTCCGCGGCGAGTACTTCGCGCTGGCCCCGGGGCGGACGCATCTCGTCAAGGGCCTCATCTACCCGGTGCCTGATCCATCGCTCCCGTTTCTCGGCGTCCACCTGACGCGGAAGTTCGACGGCGAGGTGTGGCTGGGTCCGAACGCCGTGCTGGCGACGGCGCTGGAGGGCTACCGGCGCGCGGCGCTTGACTGGCGGGAGCTGGGGGACACCCTGATCTGGCCAGGGACGCGACGCATGATGCGCCGTCACTGGCGGGCCGGCCTGGGCGAGCTGTACCGCTCCGCGCGCAAGCGCGCCTTCATCTCCGAGCTGCAGCGGTACGTGCCCGAGCTGCAGATCTCAGACGCCGTCCCGGCGCCTGCCGGGGTGCGCGCGCAGGCTGTCGATCGGGACGGCTCGCTCGTGGACGACTTCCGGCTCGGGGTCACCGATCATGTGGTCTGGGTGCGGAATGCCCCCTCGCCGGCGGCGACCTCGTCGCTGGCCATCGCCGAGGAGCTCGTCGGCCGCCTGGTCGGCTGACCGCTCAGCGCGGCGACAGGCCGGCTCGGGCGGTCATTGGTTCCACTTGTCGGCGGTCTTCTTCTTATGGCCCGTGCTCTTGGCGCGAGGGCTGGCCACGTCCGGAGGCCGGCGGGCCGAGTCCAGCGAGTCCTCTTCGGAGCGGGCCCGCGCCTCCTCGCTTTTGCGCTCCACAGCGTCGCGCAGTCGCTTTGACTGCTCTTCGCGCGGGTTCCCGGTGGGGGGCATTTGACTCTCCCTGGTCGCTTTGGGAATGTCCTTGTGAGGTACCCGGCGACCACCCGAGCAAGCAGTGGCACTCTGGTTATCGCCAGTCGCGACGGGTATGGCGAGCCCATGCCAGATGAGGAAGTTGTCATCGTTCCGTACCAGGACGGGCCGTACCTCATTCGCGGGCCCGTCGTGCTGCGCGATCAGGACGGCGGTGCGATCACCGTGAGTCGCCGGACGGTCGCCCTGTGCCGGTGCGGGAAATCGCGCATGCGGCCCTTCTGCGACGGGACGCACCACGTCGTCCGCTTCCGTGCGGCCTCCTCGGCCGAGTCGCCGCCGGGCCACGCCAGGGCCAGCGCCGACGATGGTTCCGGCCCCACCGAGGAGTAGGGCGTGACCTCCCTTCAGACACCGGGAACGAGACGGCGGATCGCGCTGCCGCCGGTCCGCGGCCCCTGGACCGAGGCGCTGTACAACCTCCTCGCCGCCCCAGCCCCCGCCCCCGCCCGCGCCGACGCCGGCGCCGGCGCCGCGCAACCTGCCGTCCCGCTGGGCGACGTGGAGCACCTCCCCTACGACGACGATCTGCAGATGGCGCTCTACCTCTGTTATGAGCTGCACTACTCCGCGATCGACGGCGTGGACGAGCGGATGGAGTGGAGCCCGCTGGTCCTCATGTTCCGCGCCGTGCTGGAGGAGGAGTTCGAACGGGCGGTTCGCGCCGTGGTACCGGCGCCGGAGCCGACGCCGACGAGCGTGGGAGCCGAGCTTCAGCGGCTCGTGCGGGAGGATCAGGGACCACCGCTCTCACGGCGCGTCGAGACCCAGGCCAACCAGGAGCAGGTGCGCGAGCACGTCATCCACCGCTCCGCATATCAGCTCAAGGAGGCCGATCCACACTCGTGGGCGATCCCGCGGCTGACGGGAGCTCCGAAATCAGCACTGGTGGAGATCCAGTCCGACGAGTACGGCGGCGGGCGGCCGGCCCGGATGCATGCGGCGCTGTTTGCCAAGACCATGCGCGGGCTCGGCCTGGACCCGACCTATGGCGCCTACCTGGACCTGCTGCCCGGCATCACCCTGGCCACCGTGAATCTGATGTCGATGTTCGGGCTCCACCGCCGCCTGCGCGGCGCCCTGGCCGGTCATCTGGCAATCTTCGAGATGACCTCGTCGGTCCCGAACCGACGGTACGGGAATGCGCTGCGGCGGCTCGGCTACGGCCCGGAGGTGACCGACTTCTACGACGAGCATGTGGAGGCGGACGCCGTTCACGAGAGCATCGCCGCGTGGGACCTCGGTGACGGCTTGGCGCGCATCGAGCCGGATCTGGCTCCTGACGTGATCTTCGGCGCGCAGGCCCTGCTCGCGCTCGAAGCCGCATGGGCACAGCACCTGCTCGACGCCTGGGACAGTGATCACACGTCGCTGATGAGGCCGCTGTTCTAAAGGCGGCCGCCGCCCCACATTGGAAGTACGCATGAGCCTTCCGGAGTTCTCCTACGTGCTCCCGCTGCGGATGGCGGATGAGGGCCCACGCGACGAGCTGACGCGCTACCTGAGGACGCTCTCCGGGTGGTGCAGCGATGTGATCGTCGTCGACGGCTCGCCGCCCGCGGTGTGCGCCGGCAACCGCGAGGCCTGGGCCGGACTGGCGCGGCACGCGACGCCCGACCCCGGTCACGCCGCGCTCATGGGCAAGGTCCCCGGGGTGCTCACGGGAGTCGACCTGGCACGCCATGAGCCCGTCGTCATCGCCGACGACGACGTCCGCTACGACCGCGCCGGCCTTGAGCGGGTGTTGGAGCTGCTCGACCGCCATGACCTCGTGCGGCCCCAGAACTTCTTCTCAGAGCTGCCCTGGCACGCCCGGTGGGACACCGCGCGGACGCTGCTGAACCGCGCCACCGGAGCCGACTTCCCGGGCACACTCGGCGTCCGGCGCTCCGTGCTGCGGGCCCACGGCGGCTACGACGGCGACGTGCTGTTCGAGAACCTGGAGCTCATCCGGACGATCCAGGCCGCGGGGGGGAGCGTGGCGACCCCCCTCGACCTCTTCGTGGCTCGGCTGCCGCCGAGCGCACGTCACTTCTGGGGGCAGAGGACGAGGCAGGCCTACGACGACTTCGCCATTCCCGCGCGCATGGCGGTGTGGCTCGCCGTGGTCCCCGCGCTGCTCGCTTCGCTCATCCGTCGCAACCCGCGCGCGCCGCTGCTGGGCGCGGCGTTGACAGTGGGGCTCGCGGAGCGCGGGCGCCGGCGCGGATCGGGCCGAGCCGTGTTTCCCGCGGTGAGCTCGTTGCTGGCACCGATGTGGGTGCTCGAGCGCGGGGTCTGCGCATGGCTGGCGGTGCTGCAGCGCCTGCGCTTCGGCGGGGTGCGCTACGGCGACAGCGTCATCCGCGTTGCCGCCCACCCGCCGCGCGTCCTCCGTCAGCGTGCCGCGACACGCAACCTGGCCGGCGACTCGTCAGCCGCCACGGTCGCCGCGCAGGTTGGTTAGCAACTGGTGCACCAGGCGACCCAACCAGCCCGGTGACTCGACGCTGACAGGGGGTATCGCTCCTCTGGCAGCGGAGCCGGAACGGCCCGGGTGTCGCGCCCCGACCAGTCACCCCGCGCGGGGCGCTGAGAAGACCAAATCAGATGAGCAATCAGGTGAGAGGCCCGTTGTCGATGCCCGAAACCGAGCTGGACGATGCCAGGCAGACCCACCTGGGCCTCAGCCCGGAGGCCGGCGTGGCGTCCGTTGAGAGCCCGATCCTGGAGGTCCCTCTCTCGGGCGGGGGCGTCGAGTCGGAGGTCGGGGTGTTGCGGCGTGTGCTCGTGCATCGCCCGGGCCGAGAACTGGCACGCCTGACGCCGCGCAACAAGGACGAGCTGCTCTTCGACGAGGTGCCCTGGCTGGAACGGGCGCAGGAAGAGCACGATGCCTTTGTCGCCGTCCTCGCGAGCCGGGACGTGGAGGTGCAGGACCTGCGCGACCTGCTCGTCGACGTGCTCGCCATCGACTCCGTCAGGGCGGATCTCATCAGCGCTGCCGTGTGTCCCGCCCGGCTGGAGCGTGCGGTCAGCGAGCCGCTGGTGCAGTGGCTTGGCGACGCCGAGCCCCCGGATCTCGCCGACGCCCTGATCGGCGGTGTCACGCTGAGTGAGCTGCCATTCGCGCCCCGCTGCCTGCTTGGGCGGATCGCCGACCCAGGCGAGCTCGTGATCTCGCCGCTGCCCAACCAGCTCTTCATCCGGGACAGCTCGGCCTGGATCGGCGGCCGGGCCCACATCGGCGAGATGGCGCTGACGGCGCGGCGGCGCGAGGCCGCGCACATCGAGGCCGTGTACCGCCATCATCCTCGGTTTCGCCACGGGCCCGCGCCCTCCGTGATGCCGGCGCCGCTCGAGGGCGGAGACGTGCTCATGCTCGCCCCGGGGCGGGTCCTGGTGGGCATCGGCGAGCGCACGAGCCCTGCGGCCGTGGAGCGGCTCGCGCTCGATCTGACCGAGCGGGATGCAGGCGCGGAGGTGCTGGTGATGACGCTCCCGGTGCAGCGGGCCACGATGCACCTGGACACCGTGCTGACCATGGTCGACCGCGACGCCTTCACCCTGTACCCGGAGGTGGTCAGGACGACATCCGTGTTCCGCCTACGGCGGTTGGGATCCGGACTGCACATCGAAGCCGCCGGCGACCTCCGCCGCGCCCTGGCCACCGCGCTGGGTCTGCCCGACGTGCGGCTCCTGCCGACCGGCGGCGACGACCACGCCCGGGATCGCGAGCAGTGGGATGACGCCAACAACGTGCTGGCGGTGGCTCCCGGGGTGGTGGTCGCCTATGACCGCAACGTCGCGACCAACGGGCGACTACGCGCGGCAGGCGTGGAGGTTCTCACCATTCCGGGGTCCGAGCTCGGCCGGGGCCGCGGCGGCCCGCGGTGCCTCTCGTGCCCGTTGCAACGCGCGCCGCTGGGACCGGCGGCCTGATGTACGCCGACCACCCAGCCGGCCCGCCGACCGCCTCCACTCAAGGAGAGAGATCATGATCATCATCGGCTACGACGGCTCGGCGGATGCGCGGGCCGCCATCAAGCAGGCTGGGATCCTCATGCCGGGGCATCCCGCACTGGTGCTCACGGTATGGGGACCGCCGGCGCCCGAGCACCTCCCCCAGCCAGAGGTCGTCCGCAGTCCCGGCCAGGCTCGCGCGGAGGAGCTCGCGGCCGAGGGGGCGCTCCTCGGCCACCAGCTCGGGATCGACTGCCGGCCCGGGACGCGACGGCACCGGACGACGGTGGCCGCGGCGATCGTCGCCGAGGCCCGGCGCGCGGATGCCCAGGCCATCATCGTCGGGCGGGGTGGGCACGACCATGCCGGCCCCCTGGGCTCCGTGGCCCGCGCCGTCGTGCGCGAGGCCCGCTGCGCGGTACTGGTGGCCGGAGCCGCCGCGCAGCACGATTCGCCGGCCGACCCGAGGGGGATCGGGGCGGTGGCATGAGCCCGCGCTCCATCGACAAGCAGCTGATCAAGTTCCTGGCCGACGTGCACTCGATCGAAGTGCAGGCCCTGGCCCAGATGGAGCACGCCCCGCGGCTTGCGGGGGACCAGACGCTGGCCGGCGCCTTCTCCGCCCACCTCGACGAGACCCGTGAGCACGAGCGGCTCGTCCGTGAGGCCCTGACCCAGCGCGGCGCCGACCGCTCGACGCTCAAGGATCTCGCCGGGCGGGTGGGCGGGTGGGCGATGGTCGCCTTCGCGTGGATCAATCCAGACACCCCGGGCAAGCTGACCGCGCACGCCTACTCCTACGAGCACATGGAGCAGGCCGCCTACGCGCTGCTCGAGCGCGCAGCCCGCCGGGCCGAGGATGTCGAAGTCATGCGGCTTGCGCGACACATCGGCGAAGAGGAGCACGCCATGGCCGACCGGCTCGCGGGGGCCTTCGACGCGGCGGTGGACGCCTCGCTGCGTCACAAGGCGGCCTCGGAGCTCGGCGGCGAGGTCGTCGCCTACCTGCGCGACGCGCACGCGATCGAGACCCAGGCGCTCCAGCTGCTCCTGGTGGGGCCCGCGATCGCCGGGGTCGAGCCGCTGGCCGCTGTCCTTCGCGACCACCGCGCCGAGACCGAGGAGCACCGGCGGCTCGTCGACGAGCGCCTGCAGAGGCACGAGGCCAGGCCGTCACGGCTGCAGGACGCCGCGCTGCGTCTGGGCGGCCTCAACATGGCGGCGTTCTTCGCCGCCCAGCCCGACACCCCGGTCAAGCTCGCGGGCTTCGCATACGCCTTCGAGCACCTGGAGATCGCGGCCTACGAGCTGCTGCGTCGCGTCGCCGAGCGCGCCGGCGATGCGGAGACTGCGACCATGGCGGCCCGGATCGCCGATGAGGAGCGCGCCGCGGCTCAGCGCATCGCCGACACGTGGGATGCCGCCATGGAGGCGGGCCTGCAGAAGGTGGGTGTCGCATCCGCCTGACGACCCGGGCCGGTGCCGGCGTCAGGCGGGGCCGGCTGCGCGCGCGAGCTCGACGATGGCCTCGCTTCCCTGCAGCCACGGCTCGCCGTGACCGACGAGCACGGTCTGCGCGCCCGTGGCGGCCAGGGCGTCCAGCGTATGAAGATTGCGTGTACTGTCGACCGTCGCGGCCCTTGCGACGATGCGCGGGCCGCGCCGCGCCGTGTAGGGATCGAGCGTCACGACCGCGTCGCCCGCGATGACCGTGTCGCGCTCGGGGAAGTGCAGCGCGCAGTGGCCGTGGGTGTGACCCGGGGTGAACACCACCCGCGGCGAACCCGGCACCGGCAGGGTCCCGTCGCTGAAGCGACGCACCTGCTGCACGGGCGCCGGCCACCAGGCGCGGCGGCGCAGGAAGGCGGCCACCATCGGCAGCGCCCTGACCTGCGTGGCGAAGTAGTAGGCGCGCGCTCGCTCGTGGTCATAGCGCCACGGGTGGCGCGTCAGGGGGACGTCGTTGTCGTGAACGTACACCGGTACGTCGAGCTCGCGGCGGGCGCGCTCGGCGAACCCGAGGTGGTCGAAGTGGGCATGGGTGAGCACGACGGCGGCGATGTCCGCGTGGCTGCGACCGAGACGCCGCAGCGCCTGTCCGAGCGAGTCCCACGAGCCCGGCAGTCCGCTGTCGACCACGGTGAGGCTCCCCTCGTGATCCACCAGGTACCAGTTGGTGAAGGACTCGGCGACGCGATGGATCCCCGGGGCGGCTTCGAGCTCGACGTCCATGGATGGCGCTTGCCCGCGCTGTCTGCCGGAAAACATCGGCACCCGTCCTCACCTTCTTCTCAGGTTTGCAATGACCCGGCTGGGGTATGGGCCGGGCGTCCGCTGGACCGGCGACCTGGCTTCCCGTGACCTCGACTGCTCTCATCAGCACACGCCACGAGTACGGCTGGGTGTTCGGCATCTACGTCCCCATTGCCGCCGGGGTGTTCGCTGTCGTCTGTGTCGTGGTGCTCGGGGCGGTGCTGCGCTATCGCCGGCGGTCTCCGGTCGACGCCTCGCGCGTCTCCGAGCGCAACGGGCTCGAGGCCGGATATGCCGCGCTGCTCACCGCCACCGTCGCGTTCCTGCTCTATGTGACGTTCACCGCCGAGCACCGCGTCGACACGGTCTCGCTACGCCAGACGCCCGCGCTCACCGTCAACGTCATCGCGGCCAAGTGGGAATGGGAATTCCAGTACCCCCGCTACGGGATCGTCCACCGCAGCGGCGCCGTCGGCCGGCAGCCGCTGGTCGTGCCCGCCAATCGCGCCGTGCGCTTCAACCTCTCCTCCGAGGACGTCATCCACGCCTTCTGGGTGCCCGAGCTGCAGTTCAAGCGCGACGCCATCCCGGGCAAGACCCAGGAGGTGGTGCTCGCCTTCACCCGGCTGGGGCTGTTTCGCGCTCAGTGTGCGGAGTTCTGCGGGCTGCGGCACTCCGAGATGGTGTTCAACGTGCGCGTCCTGTCTCCGGCGCAGTTCGCGCGCTGGGCCGCCTCCCGGGGACGGGCGGCGCTCTGATGGCCGTCCAGGCGCCCGCGGCTCCGCTGCCTCGCGTGCGCGGCGCGGGGTGGATCGGCGCACTGACCAGCACCGACCACAAGCGCATCGGGCTCAACCTGGGTCTGTGCTCGCTGGCCTTCTTCCTGCTCGGGGGCGTGTTCGCGCTGATCATGCGCTCGCAGCTGGCCTCGCCAAACGCCCACGTCGTCTCCGACTACACCTACTCCGAGCTGTTCACGATGCACGGCTCGACGATGATCTACCTGTTCGTGACGCCGATGGCGATCGCGATGGCGCTGTACCTGGTGCCGTTGCAGATCGGGGCGCTCCGGGTGGCCGGGCCGAGATGTGCGCTGTGCGGGTTCTGGATCTGGCTGTTCGGCGGGCTGACCATGCAGTCGGGATGGCTCGCCGCCGACGGCGCCGGGCGCGATGGCTGGTTCTCCTACGTGCCGCTGTCGAACTCCGCCAACACCCCCGGGGTGGGCCAGGACCTGTGGACGCTCGGGGTCATCCTGGCCGCGGTCGGGATGACGATCATGGGCGCGTGCGTGGTGGCGACGATCGCGCGCCACCGCGCCCCCGGGATGGCGCTGCTGCGCATGCCGGTGTTCACCTGGACGGCCCTCGTAGCGGTTCTCATGGTCGTCGGCTCGTTCCCCGTGCTCGTCGTCGCGATGACGCTGCTGTACATCGAGCGCACGACGGGCGCCAACATCTACACCGGCTTCAGCGGGGCCATCGACTACCAGAACCTCTTCTGGTTCTTCGGGCACCCGGTCGTGTACGTCATGTTCTTCCCGTACCTGGGCGCGGCCGCCGAGGCGATCGCCGTCAATGCCCACCGCCGCTGGTTCGGCTACAAGGCCTTCGTCATATCGATCATGCTCTTTGCCGCGCTCTCGATGAGCGTATGGGCCCACCACATGTTCACCACCGGTGGATCGACCAACGAATACTTCGCGTTCACCTCGACCGCGCTCGCCGTGCCGGCGGGGATCGAGTACTTCGACATGGCGGGCACGCTCATCGGCGGCTCGATCGTCCTGCGCTGCTCGATGCTGTTCGGGCTCACGTTCTTCGTGCAGTTCCTCATCGGCGGGGTGACCGGGATCTTCGTCGCCTCGCCGGTGCTCGACTATCAGGCCAACGATTCGTACATGGTCATCGCCCACTTCCACTACACCCTGTTCGCGGGCAGCGTGTTCGGGTTCTTCGCGGGCGTCTACCACTGGTTTCCCAAGATCACCGGCGCGTTCCTGCGCGAGCGGCTGGGCAAGGTCCAGCTGGCGATCATGATCGTGGGCACCAACCTCACGTTCTTTCCGATGTTCATCCTCGGTCAGGAGGGCATGACGCGGCGGATCGCGCGCTACCCCCAGCACCCGGGCTGGGAGACGCTCAACCGGCTGGAGACGATCGGCGCCGGCCTCATCGCGGTCGGGATCGCAGTGTTCCTGGTCAACGTGTGGGTGTCCCTGCGTCGGCGCGAGCCCGCGGGGGCCGACCCGTGGCTGGGCCACACGCTGGAGTGGGCGACCGCGTCGCCGCCGCCGCCGCTGAACTTCGAGACGCCCCTGCCGCCCATCCGTTCCTACGCGCCGCTGTTCGACCTGCACGAGGAGGCGATGGACCGGGCGCGGGAGGGCGTCTCCGCATGAGAGGCGGATCGATCCCCCTGCTGGCATGGGGCGCGGTCCTGGCCGTGCTCATGATCGGTTGTTGGATCTGGACCCGCGGCGACACCATCCAGGTGGGAACGTTTGCCTTCGCCGTGACGGTGGTGTGGGGGAGCGCCGGGCTGCTCGCCGCCAAGGGCGGCCGTCAGTCGCTGCGCCGGGGCGCGCCGCCGCCGGAGCGCACCCCCGACGCCATCCCCACCGCCAGCCTCGGAGCGGTGCTGGTGGCGGTGGCGGTGGGTTCGATCGTCTTCGGCTTTGCCTTCGGGCGGTTCCTGGTGTTCTTCGGCGCCGGACTGCTCGTCCTCTCGGTGGGCATCGTCGTCCACGAGGTCAGGGAGGAGCGCCGCGCGGCGCGCGCATTGACAAGCCAGCGCCGGGAGGGGGACCCGCGGTGAGCGCGCCCGTCCTGCCGACGCTCCTGTGGCACGGCTGGGGGCCGGCGTGGACCGTTGACGTCGAGGCCGGGCTGGCGCTGCTCCTCTATACGGTCGGGGTCCGGCGTGCGCGTTCGCCGTGGCCGGCGCGGCGCACGCTGGCGTTCGGCGCCGGGGTCGCATGCATCGTGGTGGCGCTGCAGTCGGGCATCGACGGCTTCGACGATCGGATGCTCTCGGTGCACATGGTCCAGCACCTGCTGCTGCTGGAGCTGGCGCCGCTGCTGCTCCTGGCGAGCCGCCCCGGGCTGCTGTTCCTGCGGGCGGCGCCGCGGAGCGCGCGCCCGTGGCTGGTACGGCGGCTCGACACGCTGCGACCCGTGACTCATCCGGTGGCGTGCCTGCTCGTGTTCAGCGTGATCGTGATCGCGACGCACCTGCCCGGCTTCTATGACGCCACGCTTCGCCACCCGGCCCTGCACGACGCCGAGCATGTCCTCTACCTGCTCGCGGGGGTGCTGATGTGGTGGCCGCTGCTTGACGCCGACCCATTGGCCCGCCGCCGGCTGAACGGAATGACGCGCTTGGCCTACCTCATCGCCGCGATGGTCCCGATGACGCTGCTGGGCGCCTACCTGAACCGCCACACCTCCCTCGTCTACGCGGGTTACGCCGCCCCCGCCCGGGCGCTCGGGATCTCCGCGGTGGTCGACCAGCAGCAGGCCGGGGCGATCATGTGGGTCCTCGGCAGCACGCTCATGATCGCGGCCGGGCTCTGGCAGGCGATGGCGGCGATGGTGGAGGAGGAGCGCCGGATGGTGGTGCGCGAGCGCGCCGCCGCCGTCGGCGTCGGCCTCGAGCGCAGGCGGGAGCCGTGAGGCGGTGGCTCGTCTGGTGGTGGCGGCGCCCGGGCCGCACGCCCCGGTGGCTGAGACTGGGAATCGGTCTCATTCTCATGTCGGTGGCGCTCGTCTCCCTCGAGGCCTCACCCTCCTCGGGTGCCGGGTCGGGCGGTCAGGCCGCGGAGGGCGGCCCGCCGACGGGGCTGCCCACGGCCCCCGCCAAGGCGCCCGAGCCGCCCGGTCCCGGCGGCCTCGTGACCCGCTTTCCCACGTCCCCGGCGCTGGTCGCCCAGGGGGAGAGCCTGTATCAGAACACCTGCGCGTCCTGCCACGGACCCCGGCTGAGGGGCATCGCCAATGTCGCTCCGTCGCTCATCGGCGTCGGCGCCGGCCCGGTCGACTTCTACCTCGCGACGGGCCGCATGCCGCTCGAGAGTCCCCGGGTCGAGCCCTCACGGGGCAAGCCCGCCTTCACCCAGCCGCAGATCCACGCTCTGATCGCCTACATCGTCGCCAAGGGCGGCGGCCCGCCGGCCCCGGCGGTCGATCCCGCCCAGGGCTCACTGTCGGAGGGCATGCACCAGTTCACGCTGCACTGCGCGGGGTGCCACCAGATCGTCGGACGCGGCGGGTTGACACTCGGCGCGGTGGTGCCCGATCTGCAGCGCGCGAGTCCGCTCCAGGTCGCCGAGGCGGTCCGGATGGGCCCCTACGTGATGCCGCACTTCGACAGCAACGAGATCAACCAGCACCAGCTGAACTCGATCGCCCGGTATGTCCTCTGGACCCGGCATCCCGACAACGCGGGGGGCTGGGGCATCTACAACATCGGGCCCATCCCCGAGGGCATGGTCGCGTGGTTCATTGCCCTGCTCGCGCTCGTCGTCGTCGCCCGGCTGATCGGGGAGCGCACAACGTGACGCGAGGAGGGGTGAGATGAGCGAGGACCACGAGGGCCCATCCCGCGCCGGACGCGTCGGCCGCGCCGTGGGCGTCCTGGTGGCAGCGGTCACGGCCTGGCGCGCGGCGCGCGCCAAGAAGCCGCCCGGCCCGGATGTCTCCCCATCCGGCGCCGCCGCCCAGCCGGCCACGCGCGACGCAGAGCCCGCTCCCGAGCCCGACCCCGCACAGCGCACGGTCCCGTCTGACCGCCGTGCCGAGAACCTGGTGGTCGGGCTGTTGGTGGCCGCCGCGCTGCTGGGCTTTGGCTTCACCGCGATCTACATCACGCTCGAGACAAACACCCAGCTGCTGGGACTGGCGATGGGCGGCGCACTGGCCCTGCTGTCGGCGGCCGCCATCGTCGCGGGCAAGAGGGTCGTACCCCAGGAGACGGCGGTGGAGGAGCGCGACGAGCTGCTCGACGACGAGGAGGTCGAGGAGGTGGTCGAGATCGTCGAGGCCGGGGGCGAGGGCGTCAGCCGCCGGGTCCTGCTCACCGGCGCCTGCGGATTGGCCGGCGCCGGCATGGTGACCGCCGTGGCGGCTCCGCTGGCATCCCTGGGACCGCCCGCCGGGCTCCTGCACCAATCTCCCTGGACGCGCGGGGTGCGTCTCGTCGACGACCAGGGCAAGCCCTACGCCGCCGACGAGATCCAGATCGGTTCCTTCTACACCGCGCTGCCGGAGGGCCAGGACTGGGAGAGCTTCGGCGCCGGGGTGCTGGTGGTGCGGCTGCCGCCGGAGTTCAACGAGCTGCCGCCGTCGCGCCGAGGCTGGGCGCCGGAGGGGATCATGGCCTACTCCAAGATCTGCCCGCACGCCGGCTGCGCCATCTCGCTGTACCGGTACCCCACCGATCCGCAGACCAGCTCCCCGTCGCCCGCGTTCACCTGCCCCTGCCACTACTCGACCTTCACCCC
>DASXJW010000181.1:0-8818 GCA_036497165.1 Solirubrobacteraceae bacterium
TCATATCGGCCTGGAACGCCCCCCGCGTAAGCGCGAGCCCGATCCGGCCACAAATGTCCGCCTCAGCTCTCTGGGGTGAGCCTGGGGTTGCCGGCGTCGGCGGGGTTATCTCCCGTGCGCCCCGACGTCGGGCGCGCCGGGGCGTAGCGGCGCAGCGGGGAGATCGGGCGGCAAACGTCCCGCCGGTGCCGCCCGCGCGGCAAACGTCCCGCCGGTGCCGCCCGCGCGGCAAACGTCCCGCCGGTGCCGCCCGCGCGGCGGCGCGGGATGTTGGCGCCGGTGACGGGGGTCAACGTCCCAGCGGGCCCGGAGGTCAAATCGCCGTGGGATGTCTGCGCCCGTCACGGGGGCAAACGTCCCGCCCGGCCCAGCGAGGAGGTCGCGCGGGACGTTTGCTGACGGCGTCCGCGCCACTCGGACCGCGTGGCGCTCGTCCCGCGCAACGAGCCGACCTTCCTCTCGCTCAGCGCCGCCTGCGGGCTGCTGGGGGCGGCCCGGCCGCGACGCTCGCGGCGATGGGCCTGCGCCCCCTGTACTTTTCAGGCCATGAGCCAGGCGAGGCAGAGGCCCCTGTTCGCGCGCTTCTATCATCGCTTCTGCGGCCGCGACCTGGGCAACGGCGAGGACGAGCTGCGCCGGGAGATGCTGGCCGGGGTGGCCGGGCGGGTGGTCGAGGTCGGCGCCGGCAACGGGATCAACTTCGCGCACTATCCGCCGAGCGCCGCCGAGGTGATCGCGGTCGAGCCCGAGCCGTATCTGCGCCGGCAGGCCGAGAGGGCGGCGGCGGCCGCGCCCGTCCCGGTGCGGGTGGTGCCGGGTGTGGCCGATGCGCTGCAGCTCGAGGCGGGCTCGGTGGACGCGGTGGTCGCCTGCGGGGTGCTCTGCTCGGTCCCCGACCAGGCCGCGGCGCTCGACGAGTTCCGGCGCGTGCTGCGCCCGGGCGGAGAACTGCGCTTCTACGAACACGTGCGCTCCCGGCGCGCGGGCTTCGCGCGCTGGCAGTCCCGCGTCGACCCGTTGTGGACCCGACTGTTCGGCGGCTGCCATGCCGATCGCGACACGCTGGGGGCGATCGAGCGCGCCGGCTTTTGCGTCGAGCGCTGCCGCGGGTTCCCCTTCCCGGCGAGCGCGCGAGGCTATCCCGTCACCCCGCGCATCCTGGGCCACGCCCGCTCCGGCTAGTCCCGGGCCGCCTGGGAACCGGCGGCGCGTCAGACACCGCGCAGGGCGCCGCCGTCCACCGGGATGGCCGCACCGGTGATGAAGGCGGCACGGGCAGAGCACAAAAACGCCGCCGCCCACGCCATCTCCTCGGGACGGCCGATGCGGCCGGCGGGCACGGAGGCGGCGGCACCGGCCTCGGCGGCGGCCATCGAGCCGGCGAGCGACGCCAGCCGCTCGGTGGCGATCGACCCGGTCAGCAGCGTGTTGATGGTGACCCCGTCGCGGGCGACCTCCCGCGCCAGGGTCTTGTACGCCGCCAGCTGCGCTGAGCGCTCCGCGTTGGAGAGGATGAGCGCCGGGATGGGCTCGCGCACGCTGGTCGAGGCGATGGCCACGACGCGACCCCAGCCGCGCTCGCGCATCCCGGGCAGGACCAGCCGCAGCAGCATCATCGGCGCCAGCACGAGCGTGCGGTGCGCCTGCTCCCACTGCTCGGCGGAGAAGCTCAGCGGATCGGGGTCGGCGGGCGGGCCCCCGGTGTTGGTGACCAGGATGTCGATCGGACCGATCTCCTGGGCGACGCGCGCGACCAGACCTGGCGCCGCGTCGAGGTCGGCGCTGTCCCACGCCAGCCCGGCTGCGGCGCCGATCTCCGCCGCCACCTGAGCGGTGCGGTCCGGGTCGCGAGCGGTGATGACCACCTGCGCGCCCTCGGCCACCAGCGACTCGGCCACGGCGCGGCCGATGCCCTGGCTGGCGCCGCCGACCAGCGCGACGCGCCGCTCGATCCCGAGGTCCATGGCCGCACCTTACACGCCGATGCAGGCTCCGTCGCACGTGCGTGGATCCGCCGCGCCGCACAGCATGTCGTCGCCGCTCACCCGGATCATCTGCGCGTGACCGAGGCCCGCGTCCTCCGGCCCGTGGCGCAGAACCTCGTAGCCGCGACGGCCCAGGCCATCCGCCCACGTCCCCGGCGCATCGTGCTCGAGGAGCACGATGGGCGGCTCCGCGCGCTCCCAGACGTCAAAGCCGGTGGAGCACTTGCGAGTCAGGCTCCACCGTGGCGCCTGCAGTGCCGGCCCGGGCTCCTGCCCGGCGACGAAGCTGCGGGCGAGGAGCTGCAGGAGGACCTGGGGCTGGGCGTCGCCCCCCATCGTTCCCATCACCGCCGCGAGGCTGCCGTCGCGGCGGGTGACCGCGAGCGGCGCCAGGGTGTGCGGTGGCCTGCGGCCCGGGCCGTATTCGGCCGGGTGGCCGGGCTCCAGCGAGAACGCCATGCCGCGGTTGTGCAGGAAGATGCCGAGCCCGGGCAGGAGCAGGTGAGAGCCGAAGCCGGCGGCGTTGGACAGGATCAGGGAGACGCCGGTACGACCGGGGTCGACGGCGCACAGGTAGGTCGTGTCGCCCTCGCCGTACACGTCGGCCAGGCCACGACTGGCCGCAGCGCGGACCTCCTGCGCTCGAGGGGCGAGCCGCTCGGGCGACAACAGGCTGGCTCCGTCGACGCGCTCGTGGAGCACGGCGACCCGGTCGTGGGCCGCCTGGCGCGAGGCCTCCACGAGTGTGAACACCCAGGCCTCGTCGTGCGGGTCGCCGGGCACCCCAAGCTGCTCCGCGATCCACGCGCTCGACAACGTCAGGTAGCCCTGGGAGTTGGGCGGCGTGGTCCACAGGTCGTGACCGAATACCGGCAGCATGAGCGGGTTGACCCACTCAGCCTGCCTCGCGCGCAGGTCGCCGGCGCTGAAGAGGCCGGCTCCGAGCTCGCGGAGCGCCTCCCCGGCGGCGCCCTCATAGAACGCGGCGCGGCCTCCGGCCACGACATCCTCCAGCGCCCGGCCCACGCCCGCGACCCTGAGACGACGTCCGCGGACCGGGATCTCCGGAGAGCCGAAGGCCTGTTCGCACGCCTCCCGGGGGAGGATGGACGACACGGCGGCGAGGGTCGGTGAGACGGGAAAGCCCTCACGGGCCAGGCGGATCGCCGGCGCCAATACGTCGGCCATCGGGACGCTCCCGAACCGCTCGTGTAGTGCGATGAGCCCGTCGACGCAGCCCGGCACCGTGACCGCCTGGATGTCGTGGCGAAACGGCATCCGGTCTCTGCCCTGCGCCCGAAGCCGCTCGGCGTCGGCCCCCGACCCCGCCCGGCCACTCGCGTTGAGCGCCACCGGAGGCTCCCCCGGCGCGACGACGATCGCGAACAGGTCGCCGCCCAGACCGCACATGTGCGGCGAGGTGACCGCCATGGCGCCCGCGGCCGCGATGGCGGCATCCACGGCATTGCCTCCGCGCTGAAGCATCGCCGCGCCGGCCTGAGCGGCGAGGTGGTTGGCGGCGGCGATGGCGCCGCCGGGCGCATAGCGGGTGGTCATGCGGTACCCGGAAACGATAGAGCCGCCGCCGTCGGGTACACACGCAGGGGTGGATCGTTACCGGACACCGCGCGGCGCATGGCTGATCTTCAACCTCGCGCTCCTGGCCTACGCCGTCGCGGTCTTCCAGCGCGCGTCGCTGGGGGTGGCGGGCGTGGAGGCGCAGCGCCGCTTCGCGACGACGGCAGCGGTCGTCGCGCTGTTCGCGGTGCTGCAGCTCGCCGTCTACGCCTCCCTGCAGGTTCCGGTGGGCGTCGTGCTGGACCGCATCGGCGCGCGGCGGCTCATCGCCGCCGGGGCACTGCTGATGGCCTGCGGGCAGCTCGTAATGGCGACCGCCCACGCCGTGGGCCTGGCGGTGGCGGGCCGGGTCCTGGTCGGTGCCGGTGACGCCATGACCTTCATCAGCGTCCTGCGCCTGGTCGCCGCCTGGTTTCCCCCGGGCCGCGTGCCCGTGCTGACGCAGACGACCGGGATCCTCGGGCAGACCGGTCAGATCGTCGCGGCCTACCCGCTCGTCGCGCTGCTGCAGGGCGCGGGATGGAGCACGTCGTTCCTGGCCGCCGCGGGCGCCGGCTTCGCGGTGGCCCTCCTCGCGGCCGCGCTGCTGCGCGACGCCCCGCCGGGGGCGCACCCGACGCCGGCGCCCATCGGCTGGCGCGAGGCGATGGAGCGCCTGGGACTGGCGTGGCGTGAGCCGGGGACGCGGCTCGGCCTGTGGACGCACTTCGCCACCCAGTTCTCCGGCGTCGTGTTCGGGCTGCTGTGGGGCTATCCGTTCCTCGTTGTCGGCGAACGCCGCAGCCCCGCGGAGGCCGGCATCCTCATCACCCTGCTGGTGGTGGTGGCGATGGGCATCGGACCCGTTCTCGGCCACCTCGCCGGCCGCTGGCCGTACCGGCGCTCGGTGCCCGTCCTGTCGATCGTCGCCGCGACCGCCGCGATCTGGACGGTCGTGCTCGTCTGGCCGGGGCGAGCGCCATTCGCGGTCCTGGTCATCCTCGTCATCGTCCTGGCCTCCAACGGCCCGGGGTCGCTGATGGGGTTCGACTACGCCCGCACGGAGAACGAGACCGAGCGGATCGGCTCGGCCACCGGCATCGTCAACGTCGGCGGCTTCGTCGCCTCGCTGCTGACGATTGCGCTCATCGGCATCATCCTCAGCCTGCGCTCGAGCGGGAGCGCGTCGTCCTACACGCTGGGCGACTTCAAGGTGGCCTTCGCCGTCCAGTACGTGTTCTGGGCGATCGGGCTGATCGGCGTCCTGCACAACCGCCGCCGCCTGCGAGCGGCGCGCGGACTCGAGCTCGACCCGTTTCCGCGCGCCGTCGTGCGTCTGTGGCGGGGGCGCCGCGAGACCTCACGCTGAGCGCTCAGCCGGTCGACGCGCTCGTGGCCGGCCGCTCAGCCCGCGTACCCGCTGGGGGCGCCGGCGCCCGCCGGCGCGTTTGGCGCAGGACCCCCGCGGCGGCCCTCCGCTCCGTGGGCGCCGGGTCCGCCGGGTCCGCCGGGTCCGCCGGGCCCCTGCATGGCCCGGAACGAGCTGTCGAGGTGAACCTCGACCTTGGAGCCGTTTGACTTCGTGACCGTCGTCTCGTAACCCGACCCGGTGAAGTCGGAAGTGACCGCCCCCGCGGTGCCACCTCCGGCGGCCTTGACCGCGGCCGCGCGAGCCTTCTGAGCCGCAGTGCCGCTCACCGGCTTCTCAGCATCCTCATGGGCCGCGGTGCCGGGCTGGGGAAATGCCGGACGGGTCTGCGTGGAGGCGGGCGGGCTGGCGGTCGTCGCCGATGACGACGCGGAGGTGGCGGCGTTGGCGATGGCCGCCCCGCCGACGGCGGCGCCGCCGATCGCGGCCCCCGCGGCGAGCTTGGATCTCAGCTTCCTCATGTCTCTCTCCTTGAGGTTGTGGTGAGGAGGGCTCCGATCGTGCTCGTCCAGTGTGAGGACACCGCCAGAACGACGTGAGATTTACGTCAGAACGCGCGCCCGAGAGCGCGCTGAGCCTGCAATTGCACCAGTTATCGGTCGCTGAGCGGGGGGTAGCAACTAGTGAAACGAACGAATAAGGTGCGTAAATGGCGACTTCCAGCGGTGGCAGCAAGCGAACCCGGTCCTCCTCGGGATCCGGTTCCTCAGGTCGATCCTCCTCGGGATCCAAGCCTTCGGGCCGGTCCTCCTCGGGCTCGAAGGCTTCGGGCCGGTCCTCGGGCTCTAAGGCTTCGGGCCGGTCCTCGTCGGGCGGCGGCTCCTCCTCCTCGGCCAGCCGCGGCTCCTCAGCGCGCGGCCGGGCAGCGTCCACGGCCAAGCGCACGTCCGGATCGGCCGGGCGGGCCGCGAGCAAGGCGTCCACATCGTCCAGCCGGGCCTCGTCGTCCAACGGCGCCAACTCGTCCATGCGCGACCGCATCGTCAAGGGTGCCCTGGGTGCCATCGTCGGCGGCGCGGCCGTGGGCGGTGCGCAGCGACTGGTGAGCCATCAGCGCCGTCCGCGGGTGCTGGGAATTGCGATCCCGACCGAGCTCAAGCCTCACCTGGACACCAAGAAGCTCACGCACAACCTCGACGCCAAGAAGCTCACGCACAACCTCGACCCCAAGAAGCTCGCCAACACCGTCGACCTCAAGGACCTACTGCGCAAGATCGGCGACGCGGCCGAGCAGATCGAGGCGCGCAGCGAGGACGTGCGGACCCTGAGCGGCCAGGCCAAGCGACTGACCCGCAAGCTCTCCTAACCAGAGCTGCTGAACGCGCTACAGGAGGTTCCCCAGGGGTCCGAGGTTGAGGTTCAGGTCCTCCTCGTCGAGGCCGAACTCCTCACGCAGTTCGCGCATGCGCTCGGAGAGCTTCATGAAGGTCTGACCCAGGCGCTCGACCTCATCGTCGCTGAGGCTGCCATCGTCCATCCGGCGCAGCGCCTGACGCTCCATGAGCTGCCGCAGCAGCTCGACGATCGTGAGCACCAGCTGGGCCAGCCCGCGCTCGAGGTTCTCCGGATCCGCGTTGATCCTGCGATCCAGGGCGCGATCGATGCTGGGCAGCGCGGCGGCGAGGCTGTCCATGCCATCGGGGCGGTTGAGCCACTTGTCACTCATCGCTGGGCGAAGCTGTAGGCCGGCCATGGGCCGGTGCAGGTGATCAGCAGCCCTCGATGCTCGACCTGGAGCCTGCCGACCGTCGCGGTGAAGGTCGCCACGGCGTCGGCGGAGACCAGGTAGGCCGCGCGCAGCAGTTCACCGGGCAGGGTGCCTGGCCCGGTCACGTGGTCGCGGGCGACCGCCGAGAGCGGCTGGTGCACCACGTTCGCCGCCTCCGACGAGGCCGCCTTCTCCCGTTGGCGCGCGCGCAGGTAGGCGGTTCCTGCGCCGACCTCGCCGGCGCCCACAGCCGTCGCTTCGTCGTCCGCGGGCGGGGGCACCCCCGGACCCGAGATCACTCGAACTGCCAGCTCGACCGCGCCGCGCACCCGGTCCAGCGCAGCGGCAAACTGCTCACCTCGCTCCTCCAGCACGCGCCCGGCCGCGGACTCGTCGGGGAATCTCGTGCCGTAGCGGACGGGCAGGACGTCGCGGTTCTGCATCAGGTCCTCCACGATCCGCTCGTGGCGCCACAGTCCCTCGGGGGTCACCGCCTCCTCGGCGCCGGCGGCGCCGCACACGCCGGCCAGTGATCCGCGCGCCACCAGTCGCAGCGGGGTGGCATCGGGCAGCGCCGGGCCGGGGTGGTCGGTGATGGCATACAGGTCGATCACAGCGCGTCGCCCATCTCCGGAAGCATGTTCTTCTCACGGGCGGTGGCAACCGAGGCGATGAGCGCCCGGAGTCCCACGTAGACGAGGTCGACGTCGGCCACAGCGAGGGTGATGTCGCCGAATATGACCACCCCCCCGCCCAGCAGGCGATCGATGAGGTCGATGAGGGCGACGTCCTGCTCGGCGACCGTGGTCACGTCACTCCCCGCCAGGGACGAAGTTGTACGGCGGCCACGGTCCGCTGAGCTCGATATGAACACCGAGCGACCGGTGATGCTCCTCGAGCTCGGCGATCAGAGCGCGCAGGTCATCGGTGCGGGCGCGCTCGACCAAATACGCGCCGTTCAGCACCATGTCGCCCTCATGGCCCGACAGCTCGCGATTCTGCGGCGGCCGGGTGACGGCATCGATCGCCCAGTCCTGGAGGCGCGCGTGCACGCGCTCGGCGACGTCGGCGCGCACGGTGTCGGCCGCCTCGCGCGTGGCGCGATCGGCGCGGCGCTTGAGCAGGTAGGCCCCGCCCTCGCCCCGGCCGGCCGCCGGGGCGGCGGCGTCGTCGGGCGCGATGGCGGCGCGAGCCGACTCCATCAGGCGGTCACGGTCCACCATCACCTTGACCGCCCACTCGTAGCGCTCGTCCAGCCCATCGAGCGCCGCCACCAGGGACTCACGGCGATCGTCGAGCATGCGCCGCACGCTCTCGTCGCTTTCGTAGAGCGTGCACATGCGGAGGGGGACGAGCGTGCTCCGTGACAACGTCGCCTCGAGCACGGCCTCGTGGGCCCGCGCGGTGCGCTCCAGCCAGGCCATGTCGTTGAGGTTCCGGCGCAGCGGCTCGGTGCCGAACTCAGACCGCGGGACACGGCTGACCACCACGGACAATCCGCCCGCGCTGACGCGCTGAAGGTCGCCGCGCGCGTCCACGCCCGGCAGATCCGGCGTGTGGTCATCGCCGTCGCGCCGCACGCAGTAGGCCCACAGCAGCTCTCCGGCGTCGTCGGGGTCGGGCATGGGCCCGGCCACGTTGCGCACGCCTGCCGCGACATTTCGCTCGGGTGGCGGGGCGGCGCTTGGCCCCGGCGATGGCATCGCGGGGCCCTCAGGCAACGGCGTCGCAGCGCGCTCGAGCGGCGGCGTGGCAGCGCGCTCGGGCAGCGGCGCCGTGGACCGCATGAGCGGCGGCGGGATCTGCCCCGCGGCGGCCACCAAGGCGTCCCGGAGGACCGCGACCGCCTCGGCCTCAGCTCGGGCGATGAGCTCCGGCGCCTTGGACGCGGCCCACCCGCTCAGATCATCGGCCTCGCGATCGGGAGCCACGCTGGCTGTCCTCCTCAGCGGGTCCCAGCCGCCGCTCGAGGCGCTCGACGCGCTCACGCAGCTCGCGATTCTCCTGCTCCAGGGCGCCACCGTTCTCGGTCCGTTGCAGCGTGGGGTCGCTCTCCCACCAGTTGATGCCCATCTCGCGCGCCCGTTCCACGGACGCGATGAGCAGGCGCAGCTTGATGGTGAGCAGCTCGATGTCCAG
>DASXJW010000182.1:0-17221 GCA_036497165.1 Solirubrobacteraceae bacterium
CGGCAGCACGACGATGGTCCGGAACAGCCACCGGCCGCGCAGTGGGGCGTACAGCAGCAGCGCGATCCCCATCCCGAACACCAGCTCAAAGCCGGTGGAGACGAACGTGAAGTACGCCGTGCGCAGCACCGCCGACCAGAACTCGCTCTGTTGGAGCGCGAACTTGTAGTTGTCCAGTCCGACCCACGGGAAATGACCGGGGAACGGGGTGTTGACCGCAAACAGGGACGTGTACAGCGTCCTGAAGATCGGATAGACGACGATCCCGAAGACGACGACGATGCTCGGCGCCAGGAGCGCCAGCGCGAACCGGCCCTCGCGCGTCCGCGCGCGCCAGCTGGTGCCGGCGCGGGGGAGATGGGTGCCTGGCGCCGGCGGCAGCTGCGTGGCGGATTCGCTCACGAGCGGATCATGCGGGGCCCTACGGACCCGGCGCCGCGTCCGCGGATCACGCCGGCGGCCCGCTCGCGCTGAAGGACGAGGCGGCCGCGTTGAGCGCGGCCTGGGGCGACTTCTTGCCCAGCAGGGCGTCCTGGATCTGCACCTGCAGCTCCTGCGACGAGGCGTTGTAGTTGGTCACCTGGGGCCGGAGGATCATGTTCGGCAGCTGGGTCTTGGCCACCGAGACGAGCTGCTTGCCGGCGTTCTTGATGACGTCGGGGTTGTCGTACGACGCCGACCAGATCGGCAGCGAGTCGGCCACGTACTGGTTCTGGACCGACTGGCTGGTGATGAACTTGACGAACTGCCACGCCTCGTTGGGGTGCTTGGTGCCGCTGGCGATCATCACCGGCTGACCGCCGTTGCATCCTGGCGCCGGGCCGCCCACGGAGCCGGCCGGAGTGTGCAGGATCATCACGTTGTCCTTGGACACGTTGCTCTGCTTGGGATCGAGGGAAGCCGCGAGCTGGAAGGTCCAGTTGAGGTTCATGGCGATCTTCCCCTGCGCGAACGCCTTGAGCACATCCGCCTCCAACGAGCTCGTGGATGCCGGGTCTGCGAGCCCCTCGTCGAGCAGCATCTTCATGAACTGAAGCGCCTTCAGGCCGCCGCCGGACTGGAACGCCGGCTTGCCCGACGCGTCCAGGAACTTGCCGCCGAAGGCCCCGAGGAGCTGCGCGTAGTCGCACACGACGGCCTCAGCCTGGGACCAGCTGCCCAGCCACGGGTATTTGACCAAGCCCTTGGACTTGATCTGCTTGAGCGCTGCGACCACGCCGTCCCACGTCTTCAGCGAGGCCGGCGACACACCCGCCTTCTTGAGCATCGACCCGTTCGCGAACATGTACTTCGTGTCCAGGATCCACGGCATCCCGTAGTACTTGTTCTTGTAGTTGGCCATGAC
The DNA here is from genome assembly GCA_036497165.1 of Solirubrobacteraceae bacterium. Taxonomy (GTDB): domain Bacteria; phylum Actinomycetota; class Thermoleophilia; order Solirubrobacterales; family Solirubrobacteraceae; genus Palsa-465. Next base: position 1,346 of record DASXJW010000182.1, read on the forward strand.
CAGGGCGCCGGGGAAGATCTGGCCGGTGGGCAGCCCGTTGACGTCGGACGAGATGTCCTTGACGATCCCCTTGGAGCCGAACTCGGCGGGCCAGATGCAGTCGCCCAGGACGATGTCGTAGGTTCCGGCCGGTGCGGCGGCGACGATCTTGTCGTGCAGCGCGTCATAGGCGACGAGCGTGTTGTTGACCTTGATGTGGGGGTTGGCCTGTTCGAACAGCTTCGTCATCCCGGCCAGATCGGACGCGCTATAGCCCGCCTGCTGCTGGAACAGGTTGTTGAGCGTGACGGGGCCGGCGGAGCTCGCCGCCGTGCTGGTGCCCCCACCGGCGGCCGCTTTGGAGCTCGAACTGGAACTGGAGCCGCCGCAGGCGGCCAGATACAGCGCCATGCCCGCGCTCGTGGTCGTGGTGATGAAGCCGCGGCGTGTGGTCCGCTTCTGCTCTCCTGGCATCTGAGGTCTCCTCTTCCCAGCAGCCGGCTTTTGTAAGAAGCTTGATCTAACGACCATACAATTCGTATTCTTGGCCGTCAAGGCACTAACGCATTCGTAAGGAACCGTGACAATGGTGGATCGCGAAGCAGACGGGGGAGGGCTGACGGGATCGGTGGGCACGCCGGACTCGCGGCTTGGGCTCCTGCGTGAGCTCGGCGAGCAGGCCGTCCTGGAGGCCATCTTCCTCCGCGGGCCCGTGACCCGCCCCGAGATCGCCTCCGCCACCGGGCTGTCCAAGCCGACCGTGGGGGCGGCGGTGGGGCGGCTCGAGCAGGCCGGGATGATCTCCGCCGTCGGGCCCCAGCACGGACGTCGGGGCCGCAGCCCCATTGCCTACGTCGTACGCGACAGCGCCGGCTTCGTCGTGGGTCTCGACATCGGCGGCACCAAGATCCGCTCCGGGACCGCCGACGTGTTCGGCGAGATGATCCATGACGACCAGGAGCCGACCACCAAGGCCGGCGGCCGCGCCCTGGCCGCCCAGCTCGCCGATGTCGCGACGCGTGCCGTGGAGCGAGGGCGGGCCACCCACGACCGGCTGCTGGCCATCGGCATCTCCACGCCCGGGGTGGTCGACCGCGACACCGGCCGGGTGCGCCTGGCCTACAACGTTTCGCCCGACGGCGCCCTGGACCCTCTCGCCGCTGTCGGCTCGCGCTTCGGCGTGCCGGTGCTGCTGGACAACAACATCAACCTCGCCGCCCTGGGGGAGAAGTCCTTCGGGCTGGCCCGCGGCGTCTCGACGATGGTGTTCATCGGCGTCGGCGCCGGTGTCGGAATGGGGATCATCATGCACGACGAGCTCGTGCGTGGGGCCCACGGCGCCGCCGGCGAGATCGCCTACCTGCCGCTCGTTGGCGATCCGTTCGATCCGCGCCACAAGCTCCACGGCGGCCTCGAGGACGAGATCGGCGCGGCCGGCGTCCTGGCCGGGTTCGCCGGGCGGGCCCCCGGCCGGTCAGCAGAGGTGAGGACCGCCCAGGACGTCTTCGAGCTGGCCGGAAACGGCGACGAGGACGCCGGCGCGGTGGTCGAGCACATCGCCGCCCGTCTGGGCTCCGCAATCGCGACCGTGTGCGCCATCCTCGATCCCGAGCTCGTCGTCCTGGGCGGCGGCATCGGCTCCAGCCCGTTGCTGCTGAGCCCGGTGCGCGGCGCCGCCGCGGCTCTCGTCCCGCTCACCGCACGCATCGAGACCAGCCTGCTGGGCGACCAGGCGGCGCTGCGCGGCGCCATCGCCTTCGCGCTGCACGCCGCGCGCAGCCAGCTCATCCCCCAGGGCGGGGGCGCCCGCGGGACCGTCGCGATCCGCTAGCAATACCCGAGGAGAACCATGGCCGAGATCCAGATCCGCGACGTGAGCAAGCGCTATCGCGACGGCACCGTCGCCGTGCACGACCTCAGCCTCGACATCGCCGACGGCGAGTTCACGGTGCTCGTGGGGCCGTCGGGCTGCGGCAAGACGACGCTGCTGCGGATGATCGCCGGGCTGGAGGAGATCACCGCCGGCAGCATCCGCATCGGCGACCGGGTCGTCAACGACCTCACCCCCAAGGACCGCGACATCGCGATGGTGTTCCAGAACTACGCGCTGTATCCGCATATGACGGTCGCGCGCAACATGGGCTTCGCGCTGCGCCGCGCCAAGGTGCCGGCCGAGGAGATCCGCCGCAAGGTCGAGCACGCCGCCGATCTGCTCGGCATCTCCGACCAACTGGAACGCAAGCCCAGCAATCTCTCCGGGGGCCAGCGCCAGCGGGTGGCCATGGGCCGCGCCATCGTCCGCGACCCACAGGCCTTCCTCATGGACGAGCCGCTGTCCAACCTCGATGCCAAGCTGCGCATCCAGATGCGGGCGGAGATCGTCCGGCTTCAGCGCCAGCTCCACACCACCACCGTGTACGTCACCCATGACCAGACCGAGGCGATGACGCTCGGCGACCGGCTGGCGGTCATGCGCGACGGGCTGCTGCAGCAGGTGGGGACGCCGGCCGAGCTCTACGAGCGCCCGCAGAACCTGTTCGTGGCCGGGTTCATCGGCGCGCCGGCCATGAACTTCGTCATGGGTGACATCGCCGAGGGCTCGCTGCGCTCGGCCCTGGGGACGATGCCGCTCTCGTCGCTGGGTGAGGCCGGCGGCGTCTCGCACACCGGGCCGGTGGTGGTCGGGGTGCGGCCCGAGAGCTTCGAGGACGCGTCGCTGACCGGGCAGCGGCCGGGTCTCGTCGCCCTTACCGCCACCGTCGACGTGCTCGAGTCCACCGGCTCCGATGTCTACGCCCATCTGTCGCTCAACGGGCATGGCTCGCCGTCGGCCGAGGAGCCGCTGCGGCGCGAGCTCGCCGAGGCCACCGCCAGCGAGGATCCGGAGGTCGCGCTGGCCACCGGCTCAGAGCTCGTGGCCCGGGTCGGAGTGGCCACGTCTCTGACCGAGGGCGAGCCGGGACGCCTGTGGGTCGACGCGACCCGCATTCACCTCTTCGATCCCGCCTCCGGCCGGCGCCTCTCCGGCTGACGCCGGCCTGAGCCGAGCTCTGCGTGCTGGCGATTCTCGGGGGGCTCGGCGCGGCGGCGGCCTGGGCTGTGTCCATCCTGTGCTCATCGCGGTCGAGCCGCATGATCGAGCCCATGGCCGTGGTCGCCTGGGTGATGCTCGTCGGGCTGATCGTCACCGCTCCCCTGGCCGCCGCCACCGGCGTCCCCGCCAACCTGCACGGGGCCCCACTTGCGTGGCTGGTGCTGGCGGGCGCCGGCAACGTGGCCGGCCTGGTCGCCAACTACGGCGCCCTGCGGATCGCCCAGGTGTCCCTGGTGGCTCCGATCGTGTCCACCGAGGGCGCGATCGCCGCCCTCATCTCGGTGTTCGCCGGTCAGAGCCTGCAGGGATCGGTGGCCCTCACGCTGCTGGTCATCGCGGTCGGCGTCGGCTTGGCCTCGATCCCCTCGCCCGACGTGGCCGTCCAGGAGGCCGCCCGCCATCCGGCGGCCGTGGCCCTGGCCATGTTGGCGGCCGTGTCGTTCGGGGCGAGCCTGTACGCCACCGCTCGCGCGGCCGCCGAGCTGCCGGCATCGTGGGTGGTGCTGTCGGCGCGCCTGATCGGCGTGGTGGCCCTGGCCCTCCCGCTGGTGCTCTCCGGACGACTGCGGCTGACCCGCCGAGCCGCGCCGCTCGTGGTCGCGTCCGGCCTCTGCGAGGTGGCCGGGTTCTATTCCTACACCTTCGGGTCGCGCCACGGCCTCGCCATCGCGGCGGTGCTCTCATCCCAGTTCGCGGTACTCGCCCTCGCCGCCTCCTATGTGCTGTTCGGCGAGCGCCTCAGTCGCGTGCAGTTCGCGGGGGTCACGTGCGTCATCGTGGGCGTGGCGGCTTTGAGCGCGCTGCGGGCCTGAAGGGGGACGAGCCCGCGGAAGCTCGCTGGCCCCACGCAATTGGCAATCCCCTTACGAATAACACTCAAATCCTTCGCCTTGACAGCGGTTATAGCTTTCATTTCGGGAGGAGATCTAATGAATGAACTGAGTGGTCGTATCCGTGTCTGCCTGCCTCTGATCGTCGCGGCGGTCCTGCTCGCCGTCCCCGCCGTATCTGTGGGCGCCACCCAGACCCTGGGGCTGCGCGGCTGGCAGGTGCAGAGCAGCGCGTCGGCGGGCAACAATGGCGCCACGGTCTCGCGTCCGGGCTTCGCCGCCAGGGGCTGGCTGAGAGTGACGCCCGACGACGGCGGTGCCCCCGGCACCGAGGTCGAGGCGCTCGTGCAGAACGGCCGGTGCCCGAACGTCTTCTTCTCCACCAACATCAAGCGCTGCTTCGGCTATATGAAGACGCTGGGCCCTGTCACGGTCCCGATGTTCGCCAAGCCCTGGTGGTTTCGCACCACGTTCGACGCGGCGCGCCCCCGCCACGCCACGCTGATCGTCAACGGCGTCGTCGGCGAGGCGGACCTGTGGCTCAACGGCTACCGGATCGCCGGTCGCGACACCGTCCAGGGCGCCTATACGCAGTACACCTTCGACGTCAGCGGGCGCCTGCGCCGCGGCGCCAACGCGGTGGCCCTTCGGCTGTCCCCCAACGACCCGAACACGATGTTCACGCTGGACAACGTCGACTGGACCCAGATCCCGCCCGACAACAACACCGGCATCCAATTCCCGGTCCAGCTCCACACCTCGTCCGCACTGTCGATCAGCGATGCCCACGTGGTGCAGCACGACACCGCCCGCGTGACCACCTCCGCACTGACGCTGCGCGCCCGTGTCGCCAACGCCACCCACCGGGCACAGCGGGGCGTGATCCAGGCGCGGGTGACGCCGCCCCGCGGCGCGCCGATCCGGATCTCGCATGCCATCACGATCCCGGCCGGCGCGACACGGACGATCTCGCTGACGCCGTCGGCCATCCCCGCGCTGCGCCTCCGTCACCCGCAGGTGTGGTGGCCGTATCAGATGGGCGGCCAGCCGCTGTACGCGCTGCGCATGGCCGTCACCCAGCGCGACGCGGCCTCCGACGCGGAGTCTGAGACCTTCGGCATCCGCAGCATCACCACCCGGCTGGTGGGCGCCTCGCCGCTGGCGCCCCACGGCTCACGGCAGTTCTTCGTCAACGGCCGGCCGTTCATGTTCCGGGCCGGCGGCTGGTCGGAGAACCTGTTCCTGCACTACTCCGCCGCCGACACCGCCAACCAGATCGCGCTGATCAAGAACCTCGGGCTCAACGGCATCCGCACCGAGGGCAAGGAGATGCCGGCCGACTTCTATGCGCAGATGGATCGCGCCGGCATCCTCATCGACGCGGGCTTCCAGTGCTGCGACGCCTGGCAGCTGCCCGATGACGGCAAGGGCGTCACCGCCCACGACTACCAGGTGCTGGCGAACGCGGCGCTGGCCATCGGCCGCCGGCTGCGCAACCACCCGAGCGTCCTCAACTTCAGTTGGTCAGACAACAACCCGATCCCGCGCCAGGCCGCCGTGTCGATCGCCGCCTTCCGGCGCGCCGACTTCCAGGAGCCCCTGATCGCCTCCGCGGAATACAAGAACGCGCGCGGGCTGGCCTGGTCCGGTGAGAAGGAGGGCCCGTATGACTGGGTCCCGCCGAGCTATTGGTACGACACCAGCCACTACGCGAAGTCCGACAGCACGCGCACCAACGCCGGCGGGGCGTGGGCGTTCGATTCCGAGGCCGGTGAGGGCGCCACCATCCCCACCCTGGACTCGATCGCGCGCTTCCTGTCGCCCTTCGAACAGACCGAGCTGTGGAAGGCGCCCGACTACAACCAGTACCACCTCAACTACGAGCCCGGTCTGCCCGGTCCCTCCAACGGCGGCTACTCGTTCGGGACGCTGCACGATCTGGACGCGGCGATGAAGGCCCGCTACGGCGGGTGGTCGAGCCTGCCGCAGTTCGTCGAGGAGGCGCAACTGCAGAACTACGAGACCCAGCGGGCCGAGTTCGAGGCCTATGTCGACCACTCGCGGCGCGCCAAGTCGCCGTCCACGGGGATCGTCTACTGGCAGCTCAACAAGGGCTGGCCGACGCTTCTGTGGGATCTCTACAACAACGACTATGACCAGGCTGGCAGCTACTTCGGCGCTCAGGAGGCCAACCGGCCGCTGCACGCCATCTACGCCTACGGGTCGGGCACCGTGTCGGTGGCCAACCTCGGCGGGTCGACGGCGGCCGGGCTGTCGGTCCAGAGCCGGGTCTACTCGGTGGCCGGCACGCTGTTGGATGACCGGACGTCGTCGCCGGTCACCCTCGGGGCCGGAGGCGTGCGCGAGAAGGTGCTGCGCCCCAGCATCCCGGCCGCCACCGCGCCGCCGCACCCGGCCCAGACCTACTTCGTCGAGCTCCTGCTCAGGCGCGGCGGGCAGGTGGTGGACCGCAACGTCTACTGGCTCTCCACCCAGCCCGACGTCATCAACTGGTCAAAGACGATCGGCCAGCCGCAGGCCAAGATGACGTCCTACGCCAACCTCAGCGGCCTGCGCGCTCTCGCCGCCTCCCGGGTCGCGGTCACGGCGCACACGACCCAGGACGGCGACGACGACGTCACCGATGTCACCGTCACCAACACGTCGTCCACGCCGGCGCCGGCCTTCTTCCTCCGCGCCGACGTCCGGCGCGGCAGCGCAGCCGGCATGCCGGCGGGCGGCGATGACGAGGTGCTCCCCGCGCTGTGGTCAGACAACGACACGACGCTGTGGCCGGGGGAGTCAGAGACACTCCAGGTCCGTTACGCGGCCGCCGCGCTGAGGGGCGCCTCGCCGGTGGTGACGGTGTCGGGCTTCAACGTCGCGTCGCTGCACGTCGCCGCCGGCTGAGCCCGCGCCCGGCCATCCTGAGCGGATGTTTAGATTCGCTCCAGATCTGGAGCGGGTCCAGATAGCTGATACGGTGACCCGATGACGACGGGAGGATGGACGGACATCCCTGCGACCCTGCGCCTGGCCGGCCTCCGCGTGACCACACCGCGCGTAGCGGTTCTGTCGGAGGTCCAGGCGGGCCGTCACATGACGGCTGACCAGGTCGCCGCAGGTGTGCGCGGCCGCGTCGGCACGATCTCCACCCAGGCGGTCTACGACGTGCTGGGTGCGCTGACCCGCTCGGGCCTATTGCGCCGGATCGAGCCGGCCGGGAGCGCCACGCGCTATGAGACGCGCGTGGGGGACAACCATCATCACGTGGTCTGTCGTAGCTGCGGGACGATCGCCGACGTCGACTGTGTCATCGGCGAGCCCCCGTGCCTGTCGCCGTCGGAGGCCGGCGGCTTCGTCGTCGACGAGGCCGAGATCACCTTCTGGGGTATGTGCCCCACCTGCCACACCGTTTCGGACGCACCCGTCCAAAAGGAGACCACATGAGCGAGAAGCCGCCCTACACGACTACCGATGCCGGCATCCCGGTCGCGAGTGACGAGTTCTCGCTGACGGTCGGTCCCGACGGCCCGGTCCTGCTCCAGGACCAGTACCTGATCGAGCAGATGGCCAACTTCAACCGCGAGCGCATCCCCGAGCGCCAGCCGCACGCCAAGGGCTCCGGCGCCTTCGGCGTGTTCGAGACCACCGAGGACGTCAGCCGGTACACCCGTGCCGCGCTGTTCCAGCCCGGCGTCCGGACCGAGATGCTGGCCCGCTTCTCCACCGTCGCCGGGGAGAGCGGCAGCCCCGACACGTGGCGCGACCCCCGCGGCTTCGCACTGAAGTTCTATACGCCCGAGGGCAACTACGACATGGTCGGCAACAACACGCCGATCTTCTTCGTACGCGACCCGATGAAGTTCCAGCACTTCATCCGCAGCCAGAAGCGCCGCGCCGACAACGGCCTACGTGACCACGACATGCAGTGGGACTTCTGGACGCTGTCGCCTGAGTCGAGCCACATGGTGACCTGGCTGATGGGTGATCGCGGCATCCCCAAGAACTGGCGGCACATGAACGGCTACTCGAGCCACACGTACATGTGGGTCAACCGGGCCGGTGACAAGTTCTGGGTGAAGTACCACTTCAAGACCGATCAGGGCGTCGAGTGCCTCACCCAGGAGGAGGCCGACAGACTCGCCGGCGATAGCCCCGACTACCACCGCAAGGACCTGTTCGAGTCCATTCGCGACGACGACTTCCCCAGCTGGACGCTGTACATGCAGATCATGCCCTTCGAGGAGGCCAAGACCTATCGGTTCAATCCCTTTGACCTGACCAAGGTCTGGCCCCACGGCGACTACCCGCTGATCAAGGTCGGCACGATGACGCTCAACCGCAACCTGACCGACTTCCACACCGAGATGGAGCAGGCCGCGTTCGAGCCCAACAACCTCGTGCCGGGCATCGGCCTCAGCCCGGACAAGATGCTGCTGGCGCGCGGGTTCTCCTATGCCGACGCCCACCGCGCGCGGCTGGGGGTCAACTACAAGCAGATCCCGGTCAACTCGGCCCAGCGCGCGGAGGTCCACGCCTACAGCAAGGACGGAGTGGGGCGGACGGTGAACGTCACCGATCCCGTGTATGCGCCCAACTCCTACGGCGGGCCGGCGGCCGACCCGTCGCGCACCGACAACGCCGGCCTGTGGGCCGCCGACGGCGACATGGTCCGCTCCGCCTACACCCCGCGGGTCGAGGACGACGACTTCAGCCAGGCCCGCACCCAGATCCGCGAGGTACTCGACGACGAGGCCCGCGAGCGGCTGGTCTCAAATGTCGCCGGGCACCTGTCGGACGGCGTCTCGCAGAAAGTGCTGGCGCGGGCGTTCGAGTACTGGAAGAACATCGATCAGGAGATCGGCGAGCGGATCGAGCAGGCCGTCGGCGCGACCGTCGGCGTCTGACTCACGTCACTCGGGCTATGCGGGGCGCGTCCGTGGGGCGCGCCCGCAGTCCGTCTCGTCGGTCGGGCCTTCCTGGATCTCCGCGGGCTGCAGGCGCTCGACCGCCTGCGTCAGGCGCTCGAGCACGTCGACGATCTCGTCCCGGTCGGCCTTCTGATCCACCGCGAGCCGCACGGCCGCGATCTCGCGGGCCAGGTACTCGGTCTCGGCCAGGGAGCGGGCGTTCATCGCGCGGTCTCGCTCCACGTCCTCGCGCTCGCGGTCGGCCTGCCGGTTCTGGGCCAGCAGGATGAGCGGCGCGGCGTATGCGGCCTGGGTGGAGAAGGCGAGGTTGAGCAGAATGAACGGGTACTTGTCGAACCGCAGCGTGATGAAGGCGACATTCAGGGCGATCCAGATGATCACGATGATCGTCTGGCCGACGATGTAGCGAGGCGTGCCGAAGAACCGCGCCAGCCGCTCGGCCAGCGCCCCGAACTCATCGGGGTCGTACGCCGGGCCGCCCGGGGTGCCCCGCGGCTTGGAGAGATCGCCCTCGCGTGCCATCAGGCGCTCTCCGTCAGGCTCGCCCGCCAGTCGGCGGGCAGCACCCGGTCAAGGACGTCATCGATCGTCACTGCGCCGACGAGACGGTGTGCTTCGTCGATGACCGCGAGCGACACGACGTCGTACGCGGCGAGCTTCACCGCGACCTCCCGGTCGCTGGTGCTCTCCTCCACCGGCTCGACGTCCTCGTCGATGCAGCGGCCCAGCGGCTTGCTGGGGGCCTCGCGCAGCAGGCGCTGGATGCCCACGTTGCCGATGTAGCGCCCGGTGGGCGTCTCCAGCGGCGGGCGGCACACGAAGACGGAGGCCGCCAGCGGCACCGGCAGGTTGGGGTCGCGGACGCGGGCCAGCGCCTCGGCCACCGTGGTGTCGGGGGCGAGGATGACCGGCTCGGGGGTCATGAGCCCGCCCGCAGTGTCGGGCTGGTAGGTGAGCAGACGGCGCACCGGCTCGGCCTCATCGGGGTCCATCGCGTGCAGCAGCTCGGCCTGGCGGCCGGCGGGGAACTCTCCGAGCAGGTCGGCGGCGTCGTCGGCGTCCATCTCGTCCAGCACGCGGGCCAGGCGATCGATGCCCAGGCCCTCGATCAGCCGCACCTGCTCGTCCTCGGACATCTCCTCCAGCAGGTCTGCGAAGCGGTCGTCCTCGAGTTCGGCGGCCAGGACCCGGCGCCGGCTCAGGGGCAGCCGCCGGATCGCCCCCGCCATCTCGGCCGGGTGCAGGCCGCCCAGCTCGGCGGCCTGGCGGTCGACGGGCCGCTCGGAGGCGAACAGCTCCCCCGCCTCAGACCAGTCGATGATGTCGGGCGCGCGGCGCAGGCCGGGGACGCGCCGGCCGGCCAGCGCCACCGTGGCCACCTCCCAGCCGTCATGATCGGGCGCCTCGATCAGGCCGATGTCCACCACCCGCGCGCCTTTGAAGCGTTTGCCGATGAGCTCGCCGGCGAGCAGCCGCTCGCCCTCGCGCAGGGCGAACTGGCGCATGTTGACCGAGCCGCGGCGCAGGCGGGCGCCGTCGGAGCCGATCTCGCCGATACGGCCGATGCCGACGAACACGCGGCGCCGCTGCACGGACACCACGAAGCCGTTGACGCGGGGCGGCTTGGAGCCGAGGTCCACGACGGCGTCCGCGATGCGGCCCACCTCGGCGCCGTCGGCTCCGACGAGCGGCACCCGGGTCAGTCGCGTGAGGTAGACGATGCGCCGTTCCATGTCTCCTTGATCGTACCCAGGCGCCGGGAGCCGATCTCTCTATTGCAGCGGGATTTCGGCCCCTCGGGCGACCTCCGGGCGCGGGCCGAAGATGCGCCGCTCCGTGGCGTCGATGGCCTGGTCGTTGATGCTCGCCTCACGCCGCGTCATCAGGCCGTGCTCGTCGAACTCCCACAGCTCGTTGCCGTAGCATCGCCACCACTGGCGGTCGCGGTCGTGACACTCATACTGAAAGCGCACCGCGATTCGGTTGGCGTTGAACGTCCAAAGGCTCTTGCGCAGGGCATAGTCGAGCTCTCGCTCCCACTTCTGACTCAGGAAGGCCACGATCTGCGCCCGGCCGGTGACGAACGTGTCGCGGTTGCGCCATACCGAGTCCTCGCTGTAGGCCTGGGCCACGCGCTCCGGGTCCCGGGAGTTCCAGGCATCCTCTGCTGCCTGTACCTTCTGCGCGGCCGTCTCGGCGGTGAACGGGGGCAGGGGCGGGCGGTCAGCCATGGCAGCACTCCTTCTCGTACGGTGGCGCGGCCATCCTTGCAGAGTCTCGCGGTGCCGTTGCGGGGAGTGGGTAGGGTGATTCGCAATGACCATGAAGATCATCTACACCCAGACCGACGAGGCCCCGGCGCTGGCCACCCAGTCGCTGCTGCCCATCGTTGAGGCCTTCGCCGCCGTCGCCGGGGTGGAGGTGGAGCTGCGCGACATCTCGCTGTCCGGCCGCATCCTGGCCCAGTTCCCCGACCGCCTCAACGGAGATCACCGCATCGCGGATGATCTGGCCGAGCTGGGCGACCTGGCCAAGACGCCCGAGGCCAACATCATCAAGCTGCCGAACATCAGCGCCTCGGTGCCCCAGCTGCGCGCCGCCATCGCCGAGCTGCAGGAGCAGGGCTATGCGCTCCCGGACTATCCCGGCGAGCCCGCCGACGACGAGCAGCGCGACGTCCGCGAGCGCTATGACCGCGTCAAGGGCAGCGCGGTCAACCCGGTGCTGCGCGAGGGCAACTCCGACCGCCGGGCGCCCGAGTCGGTCAAGGCCTACGCGCGCAACCACCCCCACACGATGGGTGACTGGTCCTCTGACTCGGAGTCACACGTATCCACAATGAGCGACGGGGACTTCCGCTCCACCGAGCAGTCGATCACCGTGCACGACGACGGCACCGTTCGCATCGAGCACGTGGCCGCCGACGGCGACGTCACGGTGCTCAAGCCCGACTTCCCGGTGCTCGCCGGCGAGGTCCTGGACGCGGCGGTCATGCGCCGCGCCGCGCTCGAGGCGTTCCTGGCCGCGCAGCTCGCCGAGGCCAAGGAGCAGGGGGTCCTGTTCTCCGTGCACCTCAAGGCGACGATGATGAAGGTGTCAGACCCGATCATCTTCGGCCACGCCGTGCGGGCCTACTTCCCGCGGGTGTTCACCGACCACGCCGACGCCCTCGCCCAGGCCGAGGTTCAGGCCAACGACGGGATGGCCGCGCTGCTGAAGGCTCTGGAGCAGATTCCCGAGGACGAGCGCGCCGCCATCACCGAGGCCATCGACGCCGCCTACGCGGACGGCCCCGCGCTGGCCATGGTCGACTCCGATCGCGGGATCACCAACCTCCACGTGCCCTCCGACGTGATCATCGATGCCTCGATGCCGGCGGCCATCCGCTCCTCCGGTCAGATGTGGAATCGCGACGGGGAGCTCCAGGACGCCAAGTTCGTGATCCCGGACCATTCCTACGCCGACCTCTATGCCGAGACCGTGAACGACTGCCGGCGCCACGGCGCGTTTGACCCGGCGACGATGGGGACGACGCCCAACGTCGGACTCATGGCCCAGAAGGCCGAGGAGTACGGCTCCCACGACAAGACGTTCGAGATCTCGGCGCCGGGGACGGTGCGGGTCATCGACGGACGGGGGGAGACGCTGCTGTCCCACGAGGTGCAGAAGGGGGACATCTGGCGCATGTGCCAGACCAAGGACGCCCCCATTCGCGACTGGGTCCAGCTCGCCGTGGGTCGTGCCCGGGACACCGGCTGGCCCGCCGTCTTCTGGCTGGACGAGTCGCGACCGCACGACGCCGAGCTGCTCAAGAAGGTTCGCCCCGAGCTCGAGCAGCTCGACACCGATGGGCTGCAGATCGAGATCATGAACGTCGCCGACGCCACCCGCTTCACCCTGGAGCGCGCCCGGCGCGGCGAGGACACCATCAGCGTCACCGGCAACGTGCTGCGCGACTACCTCACCGACCTGTTCCCGATCCTCGAGCTCGGGACCAGTGCCAAGATGCTGTCGATCGTGCCCCTCATGGACGGCGGCGGCCTGTTTGAGACCGGGGCCGGCGGCTCGGCGCCCAAGCATGTGCAGCAGTTCCAGCGCGAGAACCACCTGCGCTGGGACTCACTGGGCGAGTTCCTGGCGCTGGCGGTGTCGCTGCAGATGCTGGCCGACAAGTCCGAGAACCCGCGAGCCCGCGTCCTGGGCGACGCGCTCGATCGCGCCACCGGCGGCCTGCTCGAGCACAACCGCTCGCCGCTGCGCAAGGTCGGTGAGCTCGACAACCGCGGCAGCCACTTCTACCTGGCGCTGTACTGGGCCCGTGAGCTGGCCGAGCAGACCGGCGACTCTGAGCTGGCCGAGCGCTTTCGGGCCTTGGCCGAACGCCTCGAGGCCGACGAGGAGACGATCGTCGCGGAGCTGGCCGAGGTGCAGGGCTCGCCGGTGGAGCTCGGTGGGTACTACCGCCCCGACCCGGACAAGGCCGCCGCGGCGATGCGTCCGAGCGCGACCTTCAACCAGGCCCTGGAGAGCCTCTGATGGTGGATCCCATCATCTAGGAGGGGTTGGCGTTGGCCAGGGTCGAGGTCGGCGGGGGGCCGCTGGAGCGAATCCGTACCAACCTGCCCTCAGCACCCGGCGAGCTGTTCGGCCGCGACGACGAGTTGGCTGTCCTGCTCGACCTCATCGCCACCGCGCGGCTGGTCACGGTGTCGGGGCCGGGCGGCGCGGGCAAGACGCGCCTCGCCCTGGAGGTGGCGCACCGCGCCGCCGAGGGCTTCGACGCCGTCTGGTTCGTGGCCCTCGAGCAGGTTCCCGATTCCAACGACGTGATGGGCGCGCTCGCTCGGGTGATGGGCCTTCCCGAGATGGCCGAGGTCGATCCCGCCGAGCGCGTTCTGGCGCACCTGAGCGCTCGCAGCGCCCTGCTCGTGCTCGACAACCTGGAGCACCTACTCGAGGTCGCGCCGCTGGTCGGACAGGTGGCGCGCGCCGGACCGGGCGTGCGGGTCCTGGTGACCAGCGAGGCGCCGCTGCGCGTCGGGGGCGAGCACGTCCTGGGGCTCGACCCCCTGACGCTCCCCACCGGTGCCGAGCGGGAGCTGCAGGAGCTGCGCGCCGTACCGTCGGTGGCGCTGCTCATGCAGCGCGCGGCAGCGGTGGGGACCGGGTTTGAGCTCACCCAGGACAACCGCTTCGACGTGGCGCACCTGTGCCGCCAGCTCGACGGCGTGCCGCTCGCTCTGGAGCTGACCGCCCCCCGTCTGGAGGCCATCGACGCCGCGGCGCTGTCGCGTCGCCTCGAGCAGGAACGGGATGCGCTGGACAGCGGCGGGACCGACCTGCCTGCCCGGCAGCGCGGGCTGCGCGCCGTGCTGGAGTGGACGGTGGGCCTGCTCTCGGAGGCCGAGCGATCCGCGCTGCTGCGGCTATCGGTGTTCGCCGCGGGCTTCAGCGCGGACCTGGCCGAGGCCGCCTTCGGCGACATCATCGACGCGCTCCAGGCCCTGCTCGATATCGGGTTGGTCCACCCCGGCGCTCCCGGGCGGTTCGAGATCCGCCCGCCGGTGCGTCGGTTCGCGCTCCAGCAGCTCGACGCCGAGGAGGACGACGCCGCCCACGCGGCGATCGCCGACGCGCTCATCGCCAGAGCCGAGCCATTCGAGAAGCGCTGGGTGGTGCTGGCCGATCAGGGCTGGCTCGCGCTCAATCCGGAGAGCGGCAACATCTTCTCCGAGCTCGACTGGGCCTCGCTGATGGACTACGGCCGCCACGCGCGGCTGGCGGCGGCCACCGGCTGGTGGATGAAGGATGCCGGCGCCGGCGAGTACGCCCGCGACCACCTCGAGATCGCGCTGGCACGGACGACCGACGCCCGCATGCGCGCGCGCTGCCTGCAGGCGCTCGGGACGCTGGGCGCGCAGGACTCCGATCCGTCGGGTTGCCTGGACGCCGCTGACGCCTGGCACGACCTGGGCGATCTCGACGGGGAGTTCTACAGCGCCATCTACGGCGCCACCCTCTACGGCCACGCCCGGGAGGGGGAGGCCGAGATGGACGTCCTCGAGCGCTGCGCAGCTCTGGCCGCCGCGGCTCCCGACCCCGACAAGGAATGGATGCTGGAGGTCGTGCGCGCTGAGGCGGTGTGGCTGCTCGGCCATCCCGAGGAGGCGCTCGGGCCGCTGCTGTCGCGGCTCCAGGAGACGCCGCCCGGATCCTGGAAGGAGTACTGGGTCGCCACGCGGTTGGCCGATCTCGAGCTGGCCCTGCACCGCTTCGCGAGCGCCCTGGAGCACGACGGCGCCGCCATGGCGGTGATGGCAGCAATGGGCACGGCGCTGGGCCAGCTCAACCAGGCCGCCCCCATCGCCGTGGCGTTGCTGCACCTGGGCCGCCTGGAGGAGGCGGCGGCCACCTGGGCGGTGTGCGAGCTGGGCTACGACGAGCTCTCCTGGCCGCCCACCGGGGTGCTCGGCGAGTACTACGAGGCCGTGCGCGCCAGCCTCGACGAGGCGCGTCTGGCCGCCGGCCGCGAGCGAGCGGCACGGATGGGGTTGGAGCGGGGCTTGGTCTGGGTGGGGGACGTGGCCCGCGGGAAGATCGCTCCGGGCTGAGCCGTCGCCTTCGCGGCGGTCCGCTGCTGACCCCGCGGGGTCTGCCGAGACGCAGACGAGGACCCGGCTGGCCGCAAAACCGGGTCGGCAGGCCAGCCGGGTCCGCCTGGCCAGCGTCCCGTTATAAAAAGGAGGAGTCCCGCAGCCCCCGGGACCCCTCCTTTGAAGTCCTGGCGAGCGAGCCAGCTGCCGCTGCCGGCCCTTTTTGGGAGAGCTGGCCAGGATTGGTGGCTTTCGCCTATGTCATGCCCCCCTCGGAGTGTGCTGCCCCGCCCGGCCGGTGCCGTGTGGTCCGAGACTGACGCTACGCAGTCTCCTCCAAAGCGACGGCCGCGCAAACGTACATGGACCCAGTCCTTCTGCGTCCTTTGACCCATAGGCGGGCGGCCGGCGGTTGCACGCCTGCCTGTGCGTCTGCGCGTCAGGGC
>DASXJW010000183.1:0-10874 GCA_036497165.1 Solirubrobacteraceae bacterium
TTCTGGTCGGCGGTGCTGCGCACGGCGTACTTCACGTTCGTCTCCACCGGCTTTGAGCTGGTGTTCGGGATGGGGATCGCGCTGCTGCTGTACGCCCCACTGCGCGGCCGGTGGCTGTTCCGGACCATCGTCGTGCTGCCGTGGGCGCTGCCGACCATCGTCAACGGCGCCATGTGGCGCTACTTCTTCAATGCCCAGTACGGCGTCGTCAACGCGGCGCTGACCCAGCTGGGGATCACCACCTCATACCACGCATTCCTCAGCTCGCCGTTTGCGGCGCTCAACATCGTGGTGTGGGCCGACGTGTGGAAGAACACGTCGCTGGTGGCGTTCTTCCTGCTGGCCGGGCTCACCACGATCCCGCGCGACCTCTACGAGGCGGCACGGGTGGACGGCTATGGGCGCTGGGGGGCGTTCGTGCACATCACGCTGCCCCTGCTGCGCCCGGTGATCGTGGTGGTGCTGGTGCTGCGCACGATCGAGGCCTTCAAGGTGTTCGACATCATCTACGTGATGACCGGGGGCGGGCCCGCCAACGGCACGCAGAGCATCGCCTTCTACACCTACCAGCGGGCGTTCTCCGACGAGTTCTTCGGCTACGGCTCGGCGCTGGCCTACCTGATCGTCGTCTTCATCATGGTGCTGGCGATCATCTACATCCGCCTGTTGCGCTCCGAGAACTACGGGATGGCGTAGTGGCCGGGAGTGATCACTGATGCGGGACTCGATGCGCTACCGGATCTTCATCCACGCCGCGGCCGTGGTGGTGTCGCTCATCATCCTGGCGCCGTTCGCGTGGCTGTTCATCGCCAGCCTCTCGTCCCAGGCCGACCTGCTCAAGGTGCCGCTGAGCTGGATCCCGGGCCACCTCTCCTTCAGCCGCTACTCGCAGATCTTCACCTCCCAGAGCGGCACGATCTTCGCGAACTTCCGCGCCTCGCTGGTCAACAGCCTCATCATCGCCTCGGCGACCGTCGCCATCTCGATCACCGTCGGGGTGTTCGGCGCCTACGCCTTCGCCCGGCTGCGCTTCCGCGGGCAGCGCGCCTCGCTGCTGCTGTTCCTCTCCACGTACATGGTGCCGCCGATCGCCCTGGTGATCCCGCTGTACCTGATCATGGTCAGCCTGCACCTGCTCAACACGCGCATCGGGCTGATCATCGTCTACTGCACCTTCGCGACGCCGTTCGTGCTGTGGATCATGGGCAACTACTTCCAGACGATCCCGCGCGAGCTCGAGGACGCGGCGCGGATCGACGGCTGCTCCCGCATCGGGGCGCTGTTTCGCGTGATCCTGCCCCTGGCGCGGCCGGGACTGCTGTCCACGATGCTGTTCGCCTTCCTCATCGCCTGGGACGAGTTCCTCTACGCGCTCATCTTCACCTCGACGACCGCGGCCAAGACCATCCCGGTGGCGATCGCCGAGTTCACCGGTCGCTACACCACCGACTTCGGCCTGCAGGCCGCCGGCGGCATCCTCGCGGCGATTCCGCCGATCCTGATCGCGATCGTCTTCCAGCGCTACATCGTGGGTGGGCTGGCCTCGGGGGCGGTGAAGGGGTGAGCGCCTGGCGCGAGGCGGTGCTCAAGCAGCCCGCCAACCTGGCGGCGGCCGCGGACGCCTTCTCGGACGCGGTCGCCGAGCTCGACCTCGACAGGCTGCGACGGGGGACGATCGTGTTCGCCGGCATCGGCGCCAGCGCCCACGCGCTGATCCCCTCGGTCCTGGCCCTGCGCGCCGCGGGCCGCCGGGCCTTCGCCCTGCAGGCGACCGAGCTCGACGACCCGGCGGCGCGCGAGCTGGCCGACGCCTTCGTGCTGGTCTCCCAGTCGGGCGCCAGCACCGAGACGGTGGCCGCTCTGGAGCGGGTCCAGGGGGTGCCGATGGTGGCGATCAGCGCGCGGGCGGACAGCCCCCTGGCCGAGGCGGCGGACGCCCGGCTGCCGCTGGGCCTCGAGCCCGACACCCCGGTGGCCACCCTCTCCTACACCGCGACGCTGCAGGCGCTGGGGATGCTCTGCGACGCGCTGCTGCGCCGGGATCCGAGCGGCTCGGTGTGGGGGCGGCTGCCGCGGCTCGCCGAGCAGGTGCTGGACGCGAGCGCCGCACCCGCGGCCGAGCTGGCCGAGGAGCTTTCCAGCGTGACGGCGCTGGACTGCATCGGGGGCGGCCCAGGGCTGGCCTCGGCGCGGGAGACGGCGCTGCTCGGCCGGGAGGCGCTGCGGCTGCCGACGAGCGGGATGGAGACGCGCGAGTACCTGCACGGACCGCTGGAGGCGGTGGCCCCGGGATTTGGCGCCGTCATCTTCGGGCGGGTGCGCGAGGGCTCCCTGGCGCAGTCGATGGTGTCGTTCGGCGCGCGCGTGGCCCTGGTCAGCGACACCGCCGCCGAGCCGGCCGCCCTCGACGGCGTACGCGTCTTCGCGGTGCCCGAGGTGCCCGCGGTGGCGGCGCCGATCCTCCAGATCCTCCCGGCCCAGCTGCTGGTGGACGAGGTGGCGGCACGGCGGGGCCTGACCATCGGCGAGCTGCACCGCCACCAGGACGACACCAAGGTGGCATGAGCGAGGCTCCATCCCACCAGCGGCGCGGCGTCACGGTGATCGGCGGCGTCCAGGCCGATGTCGTGATCAGCCCCGTGACCGAGCTGCCTCCGGGCGGCGCCACGCGGCTCATCGATCAGATGAGCATGCGCGTCGGCGGCGCCGGCGCCAACGCCGCGCTGGCCTTCGTCGAGACCGGGCTGCCCGTGCGGCTCATGGGCTGCGTGGGCGAGGACCGCCTCGGCGACTGGATGCGCGAGGAGCTGACCGAGGCCGGGCTGGTGGACGAGCTGGCGGTCCTCCCACGACGCGCGACCGGGCTGACCGTCGCGCTCGAGTCCGAGCAGCGCGACCGCACGTTCTTGACTCATCTCGGCGTCAACGCCGAATGGGTGCCCGACATGATCCCCGCCGACGCGCTGGCCTGCGACAACCTCCTGCTCTGCGACTACTGCGTGACTCCGGGACTGCAGGGGGACGCGGCCCGGTCGCTGCTGGAGGCCACCCGCGCCGCCGGCGGGCGGACGTTCTTCGACACCGCCTGGGATCCCGACGATTTCCCTCCGGCGCGATGCGAGGAGGTGCGCGACCTGCTCTCCAGCGTGGACGTGTTCCTGCCCAATGAGGCTGAGGCCTGCGCCATCGCGCGCACCGCAGGCGGAGAGGTCCTGGAGGCGGCGCGGGTGCTCCAGCGCGACTCGCGTGCTTGGGTGGTGGTCAAGCTGGGCGCCCGCGGCTGCCTGGCCGTCGGGCCCGACGGGGCCGAGCTGGCCGCGAACGCTCATGTCGTGGCCGTCGCGGACACCACCGGCGCGGGCGACGCCTTCAACGCGGGACTGGTCAGCGCGCTCAGCAGCGGCGATGACTGGCCGGTCGCGCTGGAGACCGCGACGCGCTTTGCCACCGAGATCGTCAGCCGCCCGTCGCACGACCGCTGGCGGCCGCGGCTCCTGGACAGCTCCCCCGGAGACTGAGCAAGGACCCGCATTCCGGTGGCATAGCCATGTCCGCGGGCTTAGAATCGCGCGGTGGCTTTGGGCTCGGGGAGCGGAGGGGAGGTGTGAGCGCGGCTCATGCAGTCACATGCGCCGCGTGCGGGGGCCAAACGCCGGGGGGCAAGCGCTTCTGCATCCACTGCGGGGCGCCGACCCTGGAGGCGTGCCCGGCGTGCGGCGAGCCGGCGGTCCCGAGAGCCAGGTTCTGCGCGGAATGCGGCACGCCGCTGAGCGGCGGCGCCATGCCGCCGACGCCGTCGGCCATCACCGCGGAGCGGCGCCTGGTCTCCGTGCTGTTCGCCGATCTCGTGGGCTTCACCTCGCTGGCGGAGCACCGCGATCCCGAGGAGATCCGGGACCTGCTGTCGGAGTACTTCGAGCGCTGCCGAGCGCTGATCGAGCGCCACGGCGGGACCGTGGAGAAGTTCATCGGTGACGCGGTCATGGCCGTGTGGGGCTCGCCGGTGGCCCGGGAGGACGACGCCGAGCGGGCCGTCCGCGCGGCGCTGTCGCTCACCGCGGCGGTCGCCTCGCTCGCGGCCGACGTGGGCATGCCCTCGCTGCGGGTCCGCGCGGGGGTCCTCACCGGAAGTGCCGCGGTGGAGGTCGGCGCCGAGAGCGAGGGCATGGTCCTCGGCGACACCGTCAACACCGCCGCGCGGCTGCAGTCCCTGGCGGCGCCCGGCACGGTGCTCGTGGACGACGTGACCCGGCGCGCCAGTGAGGCGGCGATCGACTACGAGGACGCCGGCGCGCACCGGGTCAAGGGCCGCGAGCAGCCGGTGCATGCCTGGACCGCGCTGCGCGTCGTCGCTGGGGTGGGCGGCGCACGCCGCTCGGTGGGACTGGAGGCGCCATTCGTCGGGCGCGGCGCCGAGCTGGCAACGATCATCGACGTAGCCGAGGACAGCGTGGCGCAGCGGACGGCTCGTCTCGTCACCGTGACCGGGGATGCCGGCCTGGGCAAGTCGCGCCTGCTCTGGGAGTTCTTCAAGTACATCGACGGGATCGAGGAGCTGCGCTGGTGGCATCAGGGTCGCTGCCTGTCCTACGGGGAGGGGGTGTCGTACTGGGCGCTGGCCGAGATGGTGCGCGCCCGGGCGGGGATCGCCGAGGACGACACACCGGAGACCGAGCGCCGCAAGCTGCGGGCCGCGATCGAGCGCTTCGTCTCCGACGAGCGGGAGCGCCGGCTGGTGGAGCCGCGCCTGGCGCAACTCCTGGGCCTGTCGCAGCGCACCGCGGGCGAGGCCGCCGATCTGTTCTCCGGATGGCGGCTGTTCTTCGAGCGGATGGCCGACGCCGCGCCGGTGACGCTCGCCTTCGAGGACCTCCAGTGGGCGGACTCCGGGCTGCTGGACTTCATCGACTACCTCCTGGAGTGGTCCGCGGACTACCCCATCTTCATCCTCGCGCTCGGCCGTCCCGAGCTGGAGGCGCGCCGCGCCAACTGGGGCACCGCGGCACGGCTCGAGCCACTGGCGCCGGAGGCGATGCAGGCGCTTCTGGAGGAACTCGTGCCGGGCCTGCCCGCCGACCTGGCCACGCGCATTCTGGAACGAGCGGAGGGAGTGCCGCTGTATGCCGTCGAGACGGTGCGCATGCTTCTGGACCGAGGCATCCTCGCCCAGGAGGGCAATCGGTACGTGGTGTGCGGGACGGTCGAGGACCTCGAGGTGCCCGAGACCCTGCACGCCCTCGTCGCGGCTCGGCTGGACAATCTCGACTCGGCCGAGCGCACCCTGCTCCAGGACGCGGCCGTCCTCGGGCTGTCGTTCACCCCGGCCGCGCTGGCTGCGGTCAGCGAGCGGCGCGAGCCCGAGGTGCGCCGGATCCTCGACGGCCTCGTGGCCAAGCAGGTTCTGGGCCGCCACGACGACCAGCGATCCGGCGAGCAGGGCCAGTACCACTTCCTCCAGGCGCTGCTGAGGACGATCGCGCTGGCCACGCTGTCCCGGCGTGACCGCAAGGCGCGGCACCTGGCCGCCGCCGAGCATCTGCGCGGGACGTCCCAGGAGGCGCCCGAGCTCGCGGAGCTCCTGGCCAGCCACTACCTCGATGCTGTCGCGGCCGATCCCGAGGCGGCGGACGCCGACGCGATCCGAGGCCAGGCCCGCGAGACGCTGATCGCGGCGGGGCGACGCGCCGAGTCGCTGGCATTGGGCGCCGAGGCGCGCGCCCACTTCGAGCGTGCCGCGGCGCTGGCCGACGACGAGACCCAGCGCGCCTCGCTTCTGGCCGACGCGGGAGGCGCGGCGTCGCGTACCGCTGATCGCGCGGGAGCATTGGAGCTGCTCGGGACGGCCCTCTCGGTGCTGGAGGCGGGCGGCGAACGCCAGGAGGCGGCACGCACGCGGATGCGCATGGCCGAGGTCCTGGTCTGGGAGAACCGGCTGGAGGAGGCGCGGGAGCTGATGGACCAGGCGCGGACGGTGCTCGACGATCCCGCCGCGCTGGCGGGCCTGGCGGCGCGGCGTGCCCAGATCGAGTTTCTGCACGGGGACTATGCCGACGCGCTGGCGGACGCCGAGCTGGCCCTGTCCATGGCCGACCCGCGCGGGCTGTCGGAGGTGGTCGCCGAGGCGGCCGTGACCAAGGCGATTGCGATCGGCTTCGCGGGTCGCGTCACCGAGTCCGGTGCGCTGCTGGAACTGGGGCTGCGCGTCGCGCTGGAAGCGGACCTCAGCGAGCAGGCGCTGCGCGCTCACTACAACCTGGCCGACTACTGCGCGCTGACCGCCAGGCTCGATGACGCGCGCCGGCAGCTCGACCACGGCCTGGCCCTGGCCCGTGAGCGCGGCAACCGCACCTGGGAGCGTGAGCTGATGGCGCAGAGCACACAGATCGATCTCCTCGGCGGCGCCTGGGACAACGTGCTGGCTGTCACCGACGCGCTGCGGACGGCGGGCGAGGACACCACCGCGCAGGTGGCCATGACCTCAGCCGCGTTCGTGATGTCGGCGCGGGGTCGCTACGAGGACCTGTCGGCGTTGATCGCACGCCAGGGCGCGGAATCGGAGTGGTTCGAGCTGGCGCTGCTCAAGGGCCTGGTCGAGGCGCTCATGCTCGCAGGGACGGGACAGCCTGGGGAGGCCACCGAGCGGGTGGCGGCCCTGGTGCCGGAGCTGGCAGGGACGAACAGCAGCTCCAAGACCATGTACGTCATCGACGCGACCGAGCTGCTGCTCGACGGCGGCCGGCGCGACCTGGTCGCGGAGCTCGCCGGGGACCCTCAGCTTCGCGCCGGCCCGCTCATCGAGAACGTGCTGTCCTACGCGCGGGCGATGCTCGAGGCCGATGCCGGTGAGCACGATCTCGCGCAGGCGCGGCTGGAGGCGTCGCTCGACGGCCTGCGCGCGGCCCGGACCCCGTATCTGCTGGCGCGCTGCCTGTACCGGCACGGCGCGCTGCTGATCGAACGCGATCGCGGCGCGGAGGCGGCCGCGCCGCTGCACGAGGCGCGGGCGCTGTTCGCCGGCCTCGGAGCGGCCCCGTGGGTGGCACGCAGCGATCTGCTGCTGGCGCCGGTGGCGACGGCGACGTGACCTGGCCGCCGGTGTTCGCCGCGTTCCTGGTCTGCCACCTGGCCGGGGACCTGCTGCTGCAGACCGAGTGGCAGGCGCTGACCAAGGTGCGCGGGCTGCGCGATCCCGACGGCCGCCGTGCCCTCGTCGCCCACGCCGCGACCTACACGCTGCCCTATCTGCCGGTGCTGATCTGGATCGGCGAGGATCGCGGCGCGGCGCGCGCGGTGCTCGTGGCGATGCTGGTCGCCGTGCCCCACCTGCTCGTCGACGACGGGCACTTCGTCAGGGTCTGGCTGCGGGAGGTCAAGCACTCCCCGAACCCCGCGCCCAGCCTGCGGCTGATGGTGGATCAGAGCTTCCACGTCGTGTGCCTGCTCGGCGCCGCCGTGGTGGCGGCCCTGTGACCCGGGAGCTTCACGTCGCGCTCACATCCAGCCGGCGGCGCGACGGATAAGGTTCGCCACATGCTCGGGCTACCTGATGGCGTCATCGCGTGCCTGTTCGACCTTGATGGGGTCCTGACCCAGACCGCCAAGGTCCATGCGGCGGCCTGGAAGCAGATGTTCGACGAGTACCTGCACGCGCGCGCCGACAAGACCGGAGAGGCGTTCAAGGCGTTTGACATCGAGCACGACTACGAGGAGTACGTCGACGGCAAGCCCCGCTATGACGGCGTGCGCTCGTTCCTGCAGTCACGGCAGATCGAGCTGCCCGAGGGCTCGTCCTCGGACCCGCCCGATGCCGAGACGGTCCGCGGCCTGGGCAACCGCAAGAACGAGCTCGTGCTCAAGCTCATCCGCGACCAGGGCGTCGAGGTCTACGAGGGATCGGTGCGCTACGTGAAGGCGGCGCGCGACGCCGGCCTGAGGCGGGCGGTGGTGTCCTCGAGCGCCAACACCCGGGACGTCCTCATCGCCGCCGGCATCGAGGATCTGTTCGAGGCCCGCATCGACGGCAACGTGGCCGAAGAGCAGCACCTCAAGGGCAAGCCGGCGCCCGACACGTTCCTCGCCGGGGCCCGTGCCCTGGGCGTGTCCCCGGCACACGCGGCGGTGTTCGAGGACGCGGTGGCGGGCGTGCAGGCCGGCCACGACGGCGAGTTCGGATACGTCGTGGGGGTCGACCGGGTCGGTCATGGTCACGCCGACGCCCTGCGCGCGCACGGGGCCGACGTGGTGGTCAAGGACCTTGCCGAGCTCCTCGACGAACGATGATCGAGCATCCAGCGTTCCCCGTAGAGCCCTGGAACGTCCGCGAGACGGAGCTGCACCTCGACAACCTCGCGCAGACCGAATCCGTGTTCGCGCTGGGCAACGGCCACATCGGCCTGCGCGGCAACCTGGACGAGGGCGAGCCGTACGGGATCCCGGGGACGTACCTCGGCGGCTTTTACGAAACCCGCCCGCTTCCCTACGCCGAGGCCGGATACGGCTATCCCGAGGACGGTCAGACGGTGGTCAACGTCACCAACGGCAAGCTCATTCGCCTCCTTGTGGAGGACGAGCCGTTTGACGTGCGCTATGGCATCCTGCGCCAGCACGAGCGGGTCCTGGATCTCCGCGACGGCGTTCTGCGGCGCACCGTGGAGTGGACGTCGCCCACCGGCCGGACCGTGCGCGTGCGCTCCACCCGGATGGTGTCCTTCCCCCAGCGCGCGGTCGCGGTGATCGAGTACGTGGTGGAGCCGGTGGAGGGGGAGTTCCCCGTGGTCGTACAGTCCCTGCTGGCCGCGAACGAGGAAGGGCCGGCGATGACCCAGGATCCCCGCGCTGCGGCGGCGCTGGCCTCGCCCCTCGAATCCGACGAGTACGGCGCGGCGGACCTGCGGGCCATCCTGGTCCACCACACGCGCAGGAGCGGCCTGCGGATGGCGGCCGCGATGGAGCACCTCGTGGAGGGGCCAGACGGCACCAGCGTGGGCTGCGAGGCGTTCCGCGACACCGGGCGGCTGACCGTCTCCACCGACCTCGCTCCCGGGAAGCCGCTGCGGATCGTCAAGCTGATCGCCTACGGCTGGTCGGCGACGCGGTCCTCGGACGCTCTGCGCGACCAGGTGGTGGCCGCTTGCAGCGGCGCCAAGCACACCGGCTGGGACGGGCTCCTGGCGGGGCAGCGCAGTTACCTGGACGAGTTCTGGGAGCGCTCGGACGTGGAGATCGATGGGGACGCCGAGCTCCAACAGGCGGTCCGCTTCGCGCTGTTTCACACGCTGCAGGCGGGCGCGCGGGGCGAGCAGCGGGCAATCCCCGCCAAGGGCCTGACCGGCCCGGGATATGACGGTCACACCTTCTGGGACACGGAGATGTTCGTGCTGCCGGTGCTCGCCTACACGGCTCCGCACGCCTGCGCCGATGCGCTGCGCTGGCGCCACCAGACGCTGGACCTGGCCCGCGACCGCGCGCGCACGCTCAACCTCGAGGGCGCAGCGTTCCCGTGGCGCACCATCCATGGCGAGGAGTGCTCCGGCTATTGGCCGGCGGGCACGGCGGCGTTTCACATCAACGCCGACATCGCCTACGCCGTGATCCTCTACCAGGTGGTGGCCGACGACGCGGAGTTCGAGGAGACCGTCGGCACCGAGCTGCTGGTCGAGACGGCACGTCTGTGGCGGTCGCTGGGCCATCACGACGCCGCCGGGCGCTTCCGCATCGACGGGGTCACGGGCCCCGACGAGTACAGCGCCGTTGCCGACAACAACGTCTACACCAACCTCATGGCCCGGCGGAACCTGCTCGCGGCCGCCGATGCGGTGGAGCGCCATCCGCGCTGTGCGGCCGCGCTGGGTGTGGACGAGGAGGAGGCCGCGAGCTGGCGCGACGCCGCCGCCAACATGACCATCCCCTACGACGAAGCCCTCGGTGTGCATCCGCAGTCCGAGGAGTTCACCGAGCACCAGCGCTGGGACTTCGACCGCTGCCCGCCGGATCATTACCCGCTGCTGCTGCACTACCCGTACTTCGACCTGTACCGCAAGCAGGTGGTCAAGCAGGCCGACCTGGTCTTCGCCCTGTTCGTCTGCGGGGACTCCTTCACCGCCGAGGAGAAGCTGCGGGACTTCGACTACTACGAGGCGCTGACGGTCCGCGACTCATCGCTGTCGGCGTGCTGCCAGGCGGTGATGGCGGCCGAGGTGGGCCACATGGACCTCGCCTATGACTACTTCGCCGAGGCGGCGCTGATGGATCTCGAGGACCTCGAGCACAACACCCGTGACGGCATCCACATCGCCTCCGTCGCGGGCACCTGGGTGGCAGCGGTGTGCGGCTTCGGCGGCCTGCGCGGCGTGGGCGGCGAGCTGCACCTCAGCCCCCGCCTTCCCCCGGAGCTGACCAGGCTGACGTTCCGCCTCATGTTCCGCGGCCGCTTTCTGCACGTCGAGGTGAACGCCGAGCATGTGCGTTACTCGCTGGTCGATGGCCACTCGCTGGACATCCACCATCACGGCGCGAGCGTGACCGTGGAGCCCGACCACCCCCTGCAGATGCGTATCCCCCGGCTGCAGGCGCCCCCCGCGCCGCGCCAGCCGCCGGGCCGGGCTCCAGCCCGGCGGCGCCCACAGGCGGGCATGGGGGCGTTTGCCTCCGACGTCCAGGGGTAGGCGGAACGACATGCCACAAGAACTCAACGTCGCGGACCTGAAGCTGACCAGCCCCGCCTTCAACCACCACCGCGCCATCCCGGCGCGCCACTCCGGCGACGGCGAGGACGTCTCACCGGAGCTGATGTGGTCCGGCGCCCCGGAGGGGACCAGGGCCTTCGCGCTCGTGGTCCACGACCCCGATGCGCCGCTCGTGGACGGGTTCACCCA
>DASXJW010000184.1:0-52137 GCA_036497165.1 Solirubrobacteraceae bacterium
CTCATGCGGACACGGCCTCCTCGGAGGCCCGGCCGCCGCCGGTCATCGCGATGCCCAGCGTCTCCTCGCTGACGTCGGGTCCGAACTCGCCCACGATCTTGCCCTCGTAGATGACCAGGATCCGGTCGGCCAGGGCGCGCACCTCCTCGTACTCCAAGGAGACCAGCAGGACAGCGCGGCCCTTGTCGCGCTCGGCCACCAGCCGGCGGTGCACGAACTCGATCGCGCCGACGTCCAGCCCGCGGGTCGGCTGGTGGGCGAGCAGCACCTTGGGTTCGGAGGCGATCTCGCGAGCGACGCAGACCTTCTGCTGGTTGCCGCCGCTCAGGGATGCCGCGAAGGTCTCGGTGCCGCCGCCCCGGACGTCGAACTCGCGCAGCAGCCTCCCCGCGCGCTCGCGCATGCGGCGCAGGCGCAGCCACCCGCGGGCGCTGAAGATCGGCCGGCGGTATTCGCGCAGGGCCATGTTCTCGGTCAGGGTGAAGGGCAGGACGAGGCCGCGGCGATGGCGGTCCTCGGCGATATGGGCGATGCCGGCCTCCGTCGCGGCGCGCACGCCCAGGCCCGCGATGTCCCGGCCGTCGACGGCCACCCGGCCCGACTCGGGCACGCGCAGCCCGGCGATGGCCTCGACGAGCTCCTGCTGGCCGTTGCCGTCGACACCCGCGATGGCGACGATCTCGCCGCCGCGCACCGACAGCGACACGCCGTCGACCGCCTCGAGCTCCCGGTCGTCACGGGCGTGGAGGTCCTCGACGGCCAGGAGCGGGTCCCCGGATCGTGACGCGTCCTTCTCGAGGGTCAGCAGGACATCGCGGCCCACCACCAGCTGGGCCAGGCTGCGCTCGGTCGCCCCCTCGCGCGGGACGGTGTCCATCCGCCGGCCCCGGCGCAGGACCGTGATCCGGTCGGCCACCTCGAGCACCTCGTTGAGCTTGTGGCTGATGAACACGATCGCCGTGCCGTCCTGCTTGAGGCGCTGGATCACGCCCACCAGCTCCCGCACCTCCTGGGCGGTGAGCACCGCAGTTGGTTCGTCGAGGACGAGGATGCGCGCCCCGCGGTACAGGGCGCGGAGGATCTCGACGCGCTGCTGCGCGCCCACGGTGATGTCCTGCACCATGGCATCGGGGTCCACGGCGAGGCCGTAACGGTCAGACAGCTCCCGGACCCGGGCGCGGGCGGCGGTGAAGTCAAGCATCCCGCCGGCCCGCCGCGGCTCCTGGCCGAGCACGATGTTCTCAGCCACGCTCATGACCGGGACGAGCATGAAGTGCTGGTGCACCATGCCGATGCCGAGCCTGATGGCGGTGGCCGGCGAGTCCACGTCCACGAGCTTGCCGTCGACGAAGATCTCGCCCTCGGTCGGCCGGTAGAGGCCGTAGAGGACCGACATCAGCGTGGATTTGCCCGCGCCGTTCTCGCCCAGCAGCGCGTGGACCTCACCGGCGCGGACGTCGAAGTCGACTCGGTCGTTGGCCACGACCGAGCCGAACCTCTTCGTGATGCCCTTCAGCTCGAGCGCCGGGGGACCCGAGCTCGCCGGCGACGGGCTATGTGTCATTCACTCTCAGCTACGGAATGGGTGTTGAAGATCAGCCACCAACGGTGTTGGGGATATTGGAGATCTTCCCATCCTTGATCTCGGTGTAGAGCTTCTGGATCTCCGGCGCGAACTTCAGGCCCGCCGGCCCGATCTTGCCGTAGCCGATGCCGCCGTTGGCGATGTTGTTGGTGACGTCGGCGCCGGCGGCGAACTTGCCGGCCATCAGGCTCTTGATCGCGTTGAACACCGCCACGTCCACCTTCTTCTCGGCCGAGGTGAGGATGTAGGACCCCAGGTAGGCCTGGTCGGCGTCGACGCCGATGCCCTGGACGCCCTGCTGCTGGGCCGCCGACAGCGCCCCGAGACCGCACGCGCCGGCCACCTGAAAGACCACCTTGGATCCCTGCTGGATCTGATTGAGCGCGATCTGCTTGCACTTGGACTGGTCGGTGAAGTCCTCCGAGTACGCGTTGAGCGTCTGGATGCCGGGGTCGGCCTTCTTGGCGCCGGCCTGATAACCGGCGATGTAGTGGTCCACGGGCGGGATCTTCTGGCCGCCGACGCTCGAGATGGTCTTGTAGTTGTGCTCCTTGGCGTACAGTGCGGCCAGGTAGCCCGCCAGGTAGCCCGCCTGCTGCTCCTCGAACAGCAGCCCCTCGATGTTCTTGGGGTCGCCCTTCTCAGCGGTGGCGTCGGAATCGACCATCGCGAACTTGACGCTGGAGAACTGCTTGGCCACCGCGTCGGTCGCGTCGGCCATCAGGAAGCCCACCGGGATGACCAGGTTGTAGCCCTGCTGGGCCAGCGTCGTGAGGTTCGGCGTGTAGTCCGCCCCCGAGCTGGAGGTCAGCACCCGGCCCTTGATGTGCAGCGCCTGCTCGGCGTGGAGCAGGCCCATGTAGGCCAGATGGTTGAACCCGTGGTCGTTCAGGCCGCCGATGTCGGTGACCACTCCGACCTTGAAGTTGCTCGCCGACGCCGAGCCGCTGCCCGACGAGCTCGCGCTCGACGAGGTCGCCGCGCTCCCGCCGCCGGCGGCGGAGCTGGAGCTCGAGGAGTTGCTTGATCCACAGGCTGTGGCCAGGGCCAGAGCCGCCGCCACGACGACGATAGGCGTCCCCAGACGCCACATTCTCGACCTCATCACTGCTCCCCTTTCTGCAAGTGCGAAGGGGCGAGCGTATACCACGTCGGGGATCGATGTGGAGGCACTCTGTCCGGGGCCCCCCTCGATAACTTCTGCCTAACACGCGGTCCGCGTTACGCCTGAAAGCAGGCGCGAAAAGGCTATTCGACGTCCGTGGGCTCGTGGATGCAGAAGTCGTGGTAGCTGCGCGGCGCGTCGGCGTCCGGGTCGAGGTAGGGCAGGCCGGTCGAGGCGCGGACGACCAGCTGGGCGGGCCCGACGTGGCGGCCTGAGATCGGGCTGCCGTCGATGGCCGCGATGAGGAAGTGCGCGGCGCGGCGCCCGACCGCGTCGAGTCGCATATCGACGGTCGTCAGGGGCGGACGGGCGGCTCGCGCCATCAGCGCCCAGTTGTCGGTGCCGAGCACGGCGACGTCGTCGCCGACGGCCACGCCCGCCGCGCGCAGGGCGTCGATGGCGCCGCGGGCGATGAGGTCGCTGCCGCAGTAGATCGCGTCGAGGTCGGGGTGCTCGCCCAGTAGGTGGATCGCGGCGTCGCGGCCCCAGCCCTCGCTCCAGTCGCCGGTACGCACGCCGCCCACGACGTCGAGATCGTCAGCCCCCAGTCGTTCGCGCAGGCCGGCGGCGCGCAGGGTGACCGCGTCGAAGTCCGCCGGACCGGTGACGTGGCCGATCCGCCGGCGGCCCACCGCGAGCAGGTGCTCGGCGGCCAGCCGCCCGGCGCCGTGGTCATCCACCATCACCGAGCAGTCCCGGGGGTCGGTCGACGGGGTGTGCGCGTAGACGACCGGAAACGGCAGCGAGTCCGAGATGGGCGGACGGGGGTTGGAGCAGCGACCGGTCACGATGAGCCCGTCGATGCGGCGGCCCCGCAACGTCGCCAGATGGCGCTGCTCGCGCTCGGCGTCCCCGCGGCTGTCGCACATGATCACCGAGAGCTCCCCGGAGTCCAGCGCATCCTCGGCCCCGGCCATCACCGGACCACTGAAGCGTCCGAAGCTGTCGGACGTGATCAAGCCGACGGTGAAGCTCCGCGCGCCGAAGATCCCGCGGACCAGCTCGTTGGGCCGGTACTCGAGCTGCCGGGAGGCGGCGACAACGCGCTCCACGGTCTCGGGGCGCAGCGTGCCGCGCTGGTTGAGCGCCTTGGAAGCGGTGCCGGGGGACACACCGGCCAGCTCGGCGACGTCGCGGATGCTTGCCGGGCGGCGGGCGCCGCGGGCGGCCCCCGTCATCTCACACCTGGACCCGGATGCCATCCTCGAACGAGCGCACCGACGCCTCGGCCAGCTCCACGGCGCGCCGCCCCGCCCGCGCGTGGATGGGCGGTTCGGAGCCCGCGCGCAGCGCGGTCAGCACGTCCTCGACGTGGCGATCGAACGTGTGGGTGAACGTGCGCCCCAGGTCGTTGAAATAGCCCGGGCGCCACACCCGGTGAGTCTCCTCCCCGGCGGTGGAGAGGACCAGCTCCTGCACGGTGTCCTTGACGAGCGCGCGTCCCCGGGTGCCGTTGACCTCGATGTACTGCGTGTCGGGGTAGGCGTAGGAGGAGTCGTAGGTGCCCACGAGGCTGCCCACCCCGCCCCCCGCGAAGGCGACCGCGATGACCACCGTGTTGTAGACGGTCTCGTCGGTCGTGTTGGTCATCTGGGCCATGACCGACGAGATGGGGCCCGCCAGGTGCTCGAGCATGTCGAAGCCATGGCACTGTGTCTCGATGAGGTTGCGGTGCGGGCTCGTGCCCGGGTTGGCCTCGCCCCCGAACCGCCAGGTGACGTGGACGACCTCGCCCAGCTCCCCGCCGGCGATGGCGGCGTGGGCGCGCTGGACCGCCTCGGCGTAGCGATGGTTGAAGTTGATGGCGAAGAAGAGATCGCGCCGCGCCGCCTCCTCGATCAGGCGGTCGGCCTCGGCCAGGCTGAACACGAGCGGCTTCTCCGCCAGCAGCGGCACCCCGTGGCGGATGAGCTCGAGCGTCGGCTCGAAGTGGGCCTCGTTGGGCAGGCTCGTCGTCACCAGGTCGGGCCGCGCCTGCTCGAGCATCTCCGCGATGCTCGTGTACGCGGTGGTCTCATATGCCTGCGCCCGCGCTCGCGCGCGTTCCGGCGTGCGGGCGACGATGCCCACCAGCTCGGTGTCGGGCCGGCGGGCGAAGATCCGGGCATGCTGCTCCCCCCAGGCGCCGGCACCCACCACGGCCACGCGCAGGCGGGCGGCGGTCATGACGGCTCACCCACGATCACGACCTTGCCGGTCTCGCCGGCCAGGAACAGCTCGAAGCCCTCCGCGATCCGGTCGCGCGGCAGCCGGTGGGTGATGATCCGGCCGAAGTAGTCGCGGTTGGCCAGCAACAGCTCGAGGTTGTCGGCCATCTCGCCGTAGCGGAAGTACTCGCTGCCCATGACGGTACGCTCGGTGGCGATGAGGTCGGGCGAGACCGTCAGGCTGAGGCCCTCCCCGTGGCCGACGCAGGCCAGGACCCCGCGCTTTCCCAGCACGCCGATGATGCTCTCGCGCACGGCGGTCTTGCCGGTCGAGTCCACCGCCGCGTCGATGTCGCCCAGGTCGGCGAGCGCGTTGCCCTCCGACACGTCCACCGGGATCCCGCCCAGGGACTCAGCGAAGCGCAGGCGCCACGAGGACACGTCTGAGATGTAGACCGGGAAGTCCTGTCCGTAGCGGGCCTTGGCCATGGCCAGCACGCCCAGGCCGATGGGCCCGGCGCCCGCGCAGAACAGGCTCTCGACGTCATCGCGCATGCGGGCGATCCGTCCCAGCGCGTGACCGCCGGTCCCCATCACGTCCAGCAGCAGGGTGGCCTCGGGCCCGCTGAGCTCGGCCGGGACGGGGAAGAAGTT
Organism: Solirubrobacteraceae bacterium; assembly: GCA_036497165.1. Classification (GTDB taxonomy): domain Bacteria; phylum Actinomycetota; class Thermoleophilia; order Solirubrobacterales; family Solirubrobacteraceae; genus Palsa-465. The sequence continues at coordinate 5,552 of DASXJW010000184.1, forward strand.
GGTCTCGTGGACGACCTCGAAGGGCCCGTAGCCGCCGTCGGCGGTGAAGCCCATGTCGTTGCGCTTGGCCAGGCACTGGTTCGTGTAGCCGGCCCGGCAGCTGCGACACGTCCCGCAGTAGTCCATGAGGAAGACCGCCCCGCGGGTCCCCGCGGGGATGGTGGTGCCCTCCCCGGCCGCGGTCACGGTGCCGGCGGCCTCGTGTCCGGGCACGCACTCCGAGCCATCGTAGTACTGCTCGCGGTCCGTGCCGCAGACGGCGTTGGCCTCGACGGAGAGCAGCAGCTGCCCGGGCCCCGGGTCCGGATAGTCGTGCTCGGTGAAGACGATCCTCCCGTCGCCCACGAACTTCGGCGCGCTGGCGGTGCGTGGCATCGCTCCCTCCCTTTCTCGTGTCCCGGAACGAGTTCACGGCCCGCCTTCGGAAACATGTTTCCGGACACCGTAGCGCACACGGACTAGCCCCGCGGACTAGCCCCCCGCCAGCGCCGCCGGCGGCAGCGTCGCCTCCGTCTCGCTCGCCGCCGCCGCCAACCCCGGCGCCGGCTCCATCCGCGCCTGCGACTGGCGCCGCAGCTGGATGAGCTTGTCGGCCCACACCAGCGCCGGGGCCAACAGCGAGCCTCCCAGGACCACGGCCCACTGGGCGCCCGAGAGCGACTCGGTGTCCAGCAGGCGCTGGAGCATGGGCAGCTCCACCGCGGCCCACGTCAGCGTCCACCCGAGGATGATCCAGCCCAGATAGGGGAACACCGGCGAGGACCACGGGGCCTCGCGCTCCCGGCGCATCACAACGCCGAGGTTGACGGCGGAGAAGGCCACCACGGCGAACGCCATCGTCATCGGCACCGATGCGTGGGTGGTGCTGAGGTTGCCGGGTGCCAGCTCGAGGACGAGCAGCGCGGTGACCGCCACGACAAAGCCGCTGAGCACCCAGCGGACTATCTGCGGCGGGTTGACGATTCGCGTCCCGGGCGGGCGGGGCGGGCGTTGCATGACGCCGGGGTCGGGCACGTCGACGATGAAGCCGATCACGACGGTGACGACCACGAAGAACTTGCAGAACAGCAGCTGCATCGGGAACAGCGCCACGCCGCCGTTGATGTTGAAGATGGTGGCCAGGAGCATCAGCTGCAGCACGGAGGAGAGGATGGTCAGCTGCAGGCGCACGTAGGAGCTGATCCGCCGATAGATGTCGCGGCCCAGGTCCACGGCGCGCACCAGGGTGGCGAAGTTGTCGTCGGTGAGCACGATCTTGGCGGCCTGCTTGGACACCTCGGACCCGCTGCCCATGGCCACCCCGACGTCGGCCTGCTTGAGCGCGGCGGCGTCGTTGACGGCGTCGCCGGTCATGGCCACCACCTGCCCGGACTCCTGCATCAGCTTGGCCAGCCGCAGCTTGTCCTCCGGCGCGACGCGCCCGAACACGTGCAGGGAGCCAAGCCGCGCCAGGAGCTCCTCGTCGGAGAGCCGCTGAAGCTCGCCGCCGGTGATGACGCCCGGGCCGAGGCCGAGCTCGTCGGCGATCGCGCGCGCGGTGATGGTGTGGTCGCCGGTGATCATGCGCACGTCGATGCCCGCTGCCAGAGCGATGCGAACGGCGTCCTTGGCCTCGCTGCGCAGCGGGTCGATGATGCCGACGAGGGCCACCAGGACCAGCTCGTTCACGGCCGCCATGGGATCGGCCAGCGCCCGTGACATCGCCGCGTCGTCGAGGTCACGGGCGGCGAAGGCCAGGACGCGCAGTCCCTTCTCCGACAGCTGCCGGTTGGCGTCCAGGATCTCCTCACGGACCTCGTCGATGGGAAGCTGGCGGCCCTGCCACAGGGCCTGGCTGCACAGTGCAACGATCACGTCGGGCGCACCCTTGACAGTCATGAAGTGCAGTTGGGTGAGCATCCCGCCCGTCAGCCACTCCGGCCGGTCGTGGAACGTCGCCATGAACTTGTACTCGGAGTCGAACGGCACCTCGGCGCGACGCGCCACCGCGGCGCGGGTGTGGTCGGCGTCGGCGTCCATCTTGGCGGCGAGGACGACGAGGGCGGCCTCGGTGGGGTCGCCGATGATCGACTCGTCGTCGGCCACCGTCGCGTCGCTGCACAACGTCAGGCCCAGGGCCAGCCGGCCGAAGTCGGGGGGCTCGGATCCGGCCACGCCACGGATCCGGCCGGTCTTGCTGTAGCCGCCGCCGTCGACTGAAAACCAGTCGCCGCCGGCGAGCATGGTCGTGGCGGTCATCTGGTTGAGCGTGAGCGTGCCGGTCTTGTCGCTGTTGATGAGGGTCGTCCCGCCCAGCGTCTCGACGTCGCTGAGCGACGTGACCACCGCCTTGGACTTGGCCAGACGCTGCGCGCCGGAGGAGAGCATCGTCTCCACGAAGGTGGGCAGACCGGTGGGGATCGAGGCGATCGCCGTCGACACGCACAGCAGGACGAGGGTGTCGAGGTCCTGGCCGCGCGCGATCCCGAAGATCGCGATGATCGCCACCGCCAGCCAGGCGACCAGCCCGAAGACCTTGGTCATCCCGTCCAGCTCCTTCTGCAGCGGCGAGCGGGAGCGCTGCGTGGCGTTGACCATGTGCGCGATCTGGCCCATCTGCGTCGTCTCGCCGGTGGCGGTGACGACGGTCGTCGCCGTCCCGCGCGTCACCTGCGTGTTCTGGAACACGAGGTTGGTGCGGTCGCCCAGGCCCGTGTCCTCGGCCAGCACGGAGCCGCCGTCCTTGGGCACCGGGGCGCTCTCGCCGGTGAGGGCGGCCTCCTGGAGCTCGAGCGTCGCCGAGGCCACGATGCGCCCGTCCGCCGGGACGATGTCCCCGGCCTCCAGCAGGACGATGTCGCCCGGCACCAGCTGGGTGGATTCGACCTCTTCCACGGCGCCGCCACGCCGGACCCGCGCGTGGGGCACCTGGAGCTTGGCCAGGGCCTCGACGCTCGCCCGCGCCTTGAGCTCCTGGTTTGACCCCATGACGACGTTGAACGTGACCAGCGCCGTGACCACCAGCCCGGTGGGGATCTGCCCGATGGCGAAGCTCGCCACCCCCACGATCAGGAGCATGATGTTCATCGGGTTGACCAGCTGCTCGCGGGCCACCTGCCACAGGCTCGGTGGCGGCTCCTGGGGCAGCTCGTTGGACCCGTACTGGCTCAGCCGATTCTCGACCTCGCCGGGGGCGAGTCCCTGGTCGGGCTCGACGCCCAGCGCCCCGGCCACGTCCTCGGCGGAACTGCTGTGCCACGCTGCCGGGGACGCGGGCTGCTCGATCGTCGTCATCTCGGCCTCCGGAGGAGAGGACCTCTCGGGTCGTCGGCTGGTCAGGAGCGCCCGAGCATCGCGCCGCCGCCACACCTGGACATCACCCCATTGAGGTGAGCATCGGTACGGGCGTCACGGCCCCGCATAACCCCATTTGGATGACGACGCACGCGGTGACGCTGCGAGGCTTGCACGCGGAGCACTCATGACCGGCAAAGCCGACTTCTCACCGGAGGAATGGGCGACCGTGGCCGAGGGGCCGCCGAGCGCCGCCGTCATCGTGATGATGGCCCAGCGCGGCGGCACGTTCCGCGAGAGCATCGCGATGGCCAAGGGCTATGCCGAGGCACGAAGCCAGCATGGCGAGAGCCAGCTTCTGGACGAGCTCGTCTCCGCCAAGCCCGAGGTCGATCACAGGCATTACCGGTCCCTGGAGGAGCTCACCCAGTCGGCCATCGACGAGGTCTCAGCGGCACTCGGCCCGGTGGACCGACAATGACCATCCAACCCCCCGCAGAATCGAAGGGCGCCATGACACAGACCGCCGGATATCAGACAGTTCGCTTGACCCGAGGCAGGCACACCTCGCCCGACGACGGGGCATGTGTCATGGAGCTGGCCTCGATGCTCGGCGCCGAGCCGTTCAGCGATCACCCGCCGTCGGTCTGCCCCGTCATCGCGGCCTTCCTGCGGGTCTACAACGACGCGATGGACGATGAGCGCCGCCAGGACCTGTACGGCTACGCCGCGAAGGTCGTGGGCAGCCGGGCTGGACCGGAGGCGACCGCCGTCCGGGCCGCCCACCTCGCGGAGCGCACCCGCCAGATGCGCAAGGCGCGCCGCCGCTGGCCGCTCGGGGTGGGCTTCCTCATCGGCTTCTGGTGGACCCCCGGTTTCACCCCCGACGCGAGCTTTGCCGTCAGCGAGTTCGTCGTGCGGGGGCGCGACGGCCACCGGGAGGCGCTCGCGCTCGTGGACGAGCTGCTGGCCATCGGGGCCGGAGGCGACCACGGCGCGGCCGGCCTGAGCATGCCCGCCGGCGTCGATCGCGACCGAGGCGCCACGGCCGGTGACACCGCGCGCGAGGTTCCGGTGGCGGCGGGCTCGCCCATCGCGTCGGTCTCGTCGCCGACGTGATCGAGATGTCCGATCAGCAGCGCCACCGCTGAGGCGCCGCCTCGGAGGATCCCTAACCTGTGGTGGCGTGACGCGCGAACACGGTCGTGCCCATGGGGTCACCGTTCGCGTCCGCGGGCTGGTCCAGGCCATCCAGGACAACGACCAGGCCCGCATCGAGGATGCCGTCCTGCGCCTGAGCCGCTCGCGACGGGCGCTGGCCCCGCTGGCGTTCATGGTCGGGGCCCTGGTCCTTCTGTTCGACGGCGTCAGGCTGCTGGTGTCCAACTGGCGGCTGACGCTGGTGCAGATCCCGCCGGCCATGTGGATCTGGCTCGCCACCGCCGATCTGAAGGCCCATCTCCTGCGCGGGCGATCCCTCAACGTGATCAGAGGGCCGATCCTCATCCCCATCGTCCTGGCCATCATGGCCATCACGGCCCTGGCCTTCTACCTCAACGCGGTGTTCGCCCTCGCTGTCGCGCAGCCCGGCAAGCCCGACATCCACGCGGGGCGGACGGCGGCGCGAGAACGCCGTGTGCCGATCCTCGCGTCCGGGACGGTCATTGGGCTCGTGCTGGGGTTCGCGACGACGGTGGTGCCCCGCTGGGGCCACCCGTGGTTCGGCATCGTGCTCAGCGTCGTCATCGGCGTGATGATGCTGTGCTACGTCCTCGTCCCCGCGCGCCTGCTCGGGGGCAAGCCCCGGCACTCGCGGCGCGACAAGGTCATGTCGAGCGTCGTGGGCGGGGTGGTCGGGGCGACGATCTGCACCCCGCCCTACCTCCTCGGGCGGCTCGGGATCCTGATGCTCGGGTCGCAGGTGCTGCGCATCCCTGGCGTCGTCGTGCTCGCCGTCGGCGCCACCCTGCAGGCCGGGGCGACCGGGGCGGTGCGCGCCATCAAGATGAGCGTGGCCCTCGTGGGCACCGGCTCCGACGGCACGCCGCCGCGCGACGCTAGCCCCGTGGAGAGCGAAGAGCCCGCAGGGATCGTCCGGCGAGGGTGACCCCGGCGGCGGGATCGAAGCTCTCCCCGGCAGAGCCCGGCTCGGCGCTGTCGACCTCCACCACCCAGTGCAGGTCGCGCAGCCCTGCGGGCACGGTGAAGTGCAGCGGCTCCCACCAGGCGTTGAACATGATCAGGAAGCGGTCGTCCAGCGGACCGCCGTCATCCCCGGTGGCGCCGCTCAGCGCCATGGTGACGGCGCGGGCGAACGAGGCGCTCCAATCCTGCGCCGACATCGGGTCGCCGTCGGGCCGGAACCAGTCGAGGTCGTCACGTGGGGTGTGGGGGGCGGGCGTGCCATGGAAGAACTGGCGGCGGCGGAACACGGGGTGGCGCTCGCGCAACCGGCACAGTGCCGCGGTGAACTCGATCAGGTCCGAGCGCCGGCCGGCCGCCTCCCAGTCCAGCCAGGTCAGCTCGTTGTCCTGGCAGTAGGCGTTGTTGTTGCCCTCCTGGCTGCGTCCGAATTCGTCGCCGGCGAGCAGGAGGGGCGGCCCCTCGGAGAGCATCAGCGTGGCCAGGAAATTGCGCGTCTGACGGGCGCGGAGCTCCAGCACGGCCGGATCGCCGGTTGGCCCCTCCGCGCCGCAGTTCCAGCTGCGGTTGTCATCGGTGCCGTCGCGGTTGCCGTCACCGTTGGCCTCGTTGTGCTTGGAGTCGTAGCTGACGAGGTCGGCCAGCGTGAACCCATCGTGGACGGTGACGAAGTTGACCGACGCCGCTGGGCGGCGGCCGCCGTGTCCAAACAGATCCCGGGAGCCGCTCAGGCGGGTGGCGAAGTCGGCCAGCGTGCTCTCGCTCGAGCGCCAGTAGTCACGGACGGTGTCGCGGTAGCGGCCGTTCCACTCGCTCCACCCCGCCGGGAACTGCCCCAGCGCGAAGCCGCCCCAGCCCACGTCCCATGGCTCGGCGATGAGCTTGACCTCGGAGAGCACCGGATCCTGGCCGACTGACTCCAGAAACGCGGAGAACTGGTCGAAGTTGCTCGCCGCCCGCCCGAGGCTCGCCGCCAGGTCGAAGCGGAACCCGTCCACGTGCATGTCCTGCACCCAGTAGCGCAGCGCGTCCATGACGAGCCGCAGTGCCGGCGGGCGATGGAGGTCGACGGTGTTGCCACAACCCGTGTCGTCGACATAGCATCGCCGGTCGTCGGGCAGCCGGTAGTAGGCGGCGTTGTCGATGCCGCGGAAGCACAGAGTGGGCCCCGCTTCGTCTCCCTCGGCGGTGTGGTTGAAGACGACGTCCAGGATGACCTCGAGCCCGGCGGCGTGCAGGGCGCGGACCATCTCGCGGAACTCGTGCACCTGCTGACCGGCGTCGCCGGCCGCCGCGTAGGCGCCGTGAGGAGCGAAATAGCCGATCGACTGATAGCCCCAGTAGTTGCGCAATCCGCGTGCCGTCAGGGCGGCATCGTGGACGAACTGATGGACGGGCAGGAGCTCCACGGCGGTGACACCGAGACGATGGAGGTGCTCGATCGCGGCCGGATGCGCGAGGCCCGCGTAGGTGCCGCGCAGCTCGCCCGGGATCGCCGGATGGAGCTTGGTGAAGCCCTTGACGTGTAGCTCATAGAAGATCGAGTCGGCCATGGCGTGATGCGGGCGCCGGTCCTCGCCCCAGTCGAACCGGTCGTCGACGACCACCGAGCGCGGGACGAACGAAGCCGAATCGGCCCCGTCGGCCACATCGGGGTTGCCGGCCGCATGCCCGTAGACCGCCGGGTCCCAGCGGACCTCGCCGGCCACCGCCCGCGCATACGGGTCGAGTAGGAGCTTGGCCGGATTGCAGCGCGCGCCCGAGGGTGGATCCCACGCGCCGTGCACGCGGTATCCGTAGCGCTGGCCCGGTCCGATGCCCGGGAGGTACCCCGCCCATCGGTAGCCCTCTTCGCCCTCCAGCTCGATCCGCGTCTCGCCCCCCTGGTCGTCAAACAGGCACAGCTCCACCGTGTCGGCGACGCTGCTGAACAGGGCAAAGCTCGTCCCCTCACCGTCGTGGTGCGCGCCCAGGCGCTCGTCGGCCGGTACCTGAATGCGGCGCGCGGGCGTGACGCTCATTGTCCCACCAGCTCGGGGGCGCTTCCGGCAGCGGATTCGGGCGCGACCCCGCCGCCGGCCGGCAGCAGGCGCCGCAGCCGCTCGAGCTCCTCGCGCAGCTGCTGGTTCTCCCGCGTCAGGAGCATCACCCGGCGTCGCTCGGCCACCAGGTCCTCCCCCATACGCCTCAGCGCGCTGCCCACTCGTTGGCGCGTTACGTCGTCCACGCGCGCGACGATCGCAGCCGGCCAGACGGCCGGCAATGGGGCGAGCACCCAACCGGCTGGGGTGTCGGCACGCTTGCCAGGGCTGCACGAGGAATCAGACTCGCCTCATGCCCGCACGTCGATCAACCCCATCCAGCCCGGAGCACCAGCGACTCGAGGACGCGCGCCGTGGCAGGGCGGCGTGGAAACGATGGGGACCCTACTTGAGCGAACGGCAATGGGGGACCGTCCGCGAGGACTACAGCGAGACCGGCGACGCCTGGAGCTACTTCCCGCACGAGCACGCGCGCTCGCGCGCCTACCGGTGGGGCGAGGACGGGATCGCCGGATTCTGCGATGACCGCCAGCGGCTGTGCCTCGCGGTGGCGCTGTGGAACGGCAACGACCCGATCCTCAAGGAGCGGATGTTCGGTCTGGCCAACGGGGAGGGCAACCACGGCGAGGACGCCAAGGACTACTGGTTCTACTCAGACAGCACGCCGACCCACTCATACGCCAGGTGCCAGTACAAGTATCCACAGCGCGCATTCCCCTACGCCGACCTGGTGGCCACCAACGCGCGCCGGGGCAAGCAGGACATGGAATACGAGCTGCTGGACACCGGCGTCTTTCACGAGGGCCGGTACTTCGACGTGATCGTCGAGTACGCCAAGGCGGCCCCCGAGGACATCCTCATGCGGATCACCGCGATCAACCGCGGCCCGGATCGGGCAACGCTGCACGTGCTGCCGACGCTGTGGTTTCGCAACACCTGGTCGTGGGGCGACGACGTGCCGCGGCCCGCACTGCGGGCGGCGGGGGACGCCGCCGGCGGCGCGCGCGTCTTGGCGGAGCATCCCGAACTCGGCGAGTGGCAGCTGTGGGTCCAGGACGCGGCGACGCTGCTGTTCTGCGAGAACGAGACCAACAACCAGCGCCTCTTCGGCGTCCCCAACGCCACCCGCTACGTCAAGGACGGGATCAACGACTGCGTCGTCGGCGGCGACCAGGACGCCGTCAACTCCGAGCAGTCCGGCACCAAGGTCGCCGCGCATCACGTGCTGGACCTCGCCGCCGGCGAGACGGCCGAGATCAGGGTGCGGCTCACGGGCCCGGCGGTGGCGCCGGCGTCCCGGGCCCGTCCGGCGGCGTGCCTGGGCGCGGCCTTCGAGCGGACCATGGGCAGCCGGCAGGCCGAGGCCGACGCGTTCTATGCCGCGGTGATCCCCGAGACGCTCGACGGCGACTCGGCGCTCGTCATGCGCCAGGCCCTGGCCGGCCTGCTGTGGGGCAAGCAGTACTACGAGTACGACGTGCACCGCTGGCTGCGCGAGCACGGCGTGGATCCGTGGGATCCGAAGGCCCCCCAGCGCGCGGTGCGCAACGTCCCCTGGTTTCACATGATCGCTGCCGATGTGATCTCGATGCCCGACAAGTGGGAGTACCCGTGGTTCGCGGCGTGGGATCTGGCGTTTCACTGCGCGCCGCTGTCGCTCGTGGATGTCGACTTCGCCAAGGAGCAGGTCGAGCTTCTGCTCAAGACCCGCTACCTGCATCCCAACGGGCAGATTCCCGCGTACGAGTGGAACTTCTCAGACGTCAACCCACCGGTCACCGCCTGGGCCGCGCTGTACGTGTACGAGCGCGAGGCGGAGATCCGCGGCCAGGGTGACCGGGAGTTCCTGGCGCGGGTCTTCGAGCGCCTGCTCACCAACTTCACCTGGTGGGTCAACCGCAAGGATCCCGACGACCGCAACCTGTTCCAGGGCGGTTTCCTCGGGCTGGACAACATCGGCATCTTCGACCGTTCGGCTCCGCTCCCTGGCGGAGGCACGCTGGAGCAGGCCGACGGCACGGCCTGGATGGCCCTGTATTGCCAGTGGATGCTCCAGATCGCGCTGGAGCTCGCCCGCCACGAGCCGGCCTATGCCGACATGGCCCTCAAATTCATCGCCCATTTCGCCTGGATCGCGGTGGCCGTCAACCCTCCGGGACGGGACTCGGCGCTGTGGGACGAGGAGGACGGGTTTTACTACGACGTCATGCGGATGCCCGACGGCACGACGATCCCGCTGAAGGTGCGATCGCTCGTGGGGCTTCTGCCCATCTGCGCGGCCACCGTGTTCGAGCCCGAGGTGGTCGAGCGCCACCCCCAGATGTTCGCGCGGATGCGCGAGTTCGCCGAGCGTTTCTCTGACTCGGTGCCCCAGCTCGCCGAGATGCCCGGTCCCAACCCGGAGGGACGGCGCCTCACCTCGCTGGTGGCCGAGGACCGGCTGCGCCGCATCCTCGCGGTCATGCTCGACGAGCAGGAGTTCCTCGGCGCCCACGGCATCCGAGCCATCTCTCGCCGTCACTCCGACCAGCCATGCCGCTTTCAATGGGGCGGGCAGGAATACGAGGTCCACTATCTCCCCGCCGAGTCCGACACCGGGATGTTCGGCGGTAACTCCAACTGGCGGGGCCCGGTCTGGTTTCCGATGAACCTGGTCATCATCCGCGCCCTACTCCAGCTGCACCGCTACTACGGGGACCGGCTCGGGGTCGAGTGCCCCACCGGCTCGGGCCGCACGATGAACCTGCAGCAGGTGGCGGCCGAGCTCGCTCACCGGCTGACGACGACGTTCACCCGCGACGAGGAGGGCCGGCGCCCCGTGTTCGGCGGCATCGAGATCTTCCAGACCGATCCGCACTGGCGCGACCTCCTGCTCTTCCACGAGTACTTCCAGGGCGACAATGGCGCGGGAATCGGCGCCAGCCACCAGACCGGCTGGACCGGGACGGTGGCGCTCCTGTTCGGAGTGCAGGCGACGTCTGCGCCGGTGCCTGCCCCGGTCTCGTCGTAGGTGTCGTAGCTCGGAGTCATGCCGGACGGCGGCGACTGCTTGCTCGATGAGCCGGTACTGGCGGACATCGCCTGCTACCTCCCCGATCGACCACGGCGCGCGGATGCGCGCCGGCACGCGAACGATCCCACCGGGCCCGTCGAGCGACAATGGTGCAGGCCTTCCTCGCGACGAAGGGGCGCCACCCGTTCTCAGGTCAGGCGCGGCGCTCGCGGGCGTGACGGCCGCCCAGCACGGCCGTCACGTCGACGATGAAGGCCAGCCCAACGAAGAACCAGTCGATCCCGTGGACGTGGTGACCGCTGCTCCAGTGCCACAGCGCCGCGTAGGTCAGCGTGGTCCATGGCAGCACGAAGAAGCCCAGGAACGGGAGGATCCAGCTTCCGAACGCGCGGCTGAGCAGGTCACTGAAGATCCACAGCACAAACAGCGCGAGCCGCGGCGAGATCAGCGCGAACACGGAGACAAGACAACAGCCCATCGTCGCACCCTCGCCGCGCCCGGCCGCGCCGGCATCATCCCCAACGGATGACGGGCCCGACCCGCGGACGCCGGACGCCGGACACCCGCTCATACCGTTTGGGTGATGACCCGCCGGTGGTTGTTGCGGATGCTGAGCCTGACCTCAACCACCAAAAGGAGGACTGATGGCAACATTGGTTGCGATTGGCTATCCGGACCAAGGAACCGCCGAGCAGGCCCGCAGCACCGTGGCGGGACTCGAGGCCGACCTGATCATCCAGGCCGACCAGGTCGCGGCGATCTCGCGCGATCTGGAAGGCAAGTACCACGTCCACACCACGCACGGCGGCGCATCGGCCGGCGGCGGCGCCATGTGGGGCGGCTTCTGGGGCATGCTCTTCGGACTGCTCTTCTTCATCCCGTTCGCCGGGCTGGCGATCGGCGCCGGAATGGGGGCGCTGTTCGGCCACTTCGGGGAGAAGGGAATCGACAAGGCCTTCCAGCAGCAGGTGCGCGACTACCTGAAGCCCGGCACCTCGGCGCTGTTCATGGTCATCGAGCAGGTCACCCCGGACAAGGCGATCGACGCGCTGTCGCAGTACGGCGGCACCGTCATCCGGACCTCCCTGTCCGACGAGGACACCAAGAAGCTGCAGGATGCCCTCCAGCCGTCGGCTCCCGTGGCGTGAGCTGCGAGAACTGACCGAAAGACAGAGAGGAGAACAGCTATGGCAGTTGTCGGAGCCGAGACGCATCAGACGCTCTCGGGCATCTCTTCCGGGGGCGGCCTCGAGGCCGCGCTCGGCCTCAGAGAAGCTGACCTGAAGTTCAGCGGTCTCGACGCCAGGGCGTTCGCGCTCGTCAAGATCGCGGCGCTGATCGCGCTCGACGCCCCGCCGGCCTCATACGCATGGCAGATCGCCAATGCGATCGAGGACGGTGTGACCCCCGAGGACATCGTCGGTGTCCTGCGCGCGGTCGCACCGCAGGTGGGTGGTCCCCGCACCGTCGCGGCGGCCGCGGAGATCATGGTCTCGCTGGGCCTGCCGCTCGAGATGCCCCTCGAGATGGAGGGGTAACGGCGATGCCGTTGCTCCGACGCCGGCCCCTGCTGCGCGCCGCCGCGGTTGGCGGAGGCGCCTACATGGCCGGCAAGCACCGGGCCAACGCCCAGGCCGAGGACCAGCAGGACGCGTACTACGCGGGTCAGCAATCGATGGCCCCCGCCGCACCGCCACCCGCCGCGGCGCCGCCCGCCGCGGCGCCGCCGGCGGCCGGCACGACCACCGATGACATCTCCCGGCTCAAGCAGCTCGGCGAGCTGCACGCGCAGGGAGTGCTGACCGACGACGAGTTCACAAGGGAGAAGGCGCGCATCCTCGGCGCGACCTGAACCGACAAATGACCGACCGCACGGCCCGGCGCGTCCCATCCCCGCAAGGTGATGGCGCGCCGGTCGCGCTCAGTGAGGCTCCACCACATGACGATCTCCGATCCACCACCCGCCACCAGGGTCCCCCACCGCACCGCTCAGGAGCGGGCCGCCCTCGGCAAGGCGGCGCGCGCGGAGGTGCCCCGTTCAGCGCACGCCCGCTTCGAACCGGCCATCGATCGGCCGGATCCCCTGGACCTGCTCGAGGCGCAGGCCCGCACCCGCGTTCCCGAGCTCGTCCCCATTCGCTACGGCCGGATGCTGGTCTCCCCGTTCACGTTCTACCGCGGCGCCGCCAAGATCATGGCCGCCGATCTCGCCACCACGCCCAACTCGGGACTGACGGTCCAGTGCTGTGGCGATGCCCACCTGTCCAACTTCGGTCTGTTCGCATCGCCCGAACGCCGGCTCGTGTTCGACATCAACGACTTCGACGAGACCCTCCCGGGCCCATGGGAGTGGGACGTGAAGCGGCTGGCGGCCAGCATGCTCATCGGAGCGCGCGACAACGGCTTTGCGCCACAGCAGCAGGAGCAGGTGGTCCTCCAGACCGTGGGGCGATACCGCAGCGCCATGCGGGAATTCGCAGCCATGGGCACTCTGGAGGTGTGGTATGCGCACCTGGACACCGACACCGTCGTGGCGAGGTACGCCCCCCAGTTCCAGCGCCGAGTGGTCAAGCGCACCGAGAAGACGCTGGCCAAGGCGCGCACGCGTGACAGCATGTCCGCCCTGGCCAAGCTGGCCCAGCGCGTCGACGGGCACTCGGAGATCGTCGACCAGTCCCCGCTGATCGTGCCGCTGCGTCATCTCGTCACCGGCGTCAGCGAGGAGCAGATCTTCGAGGAGCTCCACGAGCTCATGCGCGAATACCGCGACACGCTTCAGCCCGACCGGCGCGTGCTGCTCGAGCAGTTCGAGCTCGCCGACTTTGCGCGCAAGGTCGTGGGCGTCGGCAGCGTCGGCACCCGCGCGTGGATCGCGCTCCTGTTCGGCGGTGACGAGTCCGAGCCGCTGTTTCTCCAGATGAAGGAGGCCGAGGCGTCCGTGTTCGAGGAGTTCCTGGGCGAGAGCGAGTTCCCCAATCACGGCCAGCGCGTCGTCAACGGACAGCGTCTCATGCAGGCGACCAGCGACATCTTCCTCGGTTGGGTGCACCAGCCCAACGGCCTGGACGGCAGGGCGCGCGACTTCTACGGCCGCCAGCTCAAGGACTGGAAGGGGTCGGCGGAGATCGAGCAAATGGTCCCCGAGGGCATGGCGGTCTACGGCGAACTGTGCGGCTGGACGCTGGCGCGGGCGCACGCGCGCAGCGGCGACCGGATCGCCATCGCGTCCTACCTCGGCGGCGGGGCGACCTTCGATCGCGCCATTCTGGAGTTCTCCGTCGCGTACGCCGATCAGAACGAACGCGACTACAAGCGTCTCACGGACGCCGTTGCGTCGGGCCGGATCGACGCGCGGACGGGTCTGTAGAGACACGCGGCGGAACGCATGGACGCTGGCGGCGCGTCCGGGGCTCAGACCAGCCCCCCGGTCTCACGGTCGGCGAGAGCAAGACGGCTGCGCCTGAGAGCCCAGAGCCGCGAGCGGCGCAAGCGGTTTGGCCTGCTGCTGCTCGCGATCACCGGGGTGTTCGCAGTGGAGGGCGTCTCCTCGCCGGGGCGCGTGCAACAGGTCGTGGTGGCACTTCTGCTCGGAGCCACGCTCGTTCTGTCGTTGCGTGTGGCGGACGCCCGCAGAACGGTGGTCGTGCCGACCCTGGTGATCACCGGGTTCCTCTGTGCCGGGAGCATCGTGGCGACGCTGGCCGCGGATCCCCAGGGGATCGCGGTCATGCTCCTCAACCTGCTGCTCGTCATGATCGCGCCACCCGCCGTCGTCCTCGGTACCGTCCGGACCCTGAGGCTGCGCAAGCAGGTGACGGTGGAGGCGGTGTTCGGCGTCCTCTGCCTCTACCTGCTGCTCGGGATGCTGTTCGCGTTCCTCTACGCGTTCATCGGCAAGGTCAACGGAGGCCACTTCTTCGCTCAGGAGGTGGCCGTCACCGCGGCCCGGTGCCTCTATTTCAGCTTCACCACCATTACGACGGTGGGCTACGGTGACCTGACGGCGGCATCGAACCTCGGACATACGCTGTCCAACGCGGAGGCCCTCATCGGTCAGATCTATCTCGTGACGATCGTGTCCATGATCATCGGCAACCTCGGACTGCGTCGTATGGAAACATCGGCCCCGGATGAGCACTGAGACGGAGGGCGGCTGGCTCGCCGAGGTCCAGAACCTCGATGCCGCCGTCTACTTGGCCGTGGCCCGCACGCCGACGCCGCGGCTCGACGCGACCATGCGGCGGCTGACCAACGCGGCGAACTACTCGCGTCTGTCCCTGGCCTCGGCCGCGGTGCTCGCGGCCTGTGGCGGACAGCGGGGACGGCGAGCTGCCGCGTCAGGTCTGGCGACGGTCAGCCTGACCTCAGCTTTCGTCAACCTCGCGGTCAAGCCGGTTGCGCGGCGGCGCCGTCCTGAGCGTGACACGCACGAGCCGGCGCGGACGCGCAAGGTGGCCATGCCCACGTCCGCGTCCTTCCCGTCAGGCCACACGGCCGCGGCCTTCGCGTTCGCCTCGGGCGTGGGGCGGATCCTGCCGATCGCCGGCGTGCCGCTGCGGGCGCTGGCCGCCCTCGTCGGCTATTCACGAGTGCACACCGGTGTGCATTACCCCGGCGATGTCATCGCCGGAGCCCTGATCGGAGCCGTGATCGCCGAAGTCTCAGCGGGCGCGATCGACGAGACCCTCAGCCGCACTTCGACGAGGCTGAGCTCAAGAAGCTCTTGACCGCCGAGACCGTGGTCGTGATCGCCTCGTTCTCGTCGGGGAAGGCGGCGCCGTGCAGATCAGTCTCCGTCCCACCCGTCCACCTCCAGGTCCACGTCGAGCGCCAGCGCCAGGCGCGGCGCGCTCGTCACCATCTGGGCCTCGCCGGCGGTGGCGCCGGCGGCCAGGAGCACCCCGAGGAGCGCCTCGTCATCGGCCCCGGCCGCGGCGGCGCGTTCCGCCGCCCACCGGACCGACGTCGTGGGCGCATCGATGGCCAGCAGCGCCGCGAGCTCGACCAGCACGCGGATCGATCGGTCCAGGTTCAGCCCGGCGCCCTCGCCTCCGGCCTGGGAGGAGACCGCCGCCTCCAGCGACGCCTCATCACCCGCCGCGAGGCGGCGCAGCAGCTCCCGTGGGGTCAGGGCAGTCATCTGGCTAGTGATGCAGGAGCTCTGACTTGGCGGACTCGTATTCCTCGGGCGTGATCGCGTCGCGCTCGCGCAGCTCGGCCAGGCGCGAGAGCTGATCGGCTGTGGTGGTCGGGGGCGGTGCCGGGGCGGATGGCGACGCAGGACGCCGCCGGCGGATCGTCGCGGCGCGCTCGCGCAACGCCTGCCCGGCGGCACCCGCCCGCGCATCGGGAAACTCGTGCACGGTCTCCTCGCGCAGGATGAACGTGCCGAACAGCGCCAGAGCGGTGAAGACGATGATTCCCGCCGGGGTCCCCGTCGCGTGGATCGGATCCCAAATGAAGAGGAGCCCCAGCACGCCCAGGGTGATCGCGTACGCCGCCACCGGCTGGTCGCGCAGGAGCGGCGCGATCGCGCGCCGCGTCGCCACGGCGGGGCGGGCGGGGCCGCCGATCCAGGCGGCTGCGACCAGCACCAGCCCGCCCACGATGACCGCGCCCGCCACCTGGCCGAGGATCGCGGTGTTGATGGCGAGGGTCGCCGCGACCGTAGGCCGCAGCGACGCATCGCTCGTGATCGCGTTGGTGAGCTGCGTCTCCAGGATGTGGCGGCCCACGATGACCAGCACGCCGGCGAGCACCCCCGCAAAGCCGATCGTCATCAGCGCTCGCCGGCGCCGGCCGCGCGCCAGGATCATCGCCAGCGCGTACAGGATCGGCACGAGGATGGTCAGCCACAGGGCCAGGCCTTTGATGGCCTTCCCGACCTTCTGGACGAAGCTGAGATGGTCGGACTGGATGACGGTGACGTTGGCGATGTTGGGCGGCAGCTTCGCGCTGATGCCTGCGGGCAGCCCGAGCCGACCGGCGATGTTGTCGACGATCGAGCCCAGGTCGAGCGTCACCGCTCCGTTGTTGACGGCGACCGCGCCTTTGCCCCCGTTCACGACGTGGATGAAGAGCTGGTCGGCGGACCGGTTGGCCTGCTCCCACAGCTGCTGGACCCGGGGTCGCTGCAGGGCCTGATCCACCACCTGTACGGCCGCGTTGCGCAGGGCGCCCGCGGCCGGCGCGGCCAGTGGGTCGAGCTGGGTGGGGAGCCCCGAGCGCAGCAGGGCGGCCACGTTCACGTTGGCGTAGATCTGGTCGACGATGTAGTTCGAGGTCGTCTGGCGGATGGTGGGGTTGGCCAGCAGTTGGGAGCTGGTGTTCGACCAATTGTCAGGGCTGAACAGGAGCCGGTTGGCCCACACCGCGAACACCCCGACCACCAGCAGGATCGTCGCCACGCTGATCATCACGTCGACCAGGATCCGGCGGCCGCGGGAGGGCTTTGCCGCCTCGGCCTGCGGCGGCGTCGGGCTCGTTCCCGGGTCTCCGGTGGCGGCGGCCACCGTCCTCGCCGGCGTGGCGACGCCGTCGCTCCTCGTACCCACAGGACCGTTCGGTTCTGGCGAGCTCATCAGCACAGGATCCGCTGTGCCCGCCGAGCCCTCGTCATCCGATTCGGGTGATTGGGGTCAAGGCGGGCGGCGCGACGATCCGCAGGGAGCTCTCATGGCCGATGCCCAAACCCGCACCTTCGCCTCCAACGGGCGGCCGGGGCCGTTGCGCGCCGTTGTGCACATCGGCGGATGGGCCGCGGCCTCGGCGCTGCGACCGGTCAACGGGGCGGTCGGCGCCGCGCTGGAGATCGGGCTGACCATTCAGCGCCGGGCGGTCGATCGCGTGCTGGACAGCCCGGAGCTCGAGCGCGTGATGCTCGAGGCGGTCGAGAGCCGGCGGGTGCAGACCGCGCTGCAGGTGGCCATCTCCAGCGAGGCGGCGAATCGCCTGGTCGACAGCTTCTTTGACAGCGGCATGTTCGACCGGCTGGTCGAGCGGCTGCTGGAGAGCGAGGGGCTCTGGCATCTCGTCGACGAGGTCGCGCAGAGCCCGGCGGTGATGGCCGCCGTCTCCCAGCAGGGGCTGACGTTCGCCGACCAGGTCGGCGACCAGGTGCGGGACCGGTCGCAGCGCGCCGACGACTGGCTGGAGCGGGCGGCCCGGCGGGTCATCCGCCGGCGCAACCGGTCCGACGCCGGTGTGCCGGACCTACCGGACCTACCGGACCTGCCGGAGACGCCGGAGACGCCGGACCCGGCGCCCTCATGACGGCCGCGCTCGGACCCACCCGCGCGGCGCGGCATCACCCCCTTCGGGCGATGCCCGTGCCCGGTTGATCCATACGGTGGCGGACGTGGACGACGTCGAGCTCCTTCTCCGCCGACTCTCGCTCAACGACGAGCGCTCGGTCGAGATGGTGCTCGTCCACGGCCACGATCTCGAGAAGGGGCCCGTGCTGACGCCGAAGGTCGATCTGCTCGTCCGGCTGGGCGCGCTGCTGGCCCTCGGCGCCGCGACGAGTTCGCTGCGGTCCGCCGTCGAGCGAGCCCGCGGAGCCGGCGCCACCAATGACGAGATCGTCGGCGTGCTGGTGGCGGTGGCGCCCGCCGTCGGCCTGGCCCGGGTGGTGGCCTCCGCTCCCCGGCTCGCGTCGGCGATCGGCTACGACATCTTCGGCGACGAGTGAACCCCGCGGCGCGATATCGCCGCGGCCACCCTGTCGGCCTCACCCCGCGATCAGCGCCACGACGCCCTTGAGGATGAGCGCACACCCCACGAGCACGAGCGCCGCGGTGGCCACCCGCCGTCCGTGCCGAGCGACGAATGCCTTGGCGCGGGCCACCTCGAGCTTGGTCCAGTCAGGGGCGACGGCGAACCCGATCAGCGGCAGCTCGATGAGCATGAGCATGACGAGGTTGAAGGCGACCACCAGAAGCACCGAGGCCGCGTCGGAGTAGTTCAGGCTGTCGATCTGACGCAGGCCCGCCAGATATGACGCGCCCGGAAGGGTGAGCAGCGCGCCCACGACGAAGGCGCCTCGCGGCGAGCTCTGCGAGAGCTTGGTCTGCCATCGCGGTGGCGGTTTGTCGGTGGCGCGCTCGCGCCGACCCGGGCTGCCGCGCCGCGGAGCGAGCACGCGCGCCACGATCAGCGCGATGACGCCGAGCGCGATGTCCACTGCCGGATTGACCGTGCTCTGAGTCTCATTGGCCACGCTCGTCCCGTCGAGCGAGAAGACGATGACGACGCCCAGAATGACACTGGTCATCAGCGCCCCGAGCAGGTAGCCCAACATGAGCCGCCCGGGATTGTTGAGCAGGAGCATCACCGTGGTGGCCGCCAGGAGCGTCGGGTTCAGTGAGGCGAGAAGAGCGAGGACGAGGGCGCGGCCCATGCGCGGAGTCTCTGCGGTTTCACATCTGCCCCCTCACCCCATTCGGGTGATCCGTGGCGAGTGCGGGCGGGGGGGCCCACTCGGCGCCGCTCTCGCGCCGGAACTGGGCGACCGCGCCCTCCAGCGTGGGGAAGAAGTGATCGGGGTCCAGCGGTCCGATCAGCTCGTAGCGCTCGAGCTTGGCCCGCACCGGGTCCTTGAGCTCGGCGAAAACCAGGGACGTGCCGGCGGCGTTGAGCTCCTCGTCGAGCGCGAGCAGCATGTCGGCGGCGGTGGTGTCGACGTCGGTGATCGGCTCGGCCGCGACGAGGATCCAGCGGAGCGACGGCGTGGCGGCGGCGATCCGGCGCACCTCGTCGCGGAACGTGCGTGCGTTGGCGAAGAACAGCGGTGCGTCGAAGCGGAGGATGACGAGCCCGGGCAGTTGGTCGGCCTCCGGATGCAGCTCCACGTCGTGGTGGCCGGCCATGCCCGCCACCCGTCCCAGCGTCGTGTAGTGCGGCCACCACGCGCGCCGGAAGACGTTGAGGATCGACAGGGCCACGGCGACGGCGATGCCCTGCAGCACGCCCAGCAGGGCCACGCCGAGGAAGGCCACCCCCGACAGTAGGAACTCGACGCGCCGCTGACGCCAGAGGCGGACGGTGCCGCGAATGTCGGCCAGTGACAGCGAGGCGGCGATGACCACCGCGGCCAGCGTCGGGTTGGGGAGGTTGCGCAGCAGGCCGGGGACCAGCACGAGCATGAGCACGATCGTGGCCGCGCCCACCAGCCCGGTGACCTGCGACTTGGCCCCGGCGCGCTCGGCCACCGCTGTGCGCGAACCGCTCGTGCTCACCGGGAAGCCCTGGAAGAGCCCGGCGGCGACGTTGGCCACCCCGATCCCGAGCATCTCCCCGTTGCCGTTCACCTCCTGGCCGCTGCGGGCGGCAAACGCCGACGCCGTGGAGATCGTGTCGGTGAGCGCCACCAGCGAGATCCCCAGCGCGCCGGCGATCAGCAGGGGCACGTCGGACACCGCGTTGGGAAAGGTGAGCGGCGGGAACCCTCGCGGGAGGGTGCCCACCAGCGACACGCCGTGCTGATCGAGGTCAAAGGCGATGGCGGCCCCGATGGCGAGCACCACCGCCACCAGCACACCCGGGACCTTCGGCGCCCATCGGCCGAGGGCGAGGATGACGAGGAGGCTGAGCGCGCCCACGGCGACCGCGGCGCCGACCGCCTTGCCGGCGGCGAGCCCGTGCACGAACGCCCGGCCCTCGGAGATGAGGCCATCGGCATCGACCGAGAATCCGAACAGCTTGGGCAGCTGGCCGATCAGGATGGTCAGAGCCAGGCCGTTCATGTAGCCGATCTGTGTCGGCTTGGACAGCAGGTCGGCCACGAAGCCCAGCCGCGCCACCGACGCGGCGATCATGATCGCCCCCACCATGAGGGCGAGCATCGAGGCGAGTTCGATCGCCCGCTCGGGGCTGCCGTTGGCGCCGAGGATGGGCAGGAGCGTCGCCGCGATCATGGGCCCCAGCGACGAGTCCGGGCCGAGCACCAGGATGCGCGACGGCCCGCACAGGGCGTAGCCGATCAGGCACAGGATCGACGTGTACAGGCCGGTGATCGCCGGCAGGCCCGCGAGCTCCGCGTACGCCATCCCCTGCGGCACCAGCAGGGTGGTGAGCACGACGCCGGCGACGATGTCGTGCCGCAGCCACGACACCCGATATCCGGCGAGCGCACGCACCGGGCGATCATGTGCGAGGCCGGGATGCGATCCATCATCCCGATCAGATGAGCGCTCCTATCCGCTGTGGTCGCTGGCGATCTTCGCGGTCGATCTCCTCGTCGTCTACGCGCTGGTCGTCTACGGGGCTCCGCGTCCACGGCCGGTCTGACGGGGGCGCCGCGGACGCCAGGGACGCCCATCCCGCTCGGGTGGATGGGCGTCCTGTGTAAGTGGCGCCGCCCCCGCGCCCCCTCGGCTCGCGTCCGTGCCCTCAGCTGCGGCCCGCGACCCGCTCCCTGGGCATGCTCTCGGCGACCGGGTAGTCGTCACCGCGGTCCGGGTCCGTCTCGCCGTACATGAGGAGTCCGTGGATGATCCACAGGCTCAGCGCGAAGATGGCGAGTGACCAGAACGGCGCCGCCGGCAGATCCAGCAGGGCGCCGATCGCCGCCAGTGACGCGGCCGCGACGGCAATCCAGCGCCCGAACGCGCCGCCCTGGAACAGCGACACGCCGGCGAAGCCCTCGAGCACGCCGATGATGAGCGTCACCCACCCCCACGTCTTCAGGTTGCCGAACACGTAATGGGAGTTCTGCGTGAAGAAATGTGAGTTGGATATGGCCGCGATCCCGTAGATCACGTTGAGCACGCAGCCGATCAACAGGAGCGTGGCGGCGAAGATGGATCGCCCCACACCTTTGACCTCGTCCATCTGTATCTCCTTTCGCGGTGGCGGCACGTCGGGCGCGACGCCGTACGGGTCCACGCTGCCACCGCGCCCGGGGTAGGCCATCACCCCAACGGGGTGACCGCCGCCGACACACCGGCGGCCACACGACCAGAGGGGATGCCGGCACCGTTGCGTGGACGCCGAGTGCCGATGACACTGGCCCTCGATGCCCAATCCTGTGGGAGCCGAGGGTCAATGAGCGCTGCCCGGGCGTCAGCCACGGAGTCGCGCGACGTCCACCAGGCCGGCGCGGCGCGAGCGCTGCTGCTGCCGTTGGCGCTCACCCAGTTCGTCGCGAGCTTCGCCGGCTCGAACATGAACGTGGCCATCAGCAGCATCGCCAAGGACCTCGGGACCGACGTGCATGGGGTTCAGACCGCGATCACGCTGTTCCTGCTGACGATGGCGGCCCTGATGATCGTCGGGAGCAAGCTGACCGATAAGTGGGGCCGCAAGCGTTGCCTCATCATGGGCCTCACCATCTACGGGGCCGGTGCCGTCATCGGCGCGATCGCCTCCGGGCTGGGGTTGCTCATCGTCGGCTACTCGCTGTTTGAGGGCGTGGGCTCGGCGCTGATGATCCCTCCCATCTACATCCTGGCCACGCTCTACTTCGACGACGTGACGTCCCGGGCGCGGGCCTTCGGCGTCATCAGCGGCATGGCCGGGATCGGGGCGGCGGCGGGACCGCTCATCGGGGGACTGATCACCACGGCCGTCAGCTGGCGAGCCTCGTTCCTGCTGCAGGCGGTGATCGTGGGAACGATCATCATCCTCAGCCGCCGGCTCACCGACCCCATCCCGGCCGACCCGTCGCGCCCGTTTGACGGGCTCGGCGCCTTCCTGTCGGCGGCGGGCATGGCCCTGCTCGTGATCGCCATCCTGCAGGTGGGTACCAACGACACGCTGGCGATCATCCTCGCGGTCGTGGGCCTCGTGGTCCTGCTGTGGTTCTACCTGCACATTCGCGCGCGCGAGCGTGGCGGGCGCGAGCCGCTCCTGTCCACGAGCCTGTTTCGCAACCGGACCTCGAATCTGGCCATGGTGACCCAGAACATCCAGTGGCTCCTCTTGCTGGGGTCCTCGTTCGTGGTGTCGGTGTTCATGCAGACGGTCCACCACTACAGCGCGATCAAGACCGGGCTCGTCTTCACGGCGGCGACAGCCGGAATCCTCCTGTCCTCGCTGGCCGCCGAGCGCCTGGCCAAGCGCCATGCGCAGCGCACGCTGATCCGCGCAGGGTTCGTGATCACCCTCGTCGGGATCGGGCTCCTGCTCGCCCTCTACAAGCACGCGGGCAGCGTGACGGCGTTCCTGCCCGGGCTGTTCGTGATGGGGGTGGGGCTCGGCGGGATGCTCACTCCGTCGGTCAACGTGGTGCAGTCGAGCTTCCCGGAGGACAAGCAGGGGGAGATCTCCGGCCTCTCGCGCAGCGTCTCCAATCTCGGCTCCTCCATGGGCACCGCCATCGCGGGCACGATCCTGGTGTCCGACCTGGCCTCGGGCAACCGCTCCTACGCACTGGCAATGGGCGCACTGGCGGCGTTCGGCGTGATCGGGCTGGTCGCCGGGCTGCTGCTACCCGGCGACGCCGACCCCCGCGGGTCCGAGCCGGACCTGGCTAAGTCGGCGGCCGCAGCTCGCCATGATTGACCGAGACCGACGCCCCCGACGCGCGCGCCTGCCAGATCTCCTCGGTGCTGACCGCCGTCGTCAGACCCTGGACCACCCAGAGGCTGAGCGCGAAGATCGCGATTGACCACAGCGGATAGGAGGGGAGCCCGAGCAGCGCGTCGATCGCCGCGAGCGATCCGATGAGGATGCCGAACCAGCGCCCGAACGAGCCTCCGCGCCACAGCGATAGCGCCGCCCCGAGCTCCAGGATGCCGAGGATCAGCGCCGCCCAGCCCCACGACTTCAGCCCCCCGAACAGGTAGTGCCGGCTGGACGCGAACACTCTGCCGTTCCCGATCCCGGCGATGCCGTAGATGACGTTCAGGACACCGCCGATGGCCAGCAGCACGCCCGCGAACGTCGCCCGCCTGGGTCCGGTCAACTCGCTGCTCAAGTCCCCGCCGCCGGTGTCGTGGTCGCCTCGGCAGCGGATCCCGTGGTCGCTTCATCCGTCGTGGTCGCTCCGCCCACGGCCATACGAGCCGCCACCGTCGCCCCGTCTGCGGCCCCGGACGCCGCCTCGGCCAGACGCTGTGCCTGTTCGAGCATGGCCTTGCGCAGCCGGAACGGAGCCCTGGCGACCTCACGCATCGCGCGTCGTGTCGGCACGCCGATGAGCTTGTAGGCGACGGCGATCGTCAAGAGCAGGCTGCCGGGCGCGGCGCCCGCCGCGGCCTTCCCGGCGAGCGACAGCAGGGCCGACTCCGCGGCGGCGGCGCCGAGCGCGAAGTCGGCCGCCCCCGGAGCCCCTGGAGCCGCCAGTCGCGCCGTCTGCCTCTGCGCGGCCTCGACCGCCGCGGCGGCCGCGACCAGAGTTACGAGATTCGCCCCCGTCTTGTCCAGTCCCAGCCAGCGATTCAGCGCGCGGTAGCGAGCCGCGTTGACCAGCAGCATCGCGATCCGCACGTCCTCGAGGAGGAGGAGGACGGCCGCCGTCTCCTGACCCGCGGCGGACGGCAGGCGACCGCGCCGCTGTCCGGTGGCCGCCATCAAGCGTCCTGACCGACCTCGGAGAGGTAGATCAGCGCCGCCTTGACCCGACGGCTGACATCCTGGGTCTCGGTCAGGTCGAGCTTGGCGAAGATGGAGTTGACGTGCTTCTCCACGGCGCGCTTGGTGAGCACGAGAGAATCGGCAATGGCGCCGTTGCTCTTGCCCACGGCGATCTCGGCCAGCAGCTCGCGCTCGCGCGGAGTGAGCTGCGCCAGCCGCGAGTGCGCTGCCTTGAAGCGCGCCTCGATGAGCGCATCCACGATTCCGGGGTCGATCACCGAGCCGCCGTGGGCCACCGCCTCGATGGCGCGGATGAGCTCGGCCCGGTCGCGGATGCGCTCCTTGAGCAGGTAGGCGCGTCCGCCCGTGCCCTGGGAGAGCAGGCCGAGAGCGTACGCAGGCTCGGCGTACTGGCTGAGCACGACCACGCCAACGTCCGGATGGGTCTCGCGCAGCTGCGCCGCGACGCGGATGCCCTCGTCGGCGCCGGAGGGCGGCATACGGATGTCGGTGATGATCACGTCGGGATTCCACGTGTCGACTGCACTGAGCAGCTCCTTGCCGTTCGCGCAGACTGCCACGATCGTGACCGAGGGCACGGCGCTGAGCGTCATCGTCAGGACCTCGCGGATGAGGTACGAGTCCTCGGCGATGACCACGCGGAGCTGGGCGTCCGTCCCGAAGGCGTCGTTGCGTTCGGGTGAGCGGGACACGTCGGTCGGTTGCACGTCAGCGATTGGGCACATGCGCCTGCCGCTCCCGGTTGACCGGATACTGGTCGGCGACGCAGCCCCGGGTTTCACGCTATGGTCGCCGTCGGAGGGGAGGGATACAAGGGCGCGCGCCCCCGTGAGCACGGGGGTATGCACCAGCCAAGCCTGATCCCGCCGCGGGAGAATGGGGGCCACGGACATGGTTGACCTCGCCGGTGTGACGCACCGCAGGCCGTTCAGGGACGATTACTGATGCGGCACAGCGGGCGCGCACCTAGGTTGTGAGTATGGCCGCGCCCCGATCCATCTCCGCAGCGTCGCTATGGCCGCTTGCCCCGTGGTCTCCTCCAGGGGCGCAGTCGGCGGCCCGCGGCAATCGCCATCTCCGCTGGCGGCCGGTCTCGACCGGCGTCGTGGCGATCGCGGGCGGCGCGGCGGTGACGGTCGCCACTGCCGTCAACACGGCGACCCCCACCTCTGACGGGGCGCTGGCCCTGAGGCTGGCCATGATCGGCAGCTTCGCCGTCGCCGCGGTCACGGCGCAGACCACCCGGACGGGAAGCCGGCTCGGTCAGCTGCTCGGGACGATGACGCTGTTCTGCGCGCTGTGGACGCTCAACGGAGCGACGTGGGCGCCGGCGCGGGCACTGGGCACGCTGCTCTCGACGGTCGCGCCGGCGGTCCTGGCGTATGTGGTGCTCGCCCATCCCACCGGACGGCTGCACGACGGCCCCGACCGGCTGCTCATCGGGATCGCCGGCGGGACGCTGATCGCGGGATCGTTCGCCGCAGCGGCGATCGCCTGGCATCCGGCTCTGTGGCCCCCACAGCACGGGTGCGCGCCCAGTTGTCCGGATGACGTGTTCGGCCTTACGCTGCCCGAAGGCGCACCTCAGGCGCTGCGCTTCCTCGTCGTCGTCAGCTGGCTGGCGCTGTCGGTGGGGACGGCCGCGCTCGTGCTGCGGCGTGGCCGCCGCTCGGCTCCGTTGCCGTTGCGCCGGGCGCTGGCCCCCATGCGCGTCGTCGCCGTCGCCGCCGCGCTGCTGACCGTGGTGCTCGTGATCCGGTCCACCGAACCGGACCCCGGGGATGCCGTGGATGTCGCCTACGCGGCGATTGCCGTGCTGACCGCGGTGGCCATCGTGCTCGGGCTGGCCCGGGAGCGGCTCTTCTTGGCCCGCGCGCTGGCGCGGCTCGTGGATCAGCTCTCGGACGCTCCGGGTCGGGATGCCCAGGCCCTGATCGCCGCGGCGCTCGGCGATCCGACGCTCCAGGTCGTCTCGCGGCCGCCGGGGTCGCGCGGGTACGTGGATGGGGCAGGACGTCCGGTGGCCCTCCCGGCGAGCTCCCGGAAACGGTGTGTGACCTACGTGCGCCGCGCCGACCGGCCCGTGGCCGCCGTCATCTACAACGCCGATCTCGCCGATCAGGAGCGATTCATCCAGGCCGCGGCCGCCGCCGCTGTGCTGCGCGTCGAGCATGCGCGCCTGCACACGGACCTGCAGGCGTCGATGCATGAGTTGGAGCGGTCGCGTATGCGCCTGGTGGAGTCGGTGCAGCGGGAACGTCGCCGCATCGAGCGAGATCTTCACGACGGCGTGCAACAGCAGGTGCTCGGACTGCGCATCAAGCTCGAGCTGGCCTCCGAGACGCTCGAGGACGATCCGCAGGAGGGCGAGCGGCTCCTCGCCACGGTGGGTCGTCAGATGGATACCGTGCTCGATGAGGTGCGCTCGCTGGCGCGCGGGATCTACCCGGCCGTGCTGCACGAGCGCGGCCTGCCGGAGGCGATCCGATCGGCCGCGCGCGCCGGCTCGGTGCCCGTCACGGTGCGGGCCTCGCACGTGGGCCGATACCCCGAGCAGGTCGAGGTCGCCATCTACTTCAGCTGCTTGGAGGCGCTCCAGAACGCGGCCAAGCACGCAGGGCCTCGCGCGGCGGTCATCATCACCCTGTGGGAGCGCGATGGACGGATCGTGTTCGAGGTGCGCGACGACGGCCGGGGCTTCGATTCGGAGTCGGTCGACCAGGGTCGCGGGCTGACCAACATGCGCGACCGGCTGGAGGCCGTCGGCGGAACCCTCATCTTCATCTCCAGCCCGCGCAAGGGAACGCGCATCCGCGGGGAGGCGCCGATCGCGCCCCCGCATGATGGCTCGGCGGCACGAGACGACATCACAGGCGGCCCAGCAGGCCGAGCCCGCCCAGGGTCGCCAGCACCCCTCCCACCAGCATGAGCAGCGCCGCCAGCACCACCGGCCAGCGCCGCTGCAGCCACCCCGCCATGCGCGCCAGCCAGGGGTCGGCGCGGTCGCCGGCGACCATCAGCGCGACGAGGATGGCCAGCAGGGGCGCGACGAAGGCGACGTTGTAGAGGGCCACGAGCAGGACCTGCTCGGGGACCGTGGCAGTGGAGGCTGCGATGCCCGCGACGACGGCGAGATAGGGAGCTGCCGTCGGCAGCTCCACAGCGGCCAGCGACGCGCCCGCCACCAGCGGAGACGAGGCTCCGTCTGCCTTGGACCCCGGCAGCGGTCGGCGCGCCAGCGATCGCCGCGCCGACCAGGTGGTCAACGCCAGCGCGATCAGCACGACGCCCGCGACCAATTCGATGAGGTGGCGCACGGTCCCCCGGGGGTGGGGCACCAGGCCCAGCAGCAGCCGGGCCGGTCCGATCAGCAGGACGAACCCGGCCAGCAGGTTGACCGCGCTCACGCCGACGGTGAACTCGGCCACGCGGCGGACGCGGCGTGGGGCCGCGGCGAGGACCAGGGCGGGCCCCACCGTGCTGGGATTGAGTGAGTCCGCCAGGCCGACGGAGATGACCACGCCGAGTTGCCGGAGCATCGCGTCTCGTGCGCCGTACGGTCGCGCCCCCTCGCCGGCCGCGCATCACCCGGATCGGGTGGTCGCAGATCACCCGTTTCGGATGATCTCAGTCTGAGTGCCCCCCCTGACACTGGACCTCACAGGACATCGCCCACATCGATGGAGGTGAGCAGTGGCGAGATCTCTGGCCCGGCCGGGCGCCGCGGCGCTGGCCTGCGCCGTCGTTTTGGCGACGTGCAATGCCGCCTTCGCCGCGGGCACCACCACCTCGTCGGGGAGCACAACCGAGACCACCCCGACCCAGACCACGCGGACCGAGACGCGGACGAAGACCGCGACCAAGACCTCTACGGTCACGCACTCGGCGACCAAGACACGGACCGTCACCCAGTCGCCATCCACCTCCACCACGGCGGTCACCAACGCGATCGTCGGCAACCAGACGACCAACCTTCACGGCTCACAGCAGGACAGTGGCGTTCCGGCATGGGCCTGGGTGCTCATCGGGCTCGGCGTCATCGCCGTCGTCCTGCTCGCCGTCCTCACCGCGCGCGGCCGGCGCCGGCGCCCGCCGCCGGGGTCGACCGGCATGCCGGGCGCGCCCGACGAGCCCCCCGACCCTCCGGGCCGTCAGCCGGTCCTCTGACCCGTGAGCATCGCGGCGTCAACCCATCCGTCGGCGCGCAGCGACACGGCGGGGCTGTTCGGGCGCGTGATGGGCCTGGTGGCCCTCACGGTGGCCTGCGCCACCCTGGGCGTCTGGGTCGCCCGCGACTCCGGAAGCGGCGGCTGGTTCATCGCGTGGCTGCTGGCCTTCGGCTGCCTGTTCGGCCTCAACGCGGCCAACGCGCGCGGGCGGACGGGCCTGGCCGTGACCCTGCTGCTCGCTTTCGGGCTGCTCGTGGGCGTCAGCGTCGCCGGCACCGTCAACTACTACGCCGCGACCGATCCGACGGCGGTGCGCCAGGCGTTTGCGGCCACCACGCTCTCCGTCGCCGTGCTCGGGTCCGCCGGGTACGCCACCAGGCGGGACCTCTCCTTCCTCTACCGCATCCTGTTCTGGCTCCTAATCGCCTTGCTCGCGGCGGGGATCGTGCTCATCTTCGTCCACATCCCCGCGGCCTACGTGGGCTGGACGATCCTGGGCCTGGTGGTGTTCGGGCTCTACACGGTCGTGGACTTCAACCGCCTGCGGCGCGCCGGCACTGGCGAGGCCATCCCTCTCGCTGCCGGCATCTTCCTCGACGTGCTCAATCTGTTCCTGCTGTTCCTGCGCGTGTTCGGACGCTCGAACTAAAGGCGCAAGCAGCCCAGGCCGCTCAGGCGCCGACCGCCACCAGCCGGCCAGCGACACATCGGGGGTCCGTGCGCCTGAGCATTGAGGTCATCAGCGTCCCGGGTGTCGCGTGAACTGCTCGGCGAGCGCGGGCACCACCGAGGCCACGCCCTGACGTGATGCACACGCTCGCTGGCGGTGCGCGCCGTTGGCGGTCAGCCGCTGGTCGAGGTTCTCCAGCGCTGCCGCGCATCGGAGCGCGGTCGCGTGGGGCCGGCACTGCTCGATCAGCTGCTCGACGAGCGCCCGCAGGGGCACGAGCCGGCGGCCGGACCCATCGATGAGCTGCGCCTCGACCCCGTCGCGCGCCGCACGGAAACGGTTCTCCTCCACCAGCTCAGGGGTGCTGCGATGGTCAAGGGGTTCTCCCTCGAGCTCGAGGTGAGCCAGCGACTGCACGAGCGCGACCAACGGCGCCGCGTCCTCCACCGTCGTCTGAGCGTCCATCGCCCGGACCTCGACGGTACCGAGCGTCGGTTGCAGCCGGACGTCCCACCACAGGAACGTGTGATCCGGGATGGCGCCGGGGGCGATCAGGGCGTCGATCGATTCCACGAAGTCGCGATAGGAGCGAAACGAGCGCGGCGCGCCGGTGCGGGGAAAGCCCCCGAAGATCGGCGTGCGCGCCGAGGCAAAGCCGCTGTCGGCGCCGTTGACGAACGGCGAGTTCGCCGACAGGGCAACGAGTACGGGAATGTTCTCCCGCAGCCGGTTGAGCACCCGCACGCCGTCGTCGGGACGCCGAATGCCCACGTGAACGTGCAGCGCCATCGTGGGCTCGCGGTGGGCGAGGGAGCGCATCGTCTCGCTCACCCGGCGGTAGCGCGCGGCGTCGGAGTTACTGCTCCCGGCCGCGGAGCCGCGAGCGTGGGTGCCGGCCACGGCGGCCCGCAGACCCATGGGGTGAAGCTCGGCGCTGAGCGCCTCGCGTGTCTGGCGCAGCTCCCGCAGCGCGCTCGCCACCCTGGCGTGCACCCCGGTTCTGAGCTCCAGCACGGAGGCATGGGTCTCCGGCGCGGTCCGGGCGCGCAGCGACTCGGAGAAGGCGGCCAGGGCGCGGTCGGCGCGGTTGGCCGGCAGGTGGGTGCTCGCCTCGACGAGCATGGCCTCCTCCTCGACGCCGACGGTGTAGGCGTCCGGCCCGCTCTGCCAGCGCGCCCAGAGCCGATCGGTTGTGCCCGCGCGGGCAGCTTCAGACATCCCGCTCCGCACGCCGGGAGTGGAGCTGACCGGCATGCCCCCAAGCCTCGCGCCCCCGATGCCCGCCCGCAATGAGGCGAGCATGCGTCACGTCAGGCAGGCATGCATCCTGAACGGCGCGGCGTACCCCCGTCGACGTGAGGCCCGCTTCTCGCCCTTGTGTGCCCGCCTGCCTGCCTGCCGTGAGTGTCGGGGCACGACGCGAGCGCATGTCATCGGCTGGCAATGAGGGCGGGGATCGGAGGTGGCGGAGGAACGAACGAGCTGCGTGCGGCCCCAATCTTGACTCCTCAGATCGCACGGTGGCCTTCGTGGGAGCGCGCGATCTGAAAAGTCAACATGGCACGCGTTTCAGATCACACGCCTCAGAAAAGCGCGGTGTGCGATCTGAGCAGTCAACGTTGGCGTGGTCGCGACCTCGGAACCGAGGGGGCCAGCCGTCCCACCAAGTGCGGCGGGGTCAGCCGTCGTGACCGAGCGGGTGCTCGGTCTCGGGCAGCTGCGCCAGACCCCGGTGCAGCTGGGACAGCGCCCTGGTGGCGAAGCGCCGGGTGCGCAGGCCCGAGAGCACGTCCGGGACCTGCCAGGAGGCGAGCATCGGGCAGCCGATGCAGACGATGACCACGAAGGGGACGACCGCCTCGGGCGCCGGGGCGAGGATCGCGGCGGTGCACAGCGCGGCGCTGGTGAGCGTCGTCAGCAGGGCCGCCAGCAGGACCAGTCCGGCCTGCGGGCGAGCCCGCCACCGTGACGTCTGGGACACCGAATCTTTGAACAACAACTCACGGCGCATGTCAACCAGCCTCGTGTCTCGCTCAACGGCTTGTTTTGGGAGGGTACCCACGGACGGCCCGCTCAAGACAGGCGCCGTCACGACCGGCTGAGTGAGGGTTTGAGACCGCGTTGCGAGGCGCAGCGGCCGGCCGGCTCCTCCTTAAGATCGGTAGCCGATCCGCTTTCCGTGAGCGATCAGTGCGTACATCGCGATGATGCCCGACCGCGGCGATGCCGTCGATGAAGTTGATCGTGCCCAGTAGCAGGAGCAGGAGCAGGAGCAGGACGCCGGCGAAGGTCACCCACCCGTCGGCGGTCGTCCTCGTAACAGGTGTCATACCCAGACGGGACCTGGGACGACTCGGGGCTTGCACGAACGGACGTGGATGACCTCCGACGGGTGTGTCGAACGATCTGGGTCCGTTTCCCGGGCGGCGTCACCCCAACGAGGTGATGACTCGGCGCGTCGCTCAGGCCAGGCTGCGCTCGTGGCAGCTCAGCCCCGACCCGAACAGCGCGCTTGGGCCGCACTGGCCCTCGTCCTGCTCGTGGGGGCCGCGGCCGGAGCCGTGGTGGCGATCATCGTGCACTTTCCCCTGGCCCTGCTGGCGCTCGCCTGCGTCGCGGTCGCCGTGCCCGTCGCGTGGTTCTCCCTGAGCCGGCGGCGCCCGCTTCGTTTCCTGGGCTTCGCCCTCGCCGCCGGGCTGCTCGTGGCCTCCATCGTCCTGGCGGTGGTGGAGCACGTGATCGTGGAGGATCTCGTCGTCCTGGCAGCCCTCGCGGCCTCGGTGGCCGCGGCCAGGCAGGCCTTTCGCGTGCAGGTGGAGCTGCCGGCCGCCTCCCGGCCGGAGCGGCCCGTGCTGTTCTACAACCCGAAGTCGGGCGGAGGCAAGGCGCAGCGCTTCCGCCTGCCCGACGAGGCGCGGCGGCGCGGCATCGAGCCGGTGGAGCTCAACCCCGGAGACGATCTCGAGACGCTCGTCCGGGATGCCGTCGCCGGGGGCGCGGACGCGCTGGCCATGGCCGGAGGCGACGGCTCGCAGGCGGTCGTCGCCATGATCGCGGCCGAGCTGGAGCTGCCCTATGCGTGCATTCCCGCCGGGACCCGGAATCACTTCGCCCTGGACCTCGGGGTCGACCGCGACGACGTCGTCGGCGCGCTGGATGCCTTCGTCAGTGGCGGAGAGCGGGTCGTCGACCTCGCCGAGGTCAACGGCCACGTGTTCGTCAACAACGTCTCGCTCGGGCTCTACGCCGAGGCGGTCGCGCGCCCGGGTTACCGCGAGGCGAAGCTGCACACGCTGCTGGACACCGTCCCGAACGTGCTCGGTCCCGACGCCGACCCGCCGCAGCTGGGGTGGGACGGCCCCAGCGGTTCGGAGTCGGCGGTGGCGATCCTCGTGTCCAACAGCCCCTATCGCCTCGCTCGCGCCCTGGGCTCGGGGACCCGCCCCCGCCTGGACTGCGGCGTCCTGGGAATCACCGTGCTCGCTCCGAGCCGCGCGTCCGGGGAGCGCCCGGGGCAGGTCCACCTCCAGATGCAGCAGTGGACCGAGGAGGAGTTCGAGATCCGCAGCGCGTCCGCCGTGCCCGCCGGCATGGACGGCGAGTCGCTGCGGTTCGATCCGCCGCTGCGCTTCACCACGCGCCCGGGGGCGCTGCGCGTCCGCATCGCCCCCCAGCACCCGGGTGCGTCTCCGTCGGCGGCGCTGCCCGACCGCCCCGGCCAGATGATCGGCGCGCTTGCCGGACTGGCGCTCCGCGGTGAGTTCGCGCAACGAGCCTCTCTCCCACGGGGGCACAGTGCGGTCCACTGACCTGGCCACGCCCGCGACGGCCGGCGCCGTGCCCGCGTACGCCGGGCTGATCACGCGCGTCATCGCCTTCGCCATCGATGGCGCGCTGATCCTCGCCGCGGATCTGATCGTGTGGGTGAGCGGAGTGGTGATCGTCGGGGTCCTGCACCTTCCCACTGCGATCAATGCCGTCCTCGTCGTCATCGGCGGCTGTCTGGCCATCGCCTGGTCGGCCGGCTACTTCGTCGGATTCTGGACCACGACCGGTCAGACCCCGGGGTCGCGTGTCATGCAGATCCGCGTCCAGACGGCGGATGGGAGGCTGCTCGGGCCCTCGCGGGCGCTCCTGCGCTGCGTCGGTCTGCTCCTCGCCGCGCTGCCGCTGTTCATCGGCTTCGCCCCGATCCTCTTCGACCGCCGCCGCCGGGGGTTTCAGGATTGGCTGGCGCACACGGTGGTCCTCGTCACGCCGCAGCTGTCGGTCGCCGCCGTTCGACGCGCCTCGGCCAGCCGCGCGCCCCGGCCGGCGCGGTGATGAATGGTGTTCAGGCGTCGTAGAAAGGGCGGACCGGAACCGGCTGAGCCGGCCGTGGACGCGCCGGGGCAGCCGGTGGCGGACGCGCCGGGGCACGACCCCGAGCCGCCCGGCGATCCTGCCGAGCAGGAGCGTGCCCGGCTGCTGCAGCGCTGGCGCGGCAGCGAGCAGCGCGTGCTCAGGACGTGGCACGCGTGGCAGGCGGCCACGGCCCGGGACAAGCCGGAGCGGTTCCGCGCCTACCTGACGGCGCTGGCCGACGAGGAGGGTGCGGCGGCGTCCGTCGAGCTCGCCACCCGGATGTCGGATCGCGATGCCGGGGACGGTCTGGCACAACCTGCGCGCTGACGCCGGCCTCCGGCGTCACTGACCGAGCAGACCGGTGTCCTGGGCCCGGGCGACGGCCTCGGAGCGCGAGGCTGCGCCGAGCTTGCGGTACACGCTGTGCGCCTGCGTCTTGACCGTGTTGGCCGATACGCCCAGCCGCGCCGCGATCTCGCGGAAGGACAGATGGCTGGGCAGGAAGCGCAGGACCCGCAGCTCGGCGATCGTCAGCGCCGACGGGCCCGCCAGCGTCGCCTCGGCCAGGGTGTCCATGTGCGACCAGCAGGTATTGAACCAGTGCTCGAACACCGCCGCTCCGCGCGAGCGGCGGCCCAAGCGCGACGCCTGGGCCAGGAGGGTGCGCGCGCCCACCACATCGGCCAGCCACAGCCGCGCGCAGGCGAGCAGGATCCTGACCTCGGCGCCGTACCAGGCGACCGAATCACCCAACGTGGTCAGCAGGTCGAGGCTGGCCTTGACATCGCGTTTGGCCTCGTCCGCGCGACCGTCGTGCGCCGCGCTGGCCGCGGCAGCGGCGAGCACTAAGGCGCTCACCGGATCGTCGGTCAGGGCATGCCCCTCCACGACCTCGACCGCGCGGGACGCATGGTCGCCGGCCAGTTCCCAATCCTGACGATGCAGCGCGATCATCGCGCGCTGGCTGAGGCACAGCGCGGTGACGGCGGGAACCGAGGCTCCGGCCATCCCGATGGCCTGGTCCAGCAGCTCATCCGCGGAGTCCAGGTCGCCGGCGAGATACGCCGCGGTCCCGCAGAGCGAACGGGAGATCGGTTGCCACAGGCTGTCGGCCGCCTCTGCCGTGCAGGCGCGGCTCGCCGCGGCGCGCATCTCGGCCACGCCGGGCGTGGCAGCGACAGCGTCGATGACGGCGATCCCCGCGCTGATGCCGGGCGCCGGCCGGGAGGGGGTCGTGCGCTCGGCGGCGGCGGCGGCGTGCAGCGCCCATCGCCGCGCGCCGTCGAGATCGCCCGCCGCCAACGCGGCGTGTGCCGCCGAGGCCGCGAGCTCCGGGGACTCGGCGACCTGCGGAGCGCGAAAGTGCGCCAGCCACTCCTTGACCTGTGGCCCGCGCCCGGACGTCACCAGGTGGGGGACGATCGGCCACAGCAACTCGCCGGCGCGCCGCGGGTCCCCCCCCTCGCACGCGTGTGCGATCGCCGCCTCGACCTCCCCATGCTCGAGGTGCCACGTGCTGGCGCGCAGCTGAAGGCCCGGCTCGAGCTCGGGCTCGATGAAGCGCAGCTCGTTGAGCAGGGCCTCCCTGACCAGCGGATGCCAGCGGTAGTGGAGCGGGTCTGAGCCGGTCGTGCGCAGCAGGGGGAGCGTGTTGGCCAGCTCCTCGAGGTCGCGGGCGCAGCCGCGGCGCTGCAGGACTGCATCGCACGCGGATGGCGAGAGCTCCTCCAGCACGGAGGAGCGCCGCGCCACCGACATCAGGGGGCCGGGCAGCGCAGAGAGCACCTCGTCGCGCAGGTACCGGGACAGGGCCAGACCGTTTCCCGGAGTCCATCCGAGGTTCGCCTCCAGGTCAGCTGACGCGCTGAGGCCCGCGAGGTACAGCGCCGCCGGCCAGCCCTGGGTACGCCTTTGCAGCGAGCGCACGTCCTCGGGCGGGAGACCGAGCCCGGCGGTGGCCAGCAGCCGCACCGCCTCGCCGGTGCCCATGGCCAGGTCGTCGGCGCGCACCTCGGCCACCTCTCGGTGCGTCCGCAGGCGGGCGAGGGGGAGCTCCAACTCGGTGCGGGACGTCAGGGCCAGCGCCGATCCCGGCGGCAGCTCGATCAATACCTCGTAGACGAGCTCGCGCAGGAGCTCCGGCGCCACGAGGTGGGCATCGTCGAGCGCGAACACATAGCGCGTGTCGTGGCCTCCCTCGCCGCGCTCCAGCAGCGTGCGAACGGTCTCGCGGCGGGCTCGGCCGAGCGCGGTTGCCGGTCTGAGCCACACGAAGGTCCGCTCGTCGGCCTCGGCCCACTCGGCCAGCAGCGTCGACTTCCCGTACCCCGGGGGCGCCACGACGAGGATGAGGACGGCGTGGGGGAGCGATCTCAGCTTGTCAACCAGGCCGGGCCTGCGCACGAATCCCGGCGGCGCGGCGGGGGCCGCGCTCGGCAACTCGGCCAGCTCATCGGCGAGCGGGTCGGGCGAGGCGGGATCGTGACGGCGAAGAAGGGCGGCGACCTGAGCCGATGACATGGGGATGGGCGCACGGTTGGGAAAATGCGCCCTTTGGTTGTCCCGTACCGGGGCTTCACGGACAAGGGAGCCTGCCTGCGTGTTGGGGGAGGCCCGCACCACCGGATGCGACCGGGGGTCACGGGGGTCAGAGCATGAGCCGCTCGCTCGGGCTGAGCACGCGCACGTCGACGCGGGGGGCGTATCGCCTGGCCCGGGCCGCGAATGCCTGCGCCGCGGCGTCCCCGATCCGCCGGCCGGGTCCCCGACCCGAGGAGAACGCTCCCCATTGGATCGGGATGACCATGGCCGGGTTGATGAGCGCCACCGCCGCCGCGGCGCCCTCGGGATCGAGCTGCCGATGGCCCATCGGCGGCCGGCCGCCGGCGAGCGGCAGCAGGGCGACGTCGACGCGCCCGCGCAGCTCGGCCATCTCCGGGAGAGCGGCGGTGTCCCCGGCGAAGAAGACCGAGATCGAGCTCGTGAGCAGAAAGCCGAGCGGCTGCGCGGTCGGGCCGAACGGGTGCCGCCGGGGATCGTGGCGCCCCCGGGTCGCGGTCACGCCGATGCCCCCGACGGTCAGCGCGTGAGACGGGGCGAGCTCCTCAACGTCCTCGATCCCCTTTCCCATCAGCCAGTCGCGGGCACGCGGGGGCACGATGAGCGGGCCCGTCCGTGCGAGCCCGCGCAGCGTCGGCAGGTCGGCGTGGTCACGGTGCAGGTCAGACAGGAG
This sequence comes from Solirubrobacteraceae bacterium, assembly GCA_036497165.1. GTDB lineage: Bacteria > Actinomycetota > Thermoleophilia > Solirubrobacterales > Solirubrobacteraceae > Palsa-465. The sequence continues at coordinate 41,973 of DASXJW010000184.1, forward strand.
CGCACAGTCGACGGGCGCGCGCAGCGCCGAGGCGGACGGGACCCTCGCCAGCGGATCCGCGCGATGGCGCAGGACCGGATCCGTGAGCGCCCGCGCGCCGGCCATCTCGACCAGGACCGTCGCGTGCCCCAACCACGTGATGGCCAGCTCCCCGGGCGGACTCGCCGCCTCGGCCTCCCGCGGACCGCGCCTGCGCATGGCATCACGGGAGCAGGAGACTGCATCCCCGGCATCCTCCGTTCGGGATGACGATCTACGGCTGCAGCGCGTGCGGGTCGGCGGGGATGCCCGGCGTCACCACCGCCGCATCCCGCGGTACGTGGCCCGCCACAACGGTCCCGACCCCAGGCTGCGACCTGATCGTCGCGGTGCCCCTCACCGCGTCGATCCGATCGCGCATGTTCAGCAGCCCATGCCCGTCGCCCACGGCGTCAGCGTCGAACCCGACTCCGCCGTCACGGATCTCGAAGTCCATGCGGTCGTCGGACTGCCAGAGCCTGATGCGCACCCCGATGTGGTCGCCCGCGTGCTTCATCGCGTTTTGAAGCGCCTCCAGGCAGGCGAAGTACACGGCGGCCTCGGTCTCGAGCGGGTAGCGGTCGATGTGGGCATCGACCGTCACCGGCAGCGGGCAGCGCCGCGCCGCGGACTCGAGCGCGGGCACCAGCCCGTGGCGGTCCAGCAGCGCGGGGTAGATCCCGTGCGCCAGCCCGCGCAGCGTCTCGAGCACGTCGTCCATGTGGCGCCCCAGGGCGGTGAGCATGTGCTGGCCTCGCATCGGGTCCTCCCGCAGGGCCTCCCCGGCGAGGTCGAGCTTGATCCGCAGGGCCACCAGGTCCTGCTGGACGCCGTCGTGAAGGTCTCGCTCGAAGCGCTGGCGCTCCGCGTAGGCGGTCTCGACGAGGCGGCTGCGCGAGGCGGCCACCTCGGCGGCCGACGCCTTGAGATCGGCGATCAGCTGCGCGCGCTCGAGACGCATCATTGCGGCGGCACCCGCGGCATGGATGAACGGCTCCTGGTCTGAGAGCTCCGCGTCGTAGATGACGGCCGCGATCCGGCGGTTGTCACGCTCGATCCACGTCACGGCACGCCCTGGACCGGGCTGCGCGGTGTCCACCTGCTCACCAAGTGAGTTCACGCACGTGCGCCGGCCCGGCCGCTGATAGCCGATCTGCAACGACGGATCGCGCAGCGTCACCGCCATCAGCGGCTGCGGATCGGAGCGTGGCACCTCCGCCATGGCGGTCACGAACTCCACCAGCGCCCGGCCCATGTACAGACGCTCCCTGGCCACGCCGGCGACGATCGCCAACGGCACGACCGCCGCGGTCAGGACCGTGACGGCGCCCATCGTCGTCACCGCGCCGGGCACGAGCCAGGCGAACAGCGCCCATGCCGTCAGCGAGGACGCGTACAGCAGCGCGGTGAGGCGCATCGGGGCGACCGCGAACCGCAGGGGGGCGGGCAGGAGCCGCACTCGCGTGGACAGGAGGAGGACCGTGCCCCAGACCAGGCACATCAGCGCGGTGAGCGACGCCGCCTGGAGCGCGACCGCTCCCGTCCAACTGCCGTGACCCGTGGCCAGGACGTTGCCACAGCCGCCGTTGCATCCTGACAGCGGGAGCTGGAGCGGGGGCACCGTCCCGGTCTCGGCGAGGATGAGCCAGCACACCGCGAATGTGCCTCCGCAGAGGGCCAGGAACCTCCGGTCGCCGGCGGACCGCAGCCGGCCGCTCGGATACATGAGCAGCAGCGCGCAGAAGAGCCCCGGCGCCAGTCCTGACATGAGCAGCCCGGCGGCGAACGGCAGACCACCGCTCGAGCCGTTGAGCAACCACAGGGCGGTCACCAATCCGGCAGCGGCCAGCCATCGCCCGAAGCGGGCCAGCGAGGGACTGGTCTGCGCGTACAGACCGCCGGCGACGAGCACCAGGATGGTGAAGATTCTTCCGCCCACCGCCAGCGCCGGTGGCGTCGCATGGGGGTTGCGCGCGGTGAGGTAGCCGACGCAGGCCGCGGCGCCGACGCCGGCGACCGCCACGCTCGCCATCCGGATGCGGTGGCCCTCGGCGTGGCGCAGGCCGTGACGGGCGCGGGCAGCCCGAGATGCCTGCAACGCAGGCAGTGATGCCGATTCCAATGCTCCAGAATCCGCAGCACCGTGACCGGCAGCGATCTGGTGATTCATGGTGGGCAGCCCGCTCCCTGTGGCTGCATCCTCGGGTCCCGGATGTTCGGCTGCCGCACAGTTTAGTACTCAGCCTGGTTGGGCGCGAGCCGACATGCACCGCATTCCGGGCTGAGACACTCCGTTTTCACTGCCAAGCGAACGAGCTTGCGCGGCGCAGTGCCACGGTGACACCATCGGGACATGGCGTCGGTCGGTGACACGGAAGGGCGGCCGCTCGGCGTGGTGGTGGCCGATGACTCCTACATGATCCGCGACTTCCTGGTCACTGCACTCGGCACGGCGCCCCAGCTACGGCTGCTGGCGGCCTGCTCGGACGCCGCAGAGCTGGAGCGGGCCATCGAGGACCGCGGGCCCGACGTGGTCGTGACCGATATCCGCATGCCGCCGTCAGACGACGAGGGCCTGCGAGTCGCCAATCGCCTGCGGGTCAGCCATCCGAACGTCGGGGTGGTCGTGCTCAGCCAGTACGCCGAGCCCGCGTACGCGCTCAGCCTGCTCGGCGGGGGGACGGGCGGCCGGGCCTACCTCCTCAAGGAGCGCATCCGCGACAAGCAGGAGCTGATCGGGGCTGTCGAGGCGGTGGCGCGCGGCGGCTCGGTCGTGGATCCGCGCATCGTCGACGTCCTCATCGCCGCACGGGCGCGTGCCGCCCATTCCCGGGTGGCCCGGCTGACGCCCCGTGAGCAGGAGCTGCTGGCGGAGATCGCCGCAGGCAAGAGCAACGGGGCCATTGCCGAGTCGCTGGTGCTGACCAAGCGCGCGGTGGAGAAGCACGTCAACGCGATCTTCTCCAAGCTCGACCTTCCCGAGAGCCCCGATGTCAGCCGGCGGGTCCGCGCAGCCCTCATCTTCCTCGCCGAGGAGGGGACGCGGGAGGAGTCGTGACGGCGCCGGCCGTCCCCCGCCGCGGTGGGACCATGGTCCCGGGCCGGCGGGACCTGCCATGATCTGACTGTGACCGGGGTCCGTCTGGAGGATGGTCAGGCGGTCGAGACGCTGGCCGCCACCTCGGCGCGTCGGCTCTCGACCGGGCAGCTGCAGACCGCCGCCGGGATCGCCGGCCTCGCCGCCGCCTACTACGGAGCGGCCCAACTCGGGATCACGCTGCGGTTCACCGGCCCCGTCGGAGCCATCGTCTGGCTTCCCGTCGGCGTCGCGATCGCCGCCCTCTACATCGGGGGGCTCCAGCTCTGGCCGGGAGTCCTCATCGGGGATGTGCTCGCCGACAACGCCACGCACATCCCGCTGGCGGCGGACATCGCGCAGACGGCCGGCAACGTGCTCGAGGTGGTGGTGGCGGTGCTCATCCTCCGCTATCTCCTGGACCGGCGCGGCCCGCAGGAGGCGCTCCACGACGTCGCGGCGACGGCGCTCGCGATCGCGGCCGGCGCGGCCGTCAGCGCCACCATCGGCTGCATCGCCCTGCACCTGGCCGGCGTGATCTCGCTCCCACATGTCACCGCCTCGTGGCGGACGTGGTGGCTCGGTGACTTCTCCGGAGGGCTGCTGCTGGTGCCGCCGGTGGTGGCGTGGCATCGCATGCCCGTGCGGGGCTTTGCCGCGCCCGACCTCCGGGAGGCGGTGGTCGTGCTGGCGGTGGTGGCGGTGGCCAGCGCACTGGCCTGGCAGCAGGCCGTGCCCCTGTCCTACCTGGTCTTTCCGCCGCTGATCTGGAGCGCGCTGCGATTGGGGCTGGTCGGCGCCTCGGTCGCCGCGGCGCTCGCGTCGGCGTTCGCCCTGTGGGGGCTCGTGCACAATCTCGGCCCGTTCGAGACGCATTCGCTGGCCGCCGGGGTGCTGCACACGCAGCTGTTCATTGCCGTGGCCACCTTCTCCACCCTGTGCCTCGCCGCGGTGGTCGCCGAGCGCCGGCGGTTGGGGGAGACGCTCAACGTGTCGCGGCTGCGCCTGGTGCAGGCGGCGGAGTCAGAGCAGCGCCGTCTCGCGCGGGACCTTCACGATGGGGCCCAGCAACGGCTGACGGCGCTGATCGTCCGCCTCGGACTCGCCGCCGAGCTCACGGCCTCGGACCCCCAACGCGGCGCCGCCATGGTCACCGCCGCCTGCTCAGAGCTCGAGAAGGCGATCGACGAGCTGCGCGCGCTTGCCCACGGCAACCATCCGCCGCTGCTGTCCGAGCGCGGGCTGGCCTCGGTGATCGCCGACATGGCCGCCCGCAGCCCGATCCCGATCAAGCTCGGCGGGCTGCCCAGCCGGCGACTTCCGCCCAGCGCGGAGGCCAGCGTCTACTACGTCATCGCCGAGGCCGTCACCAACGCGCAGAAGCACGCCCAGGCCTCGAGCATCCGGCTCAGTGTCCGCACGCGGGGGGCGACCGTGATCGTGGAGGTCGCCGACGACGGCGCAGGAGGCGCCGCCGAGACCTCCGGGTCGGGACTTCAGGGGCTGCGCGAGCGCGTGGAGGCGGTCGGCGGCACCTTCGCCGTCGACAGCCCGGAGGGACGGGGCACCCACGTCATCGCGGCGATCCCGGTCCTGCCCTCTGGGCGCTGAACGGCTCCCCCGGCGCCGCTTGCGGCAGGACAGGCGCCCCCGCGCCCGCCGTCCTCACCCCAGGCGCGCCCGGACGATGGCCAGCAGACAGTCGCGCGAGAGGTCCTGCTTACGGATCATGTCCGCCGCTCCGTGGGCCCGTGCCGTCGCGAGATCAGGATCTTCGACCGAGCAGAGCACGACGATGATCCCGGGATTGCGATCGGTGATCGTCCGGCACGCGGCAAGCCCGCCCACGCCGGGCATGCGCTTGTCCATGATCACGAGCTGCGGAGCGATCCGCGCCGCGGCCGCGACCGCGGCCTCGCCCGACTCCACCTCGCCCACGAGCGCGAGGCCTGGCGTCGCCGCGACGACCTCTCGCATGGCAGCGCGGTAGGTCGCCTGATCGTCGACCACGAGGACGGACGCGTCCGCAGTGTCTCCTCCTCGTGGTCTCCCGTGCATGGGCACGACTCGCGCGGAGTCTAACTCCGCCCCGGGCGGCGCACCCGCGTCTGGCGCAGGGTTGAGCTGGCCTGCCGCCGCACCGCGGCGCTGACGCGCTCGAGCGCCGGGGAGGGGCGGGCCCACTGCTGCCAGAACAGCGGAACGTCGGTGTGGGCCGAGCCGTCGAACTCCACCAGCGGAGCATCGCCCGCCGCCGGATCGGCCTGGAGGTCGGGGACCAGGCCCCAGCCCAGGCCCCGGCTGACGGCTTGGACGAAGGCGGTGGAGCCCGGGACGTAGCACCGGGGCGGCGCGAGCCGGCGGCGAGACCGCCGCCGCAGATACTGGTCCTGGAGTGGATCCTCGCGGTCGAACATGACGACCGGGGCCAGCGAGAGCGCCTGGGCCGTCACGCCGCCGGCGAACCAGCGCCTGACGAACCCGGCCGAGGCTCGCGGGCGGTAGCGCATCTGCCCGAGGCGATGGACGGTGCAACCGGGGACGGGCTGGGCGGAGGCGGTGACCGCCGCCATGACGGTGCCCTCGCGCAGAAGCTCGGCGGTCCGCGTCTGATCGGCCCGCCGCAGGTCGAACGCCAGTCCCGGGCCGGCGTGGGCGAGCGCCTCCACGAACCACGTGGCCAGGCTGTCGGCGTTGACGGCGAGGGGGACGGTGATCGGCGAGCCCGACCTCTCGTCGCCCAACTCCGCGAGGACGTCCTCGGTGATGGCGCTGATCTGACGAGCGGCTCGAAGCAGGGTGGAGCCGGCAGCGGTCGGCGTCACCGGCTTGGTCCGCCTGAGCAGCACCCGCCCCACGCGCGTCTCCAGCCCCTTGATCCGCTGGCTGATGGCCGATGGCGTGACGTCGAGCGCTTGTGCCGCGGCATCGAACGTCCCCTCCGCCACCACCGACAGCAGCGCTTCGAGCTGCCCCTGGTCGAGCGACTCTGGCATTAGCCGTTCTAACGCTACTGCAGAAACATGATTTGCACGCAGGTTAGCCGAGCGCCTACCGTGGCCTGGCCGTGCCCGCGCTCGCCCTCAATGCCCTCCTCTCCGGCTCCACGTTCGGGCTGTCGCTCATCGTCGCCATCGGCCCGCAGAACGCGTTCGTCATGCGCCAGGGAGCCCTGCGCCGCCATGTGGCGGCGGTCGTGGTCGTCTGCACGGTCTCCGACGTGATCCTCATCGCTCTCGGCGTGGCCGGCACCGGGGCCGCGCTCACCGGGCGGCCCGGGCTGATGGAGGCGACCCGGCTGGCCGGGACGGTCGCCCTGCTCGCGTACGCCGCGCTGGCCGCGCGGCGCTCGCTGCGCCCTCAGGCGTCTGACGGCACCGGCGCGCCGGCGCGACACGGGCGCGCGGCGGTGATCGTCGCCTGCCTGGCCCTCACCTGGCTGAATCCCGCTGTCTATCTCGACACGGTGGTTCTGCTCGGCTCGGTGGCGCAGGCGCACGGCGGGCGCCAGTGGTGGTTCGGCGGTGGCGCGGCGCTCGGCAGCGCGCTGTGGTTCGCCGCGCTGGCCGCCGCGTCCTCGTCGGCGCACTCGTTGCTGGCCCGCCCCGGGATGTGGCGCGGCGTGGACGGTTTCGTCGCGGTCGTCATGACCACCACCGCGGTGCGTCTGCTCGCAGCGGCGCTTGGCTGAAGCGTCGCTGGGGGCCCGGAACTAGGCGGCGGCCGGGGCGGACTGGGGCCGCGCTCGCATCGCGCGGTGCAGCACGTCGGCCAGTTCCGTCGGGGCGATGCCCTTGCGCACGTAGGTCATGGCGCCGGCGAGCATCAGCTGACGGACCAGGGGCTCGAACTCGTCGGCCGAGATGACCACCGCGGCGGTATCCGGGGACACGCCGGTGATCCCGCGAATCGCGCTCAGCCCGCCGCCGCCCGGCATCTGCACGTCCACGAGGGCCACGTCGGGCCGAGACTCCTCGGCGAGGGCGATCGCCTCATGGCTGTCGGCGACCGCACCGACGATGTCGAACTGGCGCTCCAGCATGAGGCTCAGCATCGAGCGCACCACCGGGTCGTCGTCGGCGATGAGCAGGGTGGGGTGCGCGGTTGGCACCGGATGAGGGCCGAGCATCGAGGGCTCCATGGCCGGATGATCGGCAGGGTGGCGGGAAACTTGAGTAGCGTTCATGCGGCCACATGGCCCCCGCCGCCGCGTCCTCGAACCTGGATCTCCTCGATTGGCGCCGACGGGTGGCGGCGCTCTACGCCGCGGTGCGGGCCGAGGCGGTGCCCTCCGCGGCCCACGCCCTGTGGCGCCGCGGCCGCGACGAGCTCATGCGCGAGCACCCGGAGAGTCCGCTGCTGCCCGGCGACGAGCTGCGCCGTGCTGGGATTCCGTACTGGCGCTATGACCCCGCGCTGCGTTTCGAGCTCGAGCTGGAGACGACCGGCGAACCCGCAACCCTCGAGCTGAGCACCGGCGGGACCGAGACGACGGCGCTGTCGCGCATCGGCGTCCTCGCGCTGCCCCCGCCGCTTGAGGCGACGCTTGACGTCTGGTGGATGGAGCAGTACGCAGGCGGCGTGTTCCTGCCCCTGCGTGACGGTACCGCGGGCACCACCAGCTACGGCGGCGGCCGCTATCTGCTCGACACCGCCAAGGGCGCGGACCTCGGCAGCGACGGTTCGAGGCTCGTCGTCGACCTCAACTTCCTCTATCACCCGTCATGCCGGTACAACGCGGACTGGGTATGCCCGCTGGCGCCGCCCGGCAACGTGATCGCGCAGCCGGTCCAGGCGGGCGAGCGCCTGTGAGTCACAACGTGTCAAAGCAGCCGTAGACCACGAACAGGGGGTTGACCGCGCCGCGTCCCCGATCGTCGGTCATGGTGGGGCCGCCGATGAACGTCGGCGGAGACTGCGCCTTGTAGCAGCCGTCGTAGCGCACGCTCACGTCGTACTCGACGTTGGTGCGCTGGAAGGGCACGGAGTTGGGCTGTGGCAGGTACACGTAGACGTTGCACAGCCAGTCCCCGGGACCCTCTGACCTGGTGGCGCGGCGGTTGCAGAACGGCCGCACGTCGAGCCTTGCCCCCGGAGGCGCCACTCGCCCGAGCAGCCGCTGCTGCAGCAGGCTGGCGTTGTTGAAGGCGGCGCCGATGGCGGCGTCGAGGCGGGGGGCGGTCACGCCGACCGGGCCCAGGTTCGCGGCGAAGGCCAGGACCGCGATGACCGCGATGCTGGCCGCGACCACGCGCACCGGGGCGTGCCAGCTCCGCGCCCGCGCCGAGCCGGAGAGGAAGTCCCGGCGGCGCAGGATGAGCCAGGCGGCGCCGGTGCAGGCGGCGATCCAGGCGACGCTGACCAGGCTGGAGATCACCAGTGGTCCGAGGAAGGTGTGCGCGGTGAACAGCCCGTACATCCCGTCGAAGGCAGAGCCGATGAGCAGCAGATGCACCCATACGCCCTTGCCGATGAGGTCGATGAGCGTCGTGGCCAGGGCGATCACGATCGGCCCGACCACGCCGACGATCCCGTTGCGGCTGGCCACCGAGAACAGCACCGCGAGGCTCACGTAGGCCAGGAGCGGGAGCACGCAGAGGGCCCAGCTGACCAGGGTCAGAGCCAGTGACCGTCCCGATGACTGCCGGATGCCGCTGAGATCGACCAGGCCATGACCGCCCACCAGGACCAGCCCCGCCAGCAGGCTGGACAGCGCCGCCAGGGCGAGCAGGGCGACGGCAAGGGTGGCCGCGGCGAGGAGCTTGCCGCAGAACAGCTCGCCCAGCGAGGTCGACCGCGTGAGGATCGTCTTCCAGGTGTTGTGGCGGTCCTCGGACGCACACTGGTCGCCCGCGACCAGCCCGGCGACGAGCGGGAACCCCCACGAGCCCGCAAAGCCCATCACCACCAGCGAGACCGCGAAGCCCGAGGAGTGCACGTAGGCGCCGAAGAGGGCGTCCGCGGGGGTTCCGCTCTGTACCTTGAGCACCGCGGCGAACGCGAAGGGGCCCACGGCGCAGACGAGCGCCAGCACGCGGATGGCCAGCTGCGCGCGCAGCTTGACGAGCTCGGTCTGATACGCGCCCCAGATGCGCTGGTCGAGCGAGAGCCCCGAGGCCTGCGGACCGGCGCCGGCCAGGGCCAGGTCGCCCACGCTCACGCGTCGGCCCTCGCGAGCATCCGCTCGGCCAGGTCGCCCGGCGCGAGATGATGGAGCTCCTCCTCGCCGCTGAGGGCGAAGAACATGCTCTCCAGCGGGCTGACCAGAAGCTCGAGCCGCCGCACCACCACGCGCGCGTCGTTGAGGGCCAGCACGAGTGGATCGAGGGTGCCCTCCTGGACGGCGACGGCCAGCTGACCGCGCGCGGACCGGCCCGCGCGCACGCCCGGGATGCCGGCGGCGATCTCCAGCGCCCGCGCGTCATCGCTGGTGCCCAGCGCATAAGCGGAGGACGGCGCCTGCGCCACCAGCTCGCCCGCGGTCCCGTCCCACACGACGCGGCCATCGCGGATGACCGTGTAGGCGTCGCACACCTTCTCGAGCTCCCCGATCTGGTGGCTGGACAGAAGCACTGCCACGCCCTCGCCGGCGAGCTCGCGCAGCAGGGCGGCCACCGCGCGGGCGCCGCCCGGGTCAAGGCCGCTCGTGGGCTCGTCGAGCAGGAGCAGGCGCGGAGCGCGCAGCAGCGCCGCGGCGATGCCCAGGCGCTGTCGCATCCCCGTGGAGTACCCCCCCACGCGGGTCGCCGCGCGCTGGGCAAGCCCCACGCGCTCGAGCGCCTCGTCGATCCGGGCCGGCGGTACCCGACCGTCGAGCCTGGCCAGCAGCGACAGATTCGCCCGCCCCGACAGATAGGGGTAGAAGGTCGGCTCCTCCACGAAGCCGGCGACGTGATCCAGCGCGGCTGAGCCCGGCCCGCCCAGCGGACGCCCCAGCAGCCGGATCTGACCTGCGTCGGGAGCGATCAGGCCGAAGAGCAGCCGCAGGAGCGTGGTCTTTCCGGCGCCGTTGGCGCCGAGCAGGCCATGGATCTGCCCCGCCGCCACCCCGAGGTCGACGTCATCGAGCGC
>DASXJW010000185.1:0-21806 GCA_036497165.1 Solirubrobacteraceae bacterium
GAAGCCGCGGGTGCGGCTGTCGCCGGCGGCCCAGACGAGGTCGCCGACCCGCTGGTATCCGAACATCGAGTAGTAGATGTAGAACGGCACCATCGGCACGTCGTGGGCGCTGTAGGAGGTGCCGGCGGCGATGAACGAGGACATCGCACCCGCCTCGGTGATGCCCTCCTCGAGGATCTGGCCGTGCTCGTCCTCCTTGTAGAACATGAGCTGCTCGGAGTCCTGAGGGCTGTAGCCCTGACCAACCGGGGAGTAGATGCCAAGCTGGCGGAACAGCCCCTCCATGCCGAAGGTGCGCGACTCGTCCGGCACGATCGGGACGATGTGACGGCCGAGCTCCTTGTCGCGCAGCAGGGCGGCGAGGATGCGCACGAAGGCCATCGTGGTCGAGATCTCGCGGTCCCCGGTGCCCTCCAGCTGGGACTTGAAGCTCTCAAGCGGCGGCGCCGCCAGAGACTTTGAGCGGGGGCGGCGCGCCGGCAGGGCTCCGCCGAGCCTCTCGCGCGACTCGCGCAGGAGCTGCATCTCCGGCGTGTCGTCGGGCGGCCGGTAGTACTCGGCGTCGTGGACCTGCTGGTCGGTCAGCGGCAGCTCGAAGCGATCGCGGAAGGCGAGCAGGGCGGCCTCGGTCATCTTCTTGGCCTGGTGGGTGATCATCTGGCCCTCGCCCGAGACGCCCATCCCGTACCCCTTGATCGTCTTGGCCAGGATGACCGTCGGCTGTCCGGTGTGGCGCACCGCGGCGTCGTAGGCGGCGTAGACCTTCTGCTGGTCATGGCCGCCGCGATTGAGCAGCCAGATCTCATCGTCGGACATATGGCTGACGCGCTCGAGCACCCGCGGATCGCGGCCGAAGAAGTGCTCGCGGACGTAGGCGCCGTCCCGGGACTTGAACGTCTGGTAGTCGCCGTCGACGCAGTCCTCCATGACCTTGACCAGCGCGCCGTCGACGTCGGCCTCGAGCAGCGGGTCCCAGCGGCTGCCCCAGATGACCTTGATCACGTTCCAGCCGGCCCCCCGGAAGTCGGACTCGAGCTCCTGGATGATCTTCCCGTTGCCGCGCACGGGACCGTCGAGGCGCTGGAGGTTGCAATTGACCACCCAGACGAGGTTGTCGAGCTGCTCGCGCCCGGCCAGGGCGGTCGCGCCCATCGACTCGGGCTCGTCCATCTCGCCGTCGCCCAGGAACGCCCACACCTTGCGGCCGGCGGTGCTCGCCATCGCGCGGGCTTCGAGGTACTTCATGAACCGCGCCTGGTAGATCGAGGTGATGGCGCCGATGCCCAGCGAGACGGTCGGGAACTGCCAGAACTCCGGCATCAGCCACGGATGCGGGTAGGAGCTCAGCCCGCCCGCCACCGAGACCTCCTGGCGGAAGCCGTCGAGCTGCTCGGGGCTCAGCCGCCCCTCGAGGAAGGCCCGGGCGTAGTTGCCCGGAGAGGAGTGGCCCTGGAAGTAGACCAAGTCGCCCCCGTGCTCCGCCGTAGGCGCGTGCCAGAAGTGGTTGAAGCCGACCTCCATGAGTGTGGCCAGCGACTGGTAGGTGGCGATGTGGCCCCCCAGCTCGGAGGAGACCTTGTTGGCGCGCAGCACCATGCAGATGGCGTTCCAGCGCACGATCGAGCGCAGGCGGCGTTCGACCTGAGGATCGCCCGGGAAGGGCGGTTCGAGCGACTTCGGGATGGTGTTGACGTACTCAGTGTTGAGGCTGGCGATGGGACCGGTGCCGGCGTGCTGCGCGCGCTCGATGACCCGCGTGAGCAGGTCGCGCGCGCGATCCGGGCCGTCATGGCTGACGACCGCGTCCAGCGCCTCGAGCCACTCGGTCGTCTCTACCGCATCGGGATCGACCGCGTCGGGCTCAGCTCGATTGCCATTCGTGGTCGGCGTCTGCGTCTGGGCTCGATCAGTCATGGCATGTCGGCATTGGGATCAGAGGGTTCGACTATACCCGGGTGATGGCGCTCGCACGGCCTGACCTGGCCCCCCGGATTGTCGTAGCGTGGAGGCATGAGCCTGCGCAAGGTGGATGGCCTTCCGGGGCCGCCCTGGGATCGCCCGCTGGCCGGCATGCTGGACCGGATCACGGTGCATTCTGAGCTGCTGGAGGGCAACCCGCTGGGCGACCCGGCCCGCCGGCCGCTCTACGTCTATCGCTCGCCCGGGGCCATCGCGCCCGGCCGGGAGCGGTTCCCGTCGGTATACATGCTCCAGGGATACTCGGGGCAGGCGGACATGTGGCTCGGCCGATCGGCCTTCGACCCGACGAGCATCGAGCGCATCGACGCCATGTTCGCCGCCGGGGACTGCCCGGACGCGGTGATCGTGTTCATCGACGCCTGGACGTCCCTGGGCGGCTCGCAGTTCCTCAATTCGTCGAGCACCGGCCCGTACATGGACTACCTGTGCGACGAGATCGTGCCCTTCGTCGACGAGCGCTACCCGACCCTACCCGGCCCTGAGCACCGCGGCGTGGCCGGCAAGTCGTCGGGCGGCTACGGCGCCATGGTGGTGGCGATGCTCCGCCCCGAGGTGTTCGGCGCGCTGGCCTCCCACGCCGGCGACGCCCTGTTCGAGTACTGCTATCTGCCGGAGTTCCCGGCCATCGTGCGCCGGCTGCGCGACGATTTCGGCGGCTCCTTCGATGAGCTGCTCCGCGCGGCCCGCGCCGCGCCGGCGTTCGACTGGGGCCGGTACGGGGACGCCTTCTCCATGTACGCCTACGCGTGTGCCTACACGCCGGACCCCGAGCATCCGGGCAAGCCGCTGCTGCCCTTCGACCCCGCCACGGGCCGTCTGGACGAGGAGATCTGGCGCCGCTGGCTGGCCCTTGATCCCGTCCGGATGGCCGAGCCGCACGCCGATGCCCTGCGGCGCATGCGGCGGATCTATCTCGACGCCGGCCGCCAGGACGAGTTCTTCCTGGACCTGGGGGCTCAGGCGTTCTCCGACGAACTCACGCGCCTGGACATCGCGCACACGCTCGAGCTGTTCGAGGGCAAGCACGGGGGGACCTCGTACCGGTACCCTGGCGCCATCCGGCAGCTCGTGCTGTCGCTGCGCGAGCCATGACCGCCACCGCCGATACCGACCTCGCCTTCGCCGGACCCGGGGCGCAGGCGGCGATGGTGCGGTCGGGGGAGGTCGCGCCCCGGGAGCTGGTGGAGCTGTGCTTGGCGCGCATCGAGGCGCTCGATCCCCAGCTGAACGCGTTTCGCGTCGTGCGCGCCGAGCAGGCGCTGGCCGAGGCCGAGCGGGTGGATCGCTCAGGATCGCTGGCGGGCGTCCCCATCGCGGTCAAGGACGACCTCGAGGTTGCCGGGGAGGTGGCCAGCCGCGGGACGCGGAGCTTCGGACCGCCCGCCGGCACCGACGCCGAGCCGATCCGCCGCCTGCGTGCCGCCGGCGCCATCCCCATCGGCATCACCAACGTGCCCGAGCTCATGATCTTCCCGTGGACGGCGACGACGGCCAACGGCGTGACCCGCAACCCGTGGGACCCGTCGCGCACGACGGGTGGCTCCTCGGGCGGCTCGGCCTGCGCGGTGGCGGCCGGAATGGTGCCGGCGGCCACCGGGTCTGACGGCGGCGGCTCGCTCCGGATCCCGGCGGCGGCGTGCGGCCTGGTCGGGATGAAGCCCACCCGCGGCCGGGTCAGTGGCCGGGGCGGGTGGCTGAGTCTCTCGGTCTACGGGGCCCTGGCACGCACCGTGGCCGACAGCGCGCTCATGCTCGACGCCATGCACGGTGGGCTGCCCGGAGATCCCGATCAGGCCCCGCCGTTTCACGGGCGCTACATCGACGCCGCGGCCACACCCCCGCCGCGGTTGCGGATCGCCGTCTCGCGGAAGCTGCCGCCGGGCCTGCTGGCGCGTGTCTCGACCGACCAGCGCGGCGCATGGGAACGCACGGGCGCGCTGCTGGGTGCCCTCGGCCACGACGTCGTGCCCCGCGACCCGGCCTACGGGCTTGCCCAGCTCGAGTTCCTGCAGACCTGGGTGCGGGGTGTCTACGAGGAGTCGCTCACGGTGCCCGACCGCTCCCAGCTCGAGCCCAGCACGCGTCAGATGGCCGCCTTCGGCCGCTATGTCGTGCCACCCCGGCGCCGGGCCGCGATCCTGGCCGCTCGCCCGAAGACGACGGCGCGGATCACGGCGCTGTGGGACGAGTTCGACGTGCTCATGACGCCCGCGCTGGCACGAACGGCGATTCCCGCCGAGGGCGGCTACGGGCGCCCGGCTCCGCTGGCCATCGACATCGCCGGCCGCTTCACGCCGTTCACGCCGATCTTCAACCTGACCGGCCAGCCCGCGATCGCGGTTCCGGCGGGCGTCGGCAGCGACGGGCTGCCGCTCGCCGTCCAGCTCGTCGGTAGGGTGGGCGCCGAGGACACGCTGTACTCGCTCGCCGGCCAGATCGAGGAGGCCGCGCCGTGGGCCCAGCGCCGCCCCAACCTGCCATGAGCCAGCTGAGACTCCGTGCGCTTCGTCTGCCCATCGCTCTCGCGGCAACGGCCGCGGTGGTGTGCGCCCTCGCTGCTCTGGGCGCGGGCGTGGCCTCGGCCCGCACGGCGTGGCTCTGCAGACCGGGCCAGACCCCCGATCCATGCAACGTCAGCCTGGCCACGACGGTGTTCTCGCCGACGCTGCACAAGCTCAAGGTGCTGCACCCCAAGCGCGTCGCCAAGCCGGCCATCGACTGCTTCTACGTCTATCCCACGGTGTCAGACCAGAAGACGACGCTGGCCAACCGCCACGTCGGACCCGAGGAGCGGTCGATCGCGCTCTACCAGGCCGCCCGGTACTCGCAGTACTGCCGGGTGTTCGCCCCGATGTACCGCCAGGTCACCGTGCCGGCCCTGCAGGCGGGCAACGAGGAGTCCCCGCAGCAACTGGCGATCCCAATCGGCGACGTGCGCCAGGCGTTCGCCACCTACCTGCGCAAGTACAACCACGGGCGCGGCTTCGTGCTCCTCGGGCACTCGCAGGGTTCCTCCGTGCTCGAGCAGCTCATCGCCAAGGACATCGACGCCAAGCCCGCGGTGCGCAAGCGCCTCGTCTCGGCCATCCTGCTGGGCGGCAACGTGCTGGTCAAACGCGGCAAGACCGTGGGCGGCTCGTTCAAGCACGTCCCGGGCTGCCGCTCGGCGACCCAGCTGGCATGCGTGATCGCCTTCTCCACCTTCGACCAGCCGCCCCCGGCGAAGGCCATCTTCGGCCGCACCACCGTCCGCGGCGATCAGGTCCTGTGCACCAACCCGGCCGCGCTTGCCGGGGGGGCCGCCAAGGTGGATCCCATCTTCCCCTCGGCGCCGTTCGCGCCCGGAACGATCATCGCCGCCGGGATCGCCCTGCTCCACCTCACCCACCCGCAGGCGTCCACGCCGTGGGTCAGCGAGCCGGGCGCCTACCGCGCGCGGTGCTCCTCGGCGGACGGAGCCGGCGTCCTGCAGGTCTCCGCGCTGAACGGCGCACAGACCGCAACGCCCAGTCCCGATCCGACTTGGGGTCTGCACCTGCTGGACGCCAACATCGCGCTGGGCAACCTGCTCACGGTGGTGCGCAGCCAGGCCGCGGCGTACGCGGCGCGTCCCTCGGCGCCCCTGGCGCCGGCCGGTGTGACCGGCTGACGCGCCCCCTCAGAACACCGGTACACTGTCGTACCATGACCGTCGCCGAGACTCCGCCGCGCGCCGCACCGGCATCCGCCGCGGCCGCGCCGCCCTCGCCGGCGGGTCCTGTGGACGCGTCGACGCCGATCCGGCTGCCCCCGGCCATCGGGCTTCCCGCCGTCGTCCAGGGCCTGCGCTTCGCCCGTAGGCCCATGAGCTTCGCCCTGGCGTCGCAGCGACGCTTCGGAGACGTCTGGGAGCTGAAGGCCCCGACCCGGAGCGAGCCGTTCGCGGTCACCTGTCACCCCGATCACGTGCGCTCGCTGCTCACGGCCGATCCGGCGGACGCCCCGTCGCTCACGGGAGAGTCGCCGCTGCGCCCCATCGTGGGCCCGAACTCGGTCCTGACCTCGGGGGGCGCACGTCACCTGCGCCAGCGCAAGCTGCTCCTGCCCCCGTTTCACGGCGAGGCCGTCCAGCGCTACGTGGCGATGATCGACGACGTCGCCGGGCAGGAGATCGACCGCTGGCCGATCGGCGAGACGTTCGCGCTGGCGCCGCGCATGCAGGCGGTGACCTTCGAAGTGATCATGCGGGGCGTGTTCGGGATCGGCGCCGCCTCGGTCACCACCGAGGCCGAGCGCCGCATGCGCCAGGCCCTGAGGCGGATGCTGGCGGCGTCGATGTCGCCGCTGTACCTGTTGGTGGAGATGCGCAACGCGCGTCAGACCGAGCCCAAGGGGCTCCTCGCGGCGGTGATGGCGATGGTGGATCGCCAGATGCACGCCGTGATCCGCGAGCGGCGGGCCGCCGGGGACCACGAGCGGCGGGGCGACGTGCTCTCGCTGTTGCTCGCCGCCTCCGACGAGGATGGCCGCCCCCTCACCGACCACGAGCTGCGCGACGAGCTGATGTCCCTCGTGCTGGCGGGCCATGAGACGACCGCCAACTCGCTGGCGTGGACGTTCGAGCGCCTCCTGCGCACGCCCGTGGCCTACGCCCGCCTGCGCGAGCTGGTCCGCGGCGCGGATCGCCCGGCGGCCCAGGCGTACGTCGAGGCCACCATCCACGAGGGCATGCGCAGCCGCCCGGTCATCCCGATGATCGCGCGCATGGTGATGCGACGGTGGCGCCTGGGCGCGTACGCCGTCCCCTCGCGAACGCCGGTGGCAGTGAGCATCGTCGCCCTGCACCATCGGCGCGACGTCTATCCCGACCCTCACGTCTTCGATCCGGCCCGCTTCTTGGCGGCCAAGCCGGGGACCTACACCTGGATTCCGTTCGGTGGCGGGATCCGCCGGTGCCTGGGAGCCACGCTCGCGATGGCAGAGCAGCGCGTGGTGCTCGAGGCCATCGCCCGGCGCACGGACCTGGCGTCGTCCGACGCCCGCCCCGAGCCGGCCCGCATGCGCAACGTGACCATGGTCCCCGCCGGCGGGTGTCAGATCGCAGTCATCCACCGCTCCGGTGCCTGAGCGCGGACTATGGTCCCCCCGGTGTCAGCGCAGCGCGACGAGGTCCTGACCGCAGAACCCGCCGGCCACCGCGAACGTCTGATCGCCGCGATGGCGGCGTCGATCGAGGAGAAGGGGTACCGCGACACCACGGTGGCCGACGTCGTGCGCCTCGCCCGCACCTCCCGGCGCAACTTCTACGAGCACTTTGCCGACCGCGATGCCTGCTTCCTGGCGCTGTTTGACACCACCAACGAGAGGATGATGCGCGAGATCGCCGAGGCGGTGCAGCCCGACCGCCCGCTCGACGAGCAGGTGGACCGCGCCGTCGACGCCTACATCGCGAACGTCACCGCCACGCCCGCGCTGTATCGCAGCTTCGTGCGCGAGTTGCCCGGCCTGGGCCAGGTGGGCGCCGATCGCGGCCTGGCCACGCTGGAGCGCTTCGCCGAGATGCTCGTCGGGTTCGTCGACTCCGGCCGCCGGGCCCAGCCCGAGCTGCGCCTGCGCCCGCTGGCCATGGACACGGCCATCATCATCGTCGGCGGTCTGCGCGAGCTGCTGGTCATCGCCCTGCAGCGTGGCCGCGACATGCGCGAGCTGGGCGTCAGCGCGGGCGAGACGATCAAGGCGATCCTCAGCGGCTCGCTGCTGTAGGGCCGACGCCCGGGGTGGATGCGCGTTTGCCGCGCCGCGGTGCATGCGCGTTTGCCGCGCCGCGGTCGGTGGTATGGTGACGTACCACCGACGGTACGAAAACGTACCGTCTGCCCGTCAGCCATCCCAGGAGACGCGATGCCCACCACCGACGTGCAGATCGCGATCGCCGGCGCCGGCCTGTCGGGGGTCGGAATGGCCATCGCCCTGCGGGGGGACGGGATCGAGGACTTCGTCGTGCTCGAACGGGCGGAGGACCTTGGCGGGACCTGGCGCGACAACAGCTATCCGGGCTGCGCTTGCGACATCGCCAGCATCCTGTACTCCTACTCCGACGAGCAGAACCCGCACTGGACGCGCGCCTTTGCCCACCAGCCCGAGATCCAGGGCTACATCCGCGACGTGGCCGACCGCCACGGCGTGGTCGATCACATTCGCTTTGGCCACGAGCTGCTGGCCGCCGATTGGGACGAGACATCGGACCGGTGGCGCATCCAGACCAGCGGCGGCGAGCTCACCGCCGAAATCCTCATCTCCGCGGTGGGCGCCCTGGCCGATCCCTCCGTCCCGGACCTGCCCGGGCTGGCCACGTTCACCGGGACGGTGTTTCACTCGGCGCGCTGGGACCATGACCACGACCTGACCGGACGCCGCGTCGCGGTGGTCGGGACCGGAGCCTCGGCGATCCAGTTCGTCCCCGAGATCCAGCCCCGCGTCGGCCACCTCGCCCTGTTCCAGCGCACCCCGCCGTGGGTGCTGCCGCGGGGCAACCCGGTCATTCCCGCGGGCTGGCGCCGCCGGCTCGCCCGCCATCCGCAGCTGCTGTCGTGGCTGCGGCGGTCGGTGTTCACGCTGTATGAGTCCTTTCACTACGGCTTCAAGCACCCCGCGGTGATGCGCCTGGCCGAGCGCCGAGCGCGCGCCCACATCGAGCGCCAGGTGGCGGATCCGGCGCTGCGCGCCAAGCTCACCCCCGGCTATCGGCTCGGATGCAAGCGCGTCCTGGGCTCCGACACGTGGTATCCGGCCCTCACCCAGGGCAACGTCGACGTCGTCAGCGCCGGCATCGCGGAGGTCAGGCCCGACGGGATCGTGGACGCCGACGGGGTTCACCACGCGGTCGACACGATCATCTTCGGCACCGGCTTCCACGTCACCGACGTCCCGGTGAGCCATCGCATCCGGGGTCGCGGGGGTGCGCTCCTTGCCGACCGCTGGCAGGGCAGTCCGCGGGCGCACCTGGGGATGGCCGTCGCCCGCTATCCGAACCTCTTCATGCTCCTGGGTCCCAACACCGGTCTTGGTCACAACTCGGTCCTGCTCATGATCGAGGCCCAGATCGCCTACCTGCGCCGCGCCCTGCGCTACCGGCGCGAGCATGGCCTGGCCACGCTGGAGCCGACGCTCGAGGCGCAGGACGCCTACGTTGCCGCGCTTGACCGCGACACCGAGGGCAGTGTCTGGACCGCCGGCGGCTGCCTGAGCTGGTATGTCGACGTGACCGGGCGCAACTCGACCCTGTGGCCGGGTAGCGTCCGGGCCTACCAACGCCGGCTCGCCCGCTTCGAGATCGGCGACTACCAGGCAGAGCTCCCGCGCCGGGTTCCGGAGCACGAGCCGGCGTACGTCTGACCACAGGAGAGGCGATGAACAGGAAACGCGTGGAGGTGGACGGCCGGACGGCGTACGTGTCCGGCGCCGCCTCGGGGATGGGACGCGCGGTGGCGCTGCGGCTGGCCGCCCACGGCTGTCCGGTCGCGATCGTCGACCAGGACGAGGACGGCCTGCGCGAGACCGAGGCGCTGATCGCGGGGCCCGTGCTGGGCCGCCGGCTCGACGTCCGCGACCGCCAGGCCCAGATGGCCTTCGCCGCAGAGGTCGCCGAGTGGGCGCCGTCGCCCCTGGGCATGGTGCTCAACAACGCCGGCGTCGCCACCTCGCAGAGCGTCGCCGAGGGCTCGGTCGAGGACGACGAGTGGGTGCTCGAGATCAACCTCGGCGGCGTCGTCAACGGCACCCGCGCCTTCCTGCCGATCCTGCTGGGCCAGAAGGCGGGAGTGATCGTCAACACCTCGAGCGTGTTCGGACTGGTGGGGATCCCGTTCCAGAGCGCCTACTGCGCCTCCAAGTTCGCGGTGCGGGGCTTCACGGAATCCCTGCGGCACGAGCTGCGCGGCACCGGCGTCGGTGCGGTCACCGTGCACCCGGGCGGCGTCAAGACCAACATCGCGCGCAACGCGCGCTATCACGCGCACCCGCTGCGCGGGGACATGAGCCACGATGAGGCGGTCAAGAGCTTTGACGCCATGGCCTTCACCACCCCGGACAAGGCCGCCAGGACGATCCATGAAGGGGTCAAGGCCGGGCGCAGCCGGATCCTCGTGGGACCGGACGCCTATATGTTCGACGCCCTCGCCCGCGTGGCCCCCACCCGGTACTTCGACGTGCTGGCGTTCCTCGAGCGGGTCGCGGCACGCCGCGCCTGACAGCGGCCGCGCGGTCAGGAGACTTTGAGCGTGCCCACCATCCCGCCGGCGCGGTGGCCGGGAACGCTGCAGAAGAACGTGTAGGTCCCGGGCTTGAGGCTGACCGTGACGCTCTTGGTGCCCCCCGTGAACGTCGGCGTCGCCCCGAGCACGGATCCGTTGGAGCCCTGCTGGATCGTGATGTTGTGGCCGATGGGGGACATGTTGGTCATGGTGATCGTGACCTTGCCCGCCTTGGCGCTCAGCGTCTTCTTGTCGTAGGCGAGTTGCCCGCTGGAGTTGGCGGCGATCGCCAGATTGCTCGAACCGCCGCCCGCCGCGGCCGCGCTCGAGGTGGCGCCGGCGCTCGTCCCGGTGCCGCCCGCGGCCGAGGAGGTGCCGGTGGCGCCCGCGGCCGACGAGGTCGCGCCCGATGAACTGGTGGCGCCTGCGCCCGATGAGCTGGAGCCCGAGGAGCCACCGCAGGCAGCGACGCTGAGCGCCAGCATGGCTGCGCTCAACAGAAGGGCAGGGTGCTTGAGCATGAGGTGGTTCTCCTTGCGATCGGTGTCAGCCTGGACAAGCCAAAATCAGGTGAGGCAAGCTGAGGGGCAGTGCTGAGCAATGACTCCCGGGCCGCCGTTTTCTTCCCCGCGCACGGTCTGCTTGGATGCTAGGGCAGCCCAGGCCATCGGCCCAGAGCAAAGGAGCAACTCCGATGAACGCCGCCACGACCAGCCCTCGCGAGGTCCGCCCTCACGACTTTCTCGCCCTCGACGACCTCCTCGACGACGAGGAGCGGATGATCCGCGACACGGTGCGGGCCTTCGTCACCGACCAGGTGCTCCCGTACGTGGGGGACTGGTTCGAGGAGGCGCGGATCCCACTGGAGCTGGCGCCGGCCCTGGGCAAGATCGGCGTCCTGGGGATGCATCTCGACGGCTACGGCTGCGCCGGAGCGAGCGCCACCGCCTACGGCCTGGCCTGCCTGGAGCTCGAGGCGGGCGATAGTGGCCTGCGCAGCCTGGTCTCGGTCCAGGGGTCGCTGGCGATGTTCGCGATCCACCGGTGGGGCTCTGAGGAGCAGAAGCTGCAGTGGCTGCCGCGCATGGCCGCCGGCGAGGCGCTGGGCTGCTTCGGGTTGACCGAGCCTGACGCCGGCTCAGACCCGGGGGCGATGCGCACGCGGGCGCGGCGCGACGGCGAGGACTGGATCCTGCACGGCTCCAAGATGTGGATCACCAACGGCTCGGCGGCGGAGGTGGCGGTCGTGTGGGCGCGCACCGACGACGGGATTCGCGGGTTCCTCGTGCCCCGGGGGACCAAGGGCTTTTCCACTCAGGACATCCATCGCAAGCTGTCACTGCGCGCCTCGGTCACCTCCGAGCTGCTGCTCGACGACGTCCGTCTCCCCGCCTCGGCCATGCTGCCCGAGGCCACATCCCTGCGGGGGCCACTGGCGTGCCTCAACGAGGCCCGCTACGGGATCGTGTGGGGCTCCATCGGGGCGGCCCGCGCCTGCTATGAGTCGGCGCTGGCCTACGCCAAGGAACGCATGGCCTTCGGGCGCCCTATCGCCGCCACGCAGATCCAGCAGCAGAAGCTGGCCCAGATGGCGCTCGAGGTCAATCGCGGCACGCTGCTGGCGCTGCACCTGGGGCGGATGAAGGACGAGGGCCGATTGGCCCCCGAGCACGTCAGCATGGGCAAGCTGGGCAACGTCAACGCCGCGCTCGAGGTCGCGCGCACCGCCCGGCAGGTGCTGGGCGCCAACGGGATCACGCTGGAGTATCCGGTGATCCGCCACATGAACAACCTCGAGTCGGTCGTGACCTACGAGGGCACCGCAGACATCCACGCCCTGGTCGTCGGCAACGCGATCACCGGCATCAACGCGTTTCGCTGATATGGCCGCCACCGAGAAACCGGTCGTCGAGGTCCCCTCCGACCAGCCGCCCTCCTACCAGCTTGAGCTCGAGGACCTCGACACTGGCGACGGCGACGAGGCCGTTGCGGGTAGGGTCGTCGAGGTCCACTACGTCGGCGTGTCCTGGTCGACCGGGGGCCAGTTCGACGCGTCCTGGGACCGCGGCGACACCTTCAAGTTCACGCTCGGCAAAGGCCAGGTGATCGCCGGCTGGGATCAGGGCGTGCAGGGCATGCGCGTCGGGGGCCGACGGCGCATCACCATCCCGCCGATGCTCGCGTACGGCAAGCGTGGCGCGGGCGGCGTGATCGGGCCCGACGAGACGCTGGTCTTCGTGGTTGACCTCATCGCCGTCCGCTGACGGCCATCCGGGGGAGATGCGCGGACGCCCGGATCGTTATCTGCGCCACCTGTTCGCTGAGAGTGATCGCCCGTGACGCCCGAGCTGCACGCGGCCCGCGCGATCCGGGCCTACGCCGCCATGCGGCGCCACTTCCTTCGCCGCGATGGGCTTTACCGGCGCGATGGTCGCCCGCGCCTGCCGGGCAGCGCGGCGCACCTGTGGCCGGCGGCACGGGCATCTGCCGCAGCCGTCGACCTGCTCGGCCTCAGGCCCGGCCTGCTCGGCGGCCTCGACGCCGAGGCGGCGGTGGCCTCGCACCTGTCCATGCTGGAGCGCTACTGGGACGCCGAGAGCGAGCTGCCCGCCTATGCCTCGGACGTCACCGGGTCTCGCCTCGGCGGCGATCGCTACTACGACGACAACGCCTGGGTCGGGCTGGTCCTCGTGCAGCTCGAACGTCTGCGGCCGGGAGACGGGCGCCTGCGACGCGCCGACCATCTCTTCGTATTTGCGCTCGGCGGCTGGGACACCCGGCCGGACGCGCCGAGCCCCGGCGGCGTCTTCTGGGTCGAGCAGGGCAGGGGCGCGGGCGCGCGCAACCACGACCGCAACGTTGTGTCCAACGCTCCCAACGCGGAGCTGGGGCTGCATCTCGATGAGCTGACCGCCGAGCCAGACCGCGGGACCCGGTACCCGCGCGCTCGCGACATGTACGCCTGGGTCAACGCCACGCTGGACGCGGGTGGCGACGCCGGCGCGCCCGGCACCGGGCTGTTCTGGGACAAGCTCCGCGGCGATGGGACGATCGACCGCACCCGCTGGACGTACAACCAGGGGAGCATGATCGGCGCCAACGTGCTGCTCGCCCGGCGGGCCGGAGGTCGAGACAGCGCGCGCCACCTCGAGCAGGCCGAGGCGATCGCAGCCCGGACGCTCGAGCACTACGCCGGCCGGCTGGACCGCCAGCCGGCCGCGTTCAACGCGATCCTGTTTCGCAACCTGCTCCTGCTGGACGGGGCCACCGGCGTCGCCACGCTGCGGGCGCGGATCCGCATGACGATGGAGAGATACGCCGAATCCGCCTGGCGCATGTACCGCGACCGTCACGATCGCTTTCGCTTCTCCCGGGGCGGCCCCACGCTCCTGGACCAGAGCGCCATGGTCCAGATCTACGCCCTGCTGGCCTGGGATCGCGGGGACTACGGGCGGCTGGCCTAGGTCATCCGTAACCGGGGTGGAGCAGAGGTCCGGGCTGCGCAGGGGGACCTCTTGCCAAATCGGAACCGTAGGAGGGAGGATGCGCACAGCCCATGTCCCCTGCCTCTGAAGCGCTGGCAGGTCCGGTCGAAAGCGTCGGCGCGAGCGGTCGCCGTCCCCGCCTGCGCCGCGCGCGTGTTCGCAGCGAGCAGGCCCTCATCCGCGGGGCGGCGGCGGGCTCGGAGGAGGACCTCGAACAGCTCTTCCGTCGCTTCTGGCCCCGGGCCTACCGGATCGCGTTCCTCATCGCCCACGACCACGCCGCCGCCGAGGACATCGCTCAGGAGGCCTTCGTGCAGGCGATCCGGCGCCTGGACCGCTTCGACCGGCGCCGTCGCTTCGCGCCGTGGCTGGCGGCCATCGTCGCCAACCGAGCCATCGACTGGACGCGGACGCGCGCGTCGCGCCGCGAGAGCGAGCACGCCTCGCGGGAGCCGGTGGCCCCACCGGATGCGCCGACCGGGCGCTATTCCGAGGAGGTGCTGGCGGCGCTGGCGGGCCTCAGCCCGGAGCACCGCGCGGTCGTCGTGCTGCGCTACGTCCTGGAGTACACGCCGGGCGAGATCGCGCGCGCGCTCGAGCTCCCGCGGGGCACCGTGAACTCGCGCCTGCGCCGGGGACTTGACGCCCTCAGGGCCCACCTCGTCCAGGACGACCCGCCATGAGCCGCCGGTCGGATGTCACCACACGACGGGCCCTCGGCAGCCTGCGCGCGCCCGACGAGGAGGGCGCTCAGGCGCGGACCTGGGCCACGGTCAGGGAGGCCTACGCAGACCGGCCGGAACCCGCCCCGGCACACCGGCGACGGCGGATCGGCGCCGTCCCGGCGGCGGTGGTGCTCATCGCGGCGGTTGCGTTGTCGCCGGCCACCGCCACCGTCACGCGGATCATCAACCACGCCTTCTCGGCCGCGCACATCGCGCGGATGGCGGGCCTGTCACTGCCGGCGCCCGGCAAGCTGCTGGTGTCCGGGACGCACGGGACCTGGATCGTCTCGCGCTCGGGATCGGTCCGGCACCTCGGGCCCTGGACACAGGCGAGCTGGTCACCGCGCGGCCTGTACGTCGCGGTCGCCTCCGCCGAGTCGCTGGCGGCCATCGATCCCGGCGGCGCCGTGGCGTGGCAACTGCCCGTACGAGGCGTCAGTGAACCGCAGTGGTACCGCCCCAGCGGCTACCGCGTGGCCTATCGCACCGGCGCGGACCTGCACGAGCTCGCCGGCGACGGACGCAGCGACCACCTCCTGGCCAGGGGCGTGGCGCCGATCGCGTCCGCCTGGCGGCCCGGCCATGCCTTCCAGCTCGCCTACGTGACACGCAGTGGCGCCTCCGTTGTGGGTGACGCCGACACCGGCGCCCCGGTGTGGCACTCCCGGGCGCACCCGGGAAGGCCGCTGGCGCTGAGCTGGTCCCCCGACGGATCACGGCTGGCCCTTGTCACCTCCGCCGGCGCGTGGCTGATGCTGCCCGGCCAGTCGCCGCCGCTGAGCGTGCATCTGCCCGTGCGGGGCCCGCTGGTGGCCGCCGCGGCGTCGCCGGACGGGCGGCGCCTGGCCCTCGTCCGGGGCGGCGCGGTCCCCCAACTCGAGCTCGCCGACCTCACCGCGCCCCAGCGCCCGCCGCGAACGGTGCTGGGCGTGGCCGTCGCCCAGCCGACCTGGTCGCCCAACTCGCGCTGGCTGCTGGTGACAGAGCCGGCAGCGGGTTCGTGGCTGTTCGTGCGCGCCGGCTCGCGGGTGCGCATCTTGGCGGAGCCGGGGGTCGCCGGCAAGCTCGCCCGGCGGGGTCCCCCGGCGGCCCTGCGGATCGAGGGCTGGTGCTGCGCGCCGTGAGCGATGACGCGCCGGGGTGTGTCGATCTACACCGTGGGGCGGTTGACTTTCCGGGGGCGCGCCACTACCTTTCGGATGATCGGCATCTCGCTTGGAGCGGGAGCCGGAACGCCGACAGGAAATGATCGGCGTGGGGTCACGCCGAAGGGCATCACGTACGAGACGACGGGCGCCATGGTGGCGCCCAGGGGCACCCACAACCAAACCGAGGGGCATTTGGTGAGGTCAACATTGGCTATCTACATCACGCTGTTCGCGGTCGCCGCGGTGGCGGTCGCGCAGATCCTCTACTGGAAGCTGGTCATCCACGGCGACGAGGCGCGCGGCGAGGACACCTGCGACGCGGCGTGGCTGCCGGAGGCGCCCGTCGCATGGCCGGAGGTCCCGGCCCAGGCGGCCGAGCCGTCATTCGCTGCCGAGCCGTCGTTCGCAGCCGAGCCGGTGCTGGCCGCCGCCGCCTGAGGACGCAGCACGCGGCTGGGCTGCAGCGTGCCTGCTGTCGGTCTGGGCGCAGCCCGCCCTCGCGACTGATAGGCCCGGCGAATGCCGGGATCAGTGGGACTCACGCGTCACCTCGCTGCCGCTGGCGCCGACCAGGAAGCTGAGATCGGCGCCCGTGTTGGCCTGCTGCACCGTGCTCACGTACAGGCTCTGCCACCCGCGCGACGGGGTCGCGTAGGCCTCGGTCGCGGCCGGCGCGGGCGTCCGCGCGGCCAGTTCGGCCTCGGGAATGTCGACGTCGAGCCGCCGCGCCGTGACGTCGAGGACGATGGGATCGCCCGAGCGGACGAGCGCGAGCGGGCCGCCGGCCGCCGCCTCGGGCGAGACGTGCAGGACGACGGTGCCGTAGGCGGTGCCGCTCATGCGCCCGTCGCAGATGCGGACCATGTCGCGCACGCCCTGCTCCAGCAGCTTGGACGGCAGCGGCATGTTCGCGACCTCGGGCATGCCCGGGTAGCCCTTGGGGCCGCAGCCGCGCAGGACCAGGACCGAATCGGCGTCGACGTCGAGCCCCGGGTCGTCGATGCGGGCGTAGAAGTCCTCGATGGAGTCAAAGACCACGGCGCGCCCCGCGTGGCGCAGCAGCTCGGGCGAGGCGGCGGCGGGCTTGATGACGGCGCCGGTGGGAGCCAGGCTGCCGTGGAGGACGGCGATGCCGGCCTCGGGCTGGAGCGGCGACTCGCGGGAGCGGATGACCTCGGGATCCCAGATCTGCGCGTCGCCGAGGTAGTCGACCAGGGGGCGGCCGGTGACCGTGAGGGCATCGGGATCGAGCAGGTCCGAGACCTCGCGCAGGACGGCGAGCAGGCCGCCGGCGCGGTGGAAGTCCTCCATCAGGAAGCGGCCGGCCGGCTGGAGATCCACGAGCAGCGGCACCGAGGCCCCGATGCGGTCGAAGTCCTGAAGCGAGAGCTCGATGCCCAGCCGCCCGGCGATGGCCAACAGGTGGATGACCGCGTTGGTGGAGCCGCCCACCGCCGCCAGCGCGACGATCGCGTTGTGGAACGAGCCCCGGCTGAGCTGGATGCTGGGGCGCCGGTCCTCACGCACCATGTCGATGACCTGGCGGCCGGCGGCATGGGCGGCCTCCAGCAGGCGGCTGTCGGCCGCCGGCGTGCCGGCGAGCCCGGGAATCGTGGTGCCCAGCGCCTCGGCCATCACCGCCATCGTCGAGGCCGTCCCCATCGTGTTGCAGTGACCCCGGCTGCGGATCATCGAGGACTCCGAGCGCATGAAGTCCTCGCGCGACAGCGTGCCGGCGCGCACCTCCTCCGAGAGTCTCCACACGTCGGTGCCGCAGCCCAGCGCCACGCCCCGGAAGGTGCCGCTCAGCATCGGGCCGCCGGGGACGACCACCGCCGGAAGGTCGACCGACGCCGCGGCCATGAGCAGCGCGGGGATCGTCTTGTCACAGCCGCCGAGGAGCACGAGGCCGTCGATGGGGTTGGCGCGGAACAGCTCCTCGGCGGCCATCGCCGCCATGTTGCGCCACAGCATGGCGGTGGGCCGGACGTTGCTCTCGCCGAGCGACACCACCGGCAGGTTCATGGGGATCCCGCCCGCCTCATAGACGCCCTGCTTGACGCTCCCGGCGACCTCGTTGAGGTGCGCGTTGCAGGGGGTCAGGTCCGAGGCGGTGTTGGCGATGGCGATATGCGGGCGGCCGTCGAAGGCGTGGTCGGGCAGCCCTCGCCGCATCCACGCGCGGTGGATGTAGGCGTTGCGTTCGGTCCCGGAGTACCAGTGCGAGCTGCGTGTGGTGGGCATCGGCACCTCTGGCGAGTCGGCGTGGACGTCGCCACATACGATCACATTCAGAATGAGGGTGTTCTCCGCCATCGCTGCCTCCGAGGATCAGTACGGCCTGGGGGAGGGCCCGGTGTGGGACCCGGTCCGCGAACGCGTGCTCTGGGTCGACATCAACGCGGGCACGGTGTACGCCGGTCGTCTCGACGCCGACGTCGTCCGTCCCGACGCTCGGCTGCGGCTTGACGAGACGGTGGGCGCGGTGGTCTGCTCAGAGGACGGCCGGTTGCTCGTGGCGGGCGCGCGCCGGGTCTATGAGGTCGATCGCGAGTGGCGGTGCACGCTCCACGCGGACGTCATCCCTGCGGCCAAGCGCAGCCGGCTCAACGACGGGGCCTGCGACCCGGCGGGGCGCTTCCTGGTCGGCAGCATGGCGCTGGATGCCCGGCGGGGCGAGGAGTGCCTGTACCGGGTGGAGGCCGGCGGCGGCGTGACCGTGCTCGACTCAGACCTCACGATCTCGAACGGCCTGGCCTGGTCGCCCGACGGAACCGTCATGTACAGCACGGACACGACCCCCGGCGTCGTGTGGGCGCGGCCCTACGATCCCGACCGCGGTGAGCACGGGGCGCGCCGTGAGGTCGTCCGCTTCGAGCGGGGCGGGTGGCCCGACGGCCTGTGCGTCGACGCCGACGGGAACCTGTGGGTGGCCATCTGGGGTGGCGGCGAGGTGCGCTGCTACACGCCGGCGGGCGACCGCGTGGCCACGGTGAGCGTGCCGGCACCCCACACCACGAGCGTCGCCTTCGTCGGGCCCGCGCGCGACACGCTGCTGATCACGACCGCCACCGACCAGCTCTCGGGGGCCCAGTTGGACGCCTTCCCGCTGTCGGGGCGCCTGTTCCTCGCCCACGTCGGCGTCGCCGGCCTGCCGGTCGCTCCGTGGGCGGGCCGATGAGGGCCTTCGTCGTCACCGGGCCAGAGCAGTGCGCGGTCCAGGAGGTCCCGCGACCCTCACCCGTCCCGGGAGAGGTCGTCGTCGACGTGGCACGCGCGGGCGTGTGCGGGACCGACGTGGAATTCTTCACCGGCGAGATGGCCTACCTGCACGACGGCCATGCCGCCTACCCGATGCGCCTCGGGCACGAGTGGTGCGGCGTGGTCGCCGCCCTGGGCCCCGGCGTGGACGAGAGCTGGCTCGGACGACGGGTGGCGGGAGACACCATGCTCGGCTGCGGGCGCTGTCATCGCTGCCACTCGGGCCGTCAGCACCTGTGCGAGAGCCGCCTCGAGGTGGGGGTGAGGGGAGGCAAGCCGGGAGCGCTGGCGCAGCAGCTGGCGGTGCCGGCGTCCTCGCTGGTGGTGCTGCCCGATGCGGTGGACGATGTCGCCGGCGCGATGGTGGAGCCGGGTGGCAACGCCTTGCGCGCGGTCTGGGGGGCGGCGCTGGAGCCGGGTGACCGCGTGCTCGTGCTCGGACCCGGGACGATCGGCACGCTGGCGGCTCAGTTCGCCCGCGCGGCGGGGGCCGAGGTGCACGTGCTGGGGGAGCGCGAGCCCTCGCTGGGCTTCGCCCGCTCGCTCGGCCTCGATGGGGTCTGGACCGCGGCCGACCTGCCGCGCCTGGCCTTCGACGCCGTCATCGACGCGTCCACCGCGGCGGCGCTGCCGGCGCTGGCCCTTGAGCTGGTCGAGCCGGGCAAGCGCGTGGTCTACATCGGCATCTCCGGGGCCCCCAGCCTGATCGACACGCGCAGGATGCTCCTCAAGGACGTGACGGCGGTTGGCGTCCTGTCGGCGTCGCCGGCGCTGGCGGCCACGGTGCAGGCCTACGCCGCGGGCTCGGTCGATCCTCGCCCACTGGTGGCCGCGACCGTCGGGCTGCAGGACGTCGGGTCAGTCCTCGCCGGCGCCCGTCCCGCCGGGGCGGGGGACGGGCCCAAGATCCAGGTCGACCCGCGGCGCTAGCCGACCGGCGCCAGCTCCGCCAGGAACTCGCCGAGAAGCCGGCGAAACGCGTCGGGCGCCTCCAGCGGCGCCAGATGGCCGGCCCCGGGGATGAACTCGTGCCGTGCCCCCGGGATGGCATCGGCCAAGCTCTGCGCACTCCACAGGAAGTCGGGCATGTCGGACTCGCCGGCCGCCACCAGTGTGGGTACGGCGATCTCGCGCAGCCGCTCGGGCGCCTCGTCGACGGGGTCGGGCGGCTCCTCGGGCGCGGCCTCGGGCTCGAGCTCGAAGGCACGCCGCTGCATGGTCGCGACGAGGTCCCGGAGCGCCGCGGGCGCATCGGGGGCCAACCACGCCGCCAGCACCGTGTCCACCGCGGCGTCGATGTCGCCGCGCTCCATCGCCCCCTCCTCCGCGGTCCACGCCTCGTGCAGCCGCGGCGAGGGCTCCAGGCCCGGCGCCGGCGAGGAGATGACGCCCAGGGCGCGTACGCGCTCGGGAGCGCTGACGGCGACACGCAGCGCCACGGCGCCTCCGAAGGAGCAGCCGACGAGGGCGGCGCGGTCCAGCCCCAGCTCGTCCATCACCGCCACGGCGTATCCCCAGGGCGACGGCGAGTCCGGCGAGGGCACGTGCTCCCCGAAGCCCGGCAGGTCGGGCGCGACGGCTCGCCACCCCGCGGCGGCGATCCAGTCCAGGTGCTCGCGCCACATCCGGCGGTCGGCGATGCCCGCGTGCAGCAGCAGCACCGCGGGACCGTCGCCGACATCGTCGAGCGGACGGGCCGCCATCAGCCGGCCAGGCCGCGCCTGGAGGCGTCGTGGACCGCCCGCGCGCGATCGCGGGCCCCGGTCTTCGCGAACACGTGGTTGATGGGAGTCTTCACGGTGGCTTCGCCTGACGACGAGCCTACCGGCGATCTCTCACGCTCGGACAGCCCCTCGGGCGACGAGGCCGAGCGCCTCTGCCTCGCGTGGGGGTCATCCGACGCGGGGTCGTTCAAGCACCATCTAGGATGCGCGCGGGCAGATGAGCGAGCTCCCCGAGCATGTCCGGCGCAACCGCGCGCAGTGGGATCGGTGGGCGGCTGACTACGTCGCCGACGGGCGGCGCAACTGGGCCGCCGAGGAGCCGTCGTGGGGCATCTGGAGCGTGCCGGAGTCCGAGCTCGGCGTGCTGCCGGCGTGTCTCGACGGGTTGGACGCCGTCGAGCTGGGCTGCGGCACCGGCTACGTGTCAGCCTGGCTGGCGCGGCGGGGCGCGCGCCCGGTGGCGATCGACAACTCCGAGGCTCAGCTGCGGACAGCCCGCGACCTGCAGCGCGAGCACGGCCTGGAGTTCCCCCTGCTGCACGGCAACGCCGAGGCGGTGCCGCTGCCCGATGCGGGCTTCGACCTCGCCATCTCCGAGTACGGCGCCAGCATCTGGTGTGACCCGTACCGGTGGATTCCCGAGGCCGCCCGGCTCCTGCGCCCCGGCGGTCGCCTCATCTTCCTCGTCAACGGCGTCCTGGCCATGCTCGCCATCCCCGACGAGGAGGATGCCGCCGCGGGCGAGCGCCTGCTGCGCCCGTACTTCGGGATGCACCGCTTCGAATGGTCAGACGACGATTCGGTCGAGTTTCACCTGCCCCACGGGGAGATGCTGGCCCTTCTGCGCCGGTCGGGGTTCGAGGTGGAGGAGCTGCTGGAGATCAGGCCCCCCGAGCGCTCCACCACGCGCTATCCGTTCATCACCCTGGACTGGGCGCGGCGCTGGCCGTGCGAGGAGGTGTGGAAGGCCCGCAGGATCGGGCCGCCCTAGCCATCCCGGACGCGGCAGGGCGGCGTTCGACACCGGCTCTGAGTACGCCCCGACGTCGGGCGCGCCGGGGCGTAGCGGCGCAGCGGCGGGGTTGCGCGGCAAAGGTCCCGCCGGTGCGGGCCGCGCGGCAAACGTCCCGCCGGTGCGGGCCGCGCGGCGGCGCGGGATGTTGGCGCCGGTGACGGGGGTCAACGTCCCAGCGGGCCCGGAGGTCAAGTCGCCGTGGGATGTCTGCGCCCGTCACGGGGGCAAACGTCCCGC
>DASXJW010000186.1:0-24726 GCA_036497165.1 Solirubrobacteraceae bacterium
GTCGATCAGGCCGACGACGTCGAGTATGACTTCGAGCACGCTTCCTGGTCGGCGGATCACAGCACGCTCAACGTGTGGTCAGGCGCCGAGATCCCCGCCGGTCCCAACCTCGGCAGCGGACTGGGCGGCGGCGGCACCGCCGCCGGGTTCTCCACGCTGGCCGGCCTCATCACCGAACCCGAGCTGGCCTCCGGCACCATCAACCACGCCCTCGTCATCAACGTCCCCTGCTCAGACAGCGTCGTCTACCCCGCCGCCCAGGCCAACGGCCTCTCCTGCGACAAGCTCTCGGGCCACAGCTCCACCGGCACCGCCGCCCCGCTGGGGTCGCTCCTGCAGTTGAACATGACCGACGCCCAGATCGCCACCAGCGGCGCCCCGGCGTGGGAGAAGACGATCATGACCGCCATGACCCACTACGGCATGTACGTCAACGACACCGACGGCATCGGCGACATCGAGCTCGAAGCCGAGTCAGACATCTCCTACACCAGCCTCGGCGGCCCCGCGCTGCTCGCCAACTTCATCCAATCCAGGGGCGGGTCCTACTACGCCCCACTCAGCCGCTGGATCCTCACCGGCAAGACCATCCCGGTGAGCCGGCTGCGCGTCATCAGCCCGTGCTTTGCCCAGGGCACGTGCCCGAGTCCGGCCGAGCGCGACGCCCGCGCCCGCGTGCGCAATGCGCGTCGTCACCTGCGCCAGCGCTTCAGCGGCGCCGCGCTCCGCTTCGGCCGCCGCGCTTAGAACGTCTACCTCAGCGCCGCCGGGCCGGCGCGGCGAGCGTCTCGTCCGCGATGTCCAGCAACTGCGTCGCGTAGTTGGTCAGCGTCAGCTGTGCCAGGGCGTATGCGCGCGCCTGGCGGGCGATCCGGCCACGCTCCTCGGGATCGCGGAGCAGCCGCGTCACCGCCTGGGCCATGGCCGCTGGATCCCCCGGTGCCACGATCAGACCCGTCTCGCCGTCGCGGACGTAGTCGCGCACGCCCGCGGTGTCGGTGACGACCACCGCCTTGCCGCGCGCCATCGCGTTGACGTACGTGGTCTGGCCCGAACTGCGGTCCGGCCGGTCCTCGAGGGGAACCACCACCACGGCGGCGGAGCGCAGGCGCTCGTCGTATTCGGCCCGCGACAGCGGAGCGATCGTCACGTGGGGCGCCGCCGATCCGCCCGCCTCGGGCCCCAGCGCGCTGGTGGCGATGTCCACGGGCGCGTCGATATGGGCGGCGGCGGCGATCAGCGTGGCGTAGTCGCGCAGCGAGTTGCCGCCCGCGAACACCCGCCCGCCGTCGGTGGCGGGCAAAGCGTCCTTGAGCGTCACCGGCCACTGGGTGAAGCGCACGCGGCTCGACCGCAGCCCCCAGGTGCGCGGGAAGCTCTCGGTCTCGAAGCGCGAGTGCACGCAGAACGTCGTGCGCGCGCCGTCGATCAACCGGATCCCGGCGCGGTTGACGGCGGCGTCGAGCCGTCCGCCCCGCTTCCAGGTGGAGTCGCTGATGATGATGGCGGGCTGGCCGGGGAGCAACCGCAGCAGCGCGGCGGCCACCTGGTCGCGCCGGGCCGAGCCGTCGAGGATGACCGCGTCATAACGCCGCCCGCGTCCAACCACGGCGGCGATCGTGGCGGCCTCCCTCCCTCGCGGGCGCAGCATGTCGACTCGCTCCTGCCAGACGGGCATCGGGGGATCCGCGGTGAACAGCGTCGAGAGGATCCTCCGGCGCGGTCCGGGCATGGGCGGCGAATCTAGCAACGGCCCGGTTCGACGTTCGTCGTAGCCACCACGGAATCCGGTGTGGCGGGCCGGCCGGGCCGCCGATGAGTCATCCACACGCGATGAACCGGGTCTCCCTCACCAGCCGCCTACCTAGACTGTCGAGACTGGTGCTGCCGTTGGCCGTGCTCCTCTCATCGCTGATGATCGGCTCGGCATCGGCCGATGTGCCTGTCTGCGCTCAGGCCTTCGGGTCGTTCTCGGCGCAGAACTATCCGGGCGCGTGCTGGCGGCCCTACAGCTCCAGCTCACCGTTCAACCGCCCGCTGCCCGCCGACCCCGCCGTCGCCTCTGACTCGGGCGCCATCGTCGCCGGACTCACCGCCAACGACGTCAACTTCGAGGGCGGCGGCAGCCAGTTCGCCTTGACCTCTGACGACGGTCGCGACGGCGTCTACTACTCCCGCCCCGCAGACCCCATCGTCACCATCCACTGCACCTACCACTGGGGCCCGGGTACCTGCACCGGTACCAACAAGGTCAACGTCGACGGCCGCCAGATCCACGTCCCCGCCGGCGCCGAGCCGCAGCAGGGCGGGTCCGACATGCACATGAGCGTCGTCGATCAGGCCAACGAGATCGAGTATGACTTCGAGCATGCCTCGTGGTCGGCCGATCACAGCACGCTCAACGTGTGGTCAGGCGCCGAGATTCCCGCCGGTCCCAACCTCGGCACCGGACTGGGCGGCGGTGGCACCGCCGCCGGCTTCTCCACGCTGGCCGGCCTCATCACCGAACCCGAGCTGGCCTCCGGCACCATCAACCACGCCCTCGTCATCAACGTCCCCTGCTCAGACAGCGTCGTCTACCCCGCCGCCCAGGCCAACGGCCTGCCGTGCAGCCAGATGCAGGGACGCGGCTTCGCCGGGACGTCCGCCCCGCTCGGCTCCCTGCTGCAGTTGAACATGACCGACGCCCAGATCGCCACCAGCGGCGCCCCGGCGTGGGAGAAGACGATCATGACCGCCATGGCCCACTACGGCATGTACGTCAACGACACCGACGGCATCGGCGACATCGAGCTCGAAGCCGAGTCAGACATCTCCTACACCAGCCTCGGCGGCCCCGCGCTGCTCGCCAACTTCATCGCCCAGCAGGGCGGCTGGTACTACTCGCCGCTCAACCGCTGGATCATGGCGGGCCCGGCGATCCCGGTCACCAGGCTGCGGGTGATCGACCCCTGCTGGGCCCAGGGCCTGTGCCCCGGCGCCGCAACTGCTCCGAACCCGACGGCGCCCGCGACCACCCCGGTGACGCCGCCCGCGACCGTCCCGGTGACGCCGGGAGCGCCGGCCGGCTCCCCGGCCACCACGGCGCCCGCGTCCACCGCCACGCCGGCCGCGACCCCCCCGACACCCGTCGCCGTCGCCGTCGCCCCGGCGGCCGCGCCGAAGCCGGCCCCGGCCAAGTCCCCCCCCTCCAGGCACAACAAGAAGAACGCGGCCAAGACCCGGAAGTCCGCGGCGCTCGCACGCACCGCCACGGTCAGGCGGCGCGCCACGGTCCGGCAGCACGCGTCGGTCACCAGCCACGCCACGGTCAAGCGGCAACGCGCGGCCACGCGCCATGCCCGGCGCCGAAGCTGACCAGACCCGCTGCTAGCCTCGGCGCGCGATCCTCCCCGTAGGATCGCCTCCTCCTCATCGTGGTCCCGAGCTCCGACGATCACACCCCTGACGCCGACAGGCCGCTCGGGAAGGTCGCGGCCCGCGGCGCGCGACTGGCGCTCCTCGGCTGGGGGCTCAGCCAAGGGCTGACCTTCGCCGCCTACATCGTCCTGGCCCACCTCATCTCGCCTCGGGCCTTCGGGACGTTCACCGCCGGTTCCATCCTCATCACCTTCGGCGTCCTCTTCGCGGAGTCCGGCACGATGGCCGCCCTCATCAGCCGCCGCGATCGCATCGACGAGGCGGCGAGCACCGCCTTCTTCTCGCTCCTGGCCGGCGGCATCCTCCTCGCCGTGCTCTCCCTGGCCGCGTCGCCCCTGGTGCGGCTGTTCTTCCACAACCCGACGGCCGGCAGCGTGGCCGCGGCGCTCTCGGCGTGGTTGCTGCTGCGGGCGATGACGATCGTTCCCGACTCGCTGCTCCAGCGCCGCTTCTCCTACGCACGGCGCGTGGCGGTGGATCCCTTGGGCGCGATCGCCTTCGCCGCGGCCTCGATCATCGCCTGCGCGAGCGGAGCCGGCGTCTGGGGGCTGGTGGCCGGAACCTATGCCTCCGAGATCGTCGAGGTCGCGGCCGCGTGGGCCTTCGTCCGTTTCCGGCCCCGGTGGAGGCTGGCCTCCATGGAGATGTGGCGCGACATCGCCGTGTTCGCCCGGCCGGTGCTGGGCTCGGAGATCCTGCGCCGGATCGCCTCGCAGATGGACGTGCTGATGCTCGGGCGCTTCACCAACGCCGGCACTCTCGGCCAGTACCGCAACGGCTACCGCCTCGCCTCCCAGCCCGGGCAGGCCTTCGTCGATGTCGGCGCCTACGTGCTGCTCCCGACGCTGGCCCACATCTCCCGCGACGCGGCCCGGCTGGGCTCGGTCATCCGCCGCGTCTACGGCGTCGCCATGGCGGCCTCCGTCCCCGTCAGCCTGGCCATGATTCCGCTGGGGGTCCCGATCGCGGTGCTGTTTCTGGGTGAGCGGTGGCGCCCGGCCGGCCACGTCATCGCCGTACTGGGGGGCTTGCTCCTCGGCGGCGCCATCTCCTCCGTGGCCGCCGAGTGCTCCAAGGCGATCGGCCGGCCCGGCCTGCTCGTCCGCATTCACGGGCTCAACCTGGCCGTGACTGCGGTCCTCGTGATCGCGGCCGTGATCCCGTTCGGCCTTCTCGGTGCGGCCGGCGCCGTGTCGGCCAGCCAGGTCGTGGTGGGGCTCTACGCCTTCCATCAGGTGGCGTCCCACATCGGGATGGGCTGGCGCGATCTCGCCGCCGAGCTCATCTCGCCGCTGGTGGCCTCCGGCGCCATGGTGGCAGCCATGGTGGCCTACGCCATCTGGGTCGACCCGCTTGGCCACGGCACCGCGGTCGGATTCCTCCTCACCGGGATCCAGGTGGTGCTGGGCGCCGCCGTGTACCTCGGAGCGCTGTCGTTCATCGACCCCCGACGGCGTGACGATCTGCGCGGGCTGCGCCGCCGGCGGCGCCCGACGGATCCGGGCTACGCCTGATCGACGGCGCGCAGATCGCCGAAGGCGCTGGTGATCTCGGCGGGCGGCTCGTCATACCAGGAGTGGGTGAGCCCGGCGCGCTTGCGGATCCGGCCCAGGACGTGGCGGGCCCGGCGCACCCGGGACGCCCAGCCGGCCTGGCCGGCCACGATCGCCACCTCCCGCTCTGACCTCGCCCGCTGCGCGAGCAGCGCCTGCCGGACGGCGTCCGAGGGCATCGCATCCGGTCTGAGCCGGTGGTAGATGCGGGCGGAGCCCTGCCGCAGCCCCAGCGCCTGGTGCGAGGCCTGCCGCGGGTGCAGCCGGTAGACGGCCAGCGGTCCGCCCATCCAGACGGCGTCGAAGCCGGCGACGAGGATGCGCAGCCACAGGTCGTACTCCTCCGACAGGGTCAGGGACTCGTCGTATCCGCCGACCGCCGCCAGCACCGTCGCCGGGACGGTGGCCGAGGTGAAGACGAAGTTGCGCTGCAGCAGCGCGATGAGGAAGCGCTCCCGGTCGGGCGGCGGGGGATCGATTGCGTCCATCGCCGAGCCTCGCTTGACCTGGCCCCGCCCCGTGTCGAACACGTAGGCGTCGGTGTAGGCGAATCCCGGGTTGGCGGCGGAACTCAGCGCGGCGACGGCGCGCTCGGCATAGCCGGGCAGCCAGAGGTCATCGCTGTCCAGGAACGCCACCAGGTCGCCCCGCGCCTCCGCGATCCCGGCATTGCGCGCGGCCGACGGGCCCCCGTTGGCGCGGGAGACCAGGCGGACACGCGGATCCCCGACGGCGCTCACCGCCGCTGCCGTGCGATCGGTGGAGCCATCGTCGACGACGATGACCTCGAGCACCGGCCGGGTCTGGTTCAGCGTCGACGCAACCGCGGAGCGGATGGTGGTGGCGGCGTTGTAGGCCGGTATGACGACCGACAGGCGTGGGCTGGTCATGCGGGCCTCGGACGGCCGCAGGCTAGCAACGTCGGGGCTTGAGCACCGGGACGAATGCGCCGATGCTTGTGGCAATATGGCGCCGTTGCCCAGCCCAAGCTCCGAGCGGAGGCTGCGGCCCCATCTCCGGGCCGGAGTGCCCGCCCTCGTGACCGTCGCCCTGATGCTCGTCTGGGCGGTCCAGAACGGCGGCTTTGACGCCAGCACCTGGTACTGGGGAGCCCTCGTCGTGCTCGCCACCTTCGGGGCTGTGTTCCTCGGCGTCCTGCGCGGCCGTCTGCGCCTGTCGCGACCGAGCGCGATCGCGCTCGCACTGTTCACGGCCTACGTGGCCTGGTCCTACCTCTCGATGACGTGGGCCCAGTACCCCGGCCAGGCGCTGGACGGCTCCAACCGCGCCCTGCTCTACCTGCTGATCTTCGGGCTGCTGACGGCGCTGCCGTGGACCCGCGAGACGGCGCTCGGCGCGCTCCTGCTGTTCGCGGTGGGCATCGGGATCGTCGGGATCGTCCTGCTCGTGCGCCTGGCCTCGGGCTCCAACGTCACCGTCCTCTTCTTCAGCGGGCGGCTGGCCGCTCCGACGGGTTACAACAACTCCTCCGCCGGCCTCTTCACCATGGCGGCGCTCGTCTCGATCGCATTGAGCGTGCGGCGCAACCTCCCGGGGCCCCTGCGCGGCCTGCTGGTGGCCCTCGCCGGCGCGGACCTCCAACTGGCGATCATCGTCCAGAGTCGCGGCTGGCTGTTCACGCTGCCCCTCGTGGCGCTGGTGGCGATCGTGGTCATCCCCGACCGACTGCGGGTCGCCGCGGCGGCCGTGATTCCCGTTCTGGTGGCGGTGATCCCGGTCCGGCGCCTGCTCCACGTCTACCAGGGCGGCCCTGGCGACCCGCTGCGGTCCCTGGCCATGCACGCCGCCCGTCCGGCGCTGACGCTCGTGATCGCGGCCTTCCTGGTGGGGACGCTGCTGGCCTGGGCCGACCGCCTGTACCGCGGGCGGGGACCCAGTGCGGCGCAGCGGCGGGCCATGGGCACCGTGCTGGCGCTGGTCGGAGTGGCGGGCGTGCTCGCCGGAGGCCTGGTCGTGAGCAAGGGCCACCCCGTCGGCTTCATCTCCCGGCAGTGGCACGGCTTCAGCCAGGCCGAGGCCGTCTACGGCGGATCGCACTTCACCGACGTCGGCAGTGGCCGCTACGACTTCTGGCGCGTGGCCCTGCACGCCTTCGAGACCCATCCCGTCGGCGGCTTGGGACAGGACAACTTCGGCGACTACTACCTCACGCATCGCCACGGCGGCGAGGAGCCCAGCTGGACCCACAGCCTGGAGCTGCGCCTCCTGGCCCATACCGGCATCGTCGGCTTCGTGCTCTTCGGCGGCTTCCTGGCCGCGGCGCTCGTCGCCGCGGGGCGCACCCGCCGGCGCGGGGATCCCGACGTCAGGCGGCTGGCGGGCGCGATGCTGCTGCCGGCGCTCGTGTGGCTCATCCACGGGTCGCTGGACTGGTTCTGGGAGGTGCCCGCGCTCAGCGGGCCCGCCCTCGGGTTCCTGGGCGCCGCCGGGGGACTCGGGACCGCGCTCGGCGTAGTGCCAGCGCTGCAGGCGCCCTCCGAGGGCGCCGCCCCGTCGCGGCGGCGCCTGCGCGTGCCTGCGCCGGCCTGGATCGCGGCCGCAGCGCTGGCCTACGCCTGCGCCACCGCGGTGCTGGGCTTCCCCTACCTGTCCGCCCACGAGGTCCAGGTTGCCTCCCGCGCCGACTCCGGCGACCCGTCGGCGGCGCTTGGCGACCTCCGTCTGGCCGCCCGGCTGAATCCCCTGAGCTCCGATCCGGGCCGCATCGCCGGCGCGATCGCGTTGCGCGCCGGACTCGACTCGACGGCGCTGCAGCGGTTCAGGCAGTCGATCGGCCGGGAGCCCGGCGGCTGGTTCTCATGGCTGGGGGCGGGACTGGCCGCATCGTCCCTGGGTGACCGGGCTCAGGCGCGACACGACTTCACCGTCGCCGACGCGATCGACGCTCGCCAGCCCGCGGTGGCCCAGGCG
The DNA here is from genome assembly GCA_036497165.1 of Solirubrobacteraceae bacterium. Classification (GTDB taxonomy): domain Bacteria; phylum Actinomycetota; class Thermoleophilia; order Solirubrobacterales; family Solirubrobacteraceae; genus Palsa-465. The sequence continues at coordinate 7,905 of DASXJW010000186.1, forward strand.
CTGCGCAGCGTTGACGGCCCCCACCCGCTTACGTCCGAGGCAGCCTTCAGACTCCTCGTGCTGGTGCAATGACAAAACCTACCCAAACTGGACGAAATGACGATGTCGGCCGGCGCCTTGTTTCGATACGATGCGCCGGGGCAACGTGCATTGAGTGGGAACTTTGTGGTCGGATTAGGCAACTTCGGAACTCCAGAAAGGTCACTGGCGGGGACAAACATGAAAAGAATTGTGATTTTGGTGGCAGCCGTCGCCCTTCTGGCGTTGCCCGGAGGCGCGCTGGCGGCTGGCAGCTCCACGTGCCAGAGCTACAACGCCCAGCTGTGCCAGGTCGCCAGCAACACGACCTCACGTACCACCTCGCCTTCGGGCGTCACGTCCAACACCGCGAGCACCCTGCCCTTCACCGGGCTGGACGTCGGGCTCCTCGTCGCCGGGGGCGGCGTACTCCTGGGTGCCGGCCTGCTCGTTCGCCGGCTCTCTCGCGAGGTCGAGTAGCTCGGGCCTGAGCGCCCGCGGTCTGTCTCGCACGGTCGCCAGTTCACCTCCATCCCGGGGCCAGTCAGGCCCCGGGGGGCGGTCTTTGTGGCCTCCGGGCCTCAGCGGCCCACGCGCTCGCGGATCAGCCGCGTCACCTCGCCGCCGTCGGCGCGGCCCTTGGTCTCCCGCATGACGTAGCCCACCAGCGGGCCGATCGCCTTCATGTTGCCCTCACGGACCTTGCCCGCGGCGTCGGGATCTGAGGCGATCGCTGCATCGACGATTGTCACCAGCCCGTCTCCGTCATCGGCGCTGATCGCACCCAGGCCCTCTCGCTCGACGATCGCGCGGGGCTCTCCGCCCTCCTCCGCCAGCTTGGTGAGGACCTCCCGCGCGGCATCCCGGCTGATCTCCTTGGCGGCCACCATCGCCACCAGCGAGGCCAGCGCCGCGGCGGACACGGCGCTCTCGGCCGGGTCGGCCCCCGATCCGATGCGCTCCACCAGTTGCGGGATCCAGTTGGCCAGCTCCACGGGCGTGACCTTCTCAGCGGGCGCCTGGGCCAGGGCGCGCTCGTAGTAGTCGGCCAGCTCGCGCCGGAAGGCCAGGTCGCGGGCCATCCCGGCCGGCAGCCCCAGCTCCTGCTCGAAGCGCTCCGTCCGGGCGGCCGGCAGCTCGGGCACCGCGGCGGCCGCGACGGCGCGCACCTCGTCGGTGACGAGAAGCGGGACGAGGTCGGGCTCGGGGAAGTAGCGGTAGTCGTGGGCCTCCTCCTTGGAGCGCAGGGAGGTGAGCCTGTCGGTGCTGGGGTCGTAGTGCAGCGTCTCCTGGACGACGGGGTCGCCGGCCTGCACCAGCTTGGTCTGGCGCGCGATCTCGGCGCGCACCCCGCGTTCCAGGAACCGGAAGGAGTTCATGTTCTTCAGCTCGGCCTTGGTGCCCAGCTCAGAGGACCCCACCGGGCGGATCGAGACGTTGGCGTCGCAGCGCAGCGACCCCTCGTCCATGTTGACGTCCGAGACCCCAAGCTGGCGCAGCGTGGTCCGCAGGAGGATGAGCCACTCATGGGCCTGCTCGGGCGAATGCAGATCGGGCTCGGTGACGATCTCCACCAGCGGGGTGCCGCAGCGGTTGAAGTCCACCACGCTGCGATCAGAGCCGTGGATGCGTCCGCTCTCGCCCACGTGCACGAGCTTGGCCGCGTCCTCCTCGAGGTGGACGCGATGGATCCGCACATCCCCCAGGCGGCCGCCGCGGCAGATGGGCTCGTCGTACTGGGAGATCTGGTAGGCCTTGGGCGAGTCGGGATAGAAGTAGTTCTTGCGGTGAAAGATCGAACGGGGCGCGATGTCGCATTCGAGGGCCAGGCCGATCATCACGGCGAACTCGACCGCTCGGGCGTTGACCACGGGCAGCGCGCCGGGAAGCCCGAGGCACACCGGGCACGTGTGGACGTTGGGGGGATCCCCGAAGGACAGATCGCAGCCGCAGAACATCTTCGTCCGCGTCTTGAGCTGCACGTGGATCTCCAGACCCATCACAGGCTCGAAGGCCGGCGGAGTGCCGCTCATTCCCGCGCCCTCCCACCATCGAAGCCGATCGCCTGCTCCAGGGCGTGGGCGGCGTCGATCAGCCGGCTCTCGCTGAGGGCCGGTCCGGCGAGCTGGAAGCCCACCGGCAGACCGTCGCTCAGACCCGACGGGATCGAGATCGCGGGGATGCCGGCCAACGACATCGGCACCGTGCAGAAATCGTTGAAGTACATGGCCAGCGGGTCGTCGGTCTTGGCGCCCAGCTCGAACGCGGTCCACGGGCTCGTCGGCGTCACCACGAAGTCGAACTCCCCGAACGCGGCCCGGAAATCCTCCGCGATCTTCGTCCTCACCCTCAGCGCCGTCCCGTAGTACGCGTCGTAGTAGCCGCTCGACAGGGCGTAGGTGCCGAGCATGATTCGCCGCTTGACCTCGGGGCCGAAGCCCTCCGCGCGGGTGCGGCTGTACATCGTCTCCAGGCTCTCGTCACCGCCGACGCGCAGTCCATAGCGCACGCCGTCATAGCGCGCGAGGTTGGAGGACGCCTCCGCGGGCGCGATCAGATAGTAGGCCGACAGCGCGTGGGGCGCGTGGGGCAGCCGGCACGTGTCGACGCTGGCGCCCAGGCTCTCCGCCAGCCGCAGCGTGGTCTCGAAGCTCTCGCGCACCCCCTGCTCCACGCCGGTGCCCTCGCCGTCTGAGCCGCCCAGCAAGTCCTCGGGCACCCCCAGGCGGATGCCCTTCAGATCCTGGGCGGTGGGCAGCGTGATCGGCTCGGGCAGCGAGATCGAGGTCGAGTCCCGCGGATCGTGGCCCACCATGTGCGAGAGCAGGAGGGCGCCATCGGTGACGGTGCGGCTGAGCGGGCCGGCCTGATCCAGCGAGGAGGCGAAGGCGATCATCCCCCAGCGCGAGCAGACTCCGTACGTCGGCTTGATGCCGACGATGCCGCACAGGGCCGCCGGCTGACGGATGGACCCGCCGGTGTCGGTGCCGAAGGCCCACGGCGCCAGGCCCGCCGCGACCGCCGCCGCGCTTCCGCCGGAGGAGCCGCCGGGGACGCGCGTGCGGTCCCACGGGTTGAGCACCGGACCGAAGGCCGAGTTCTCGTTGGACGAGCCCATGGCGAACTCGTCCTGGTTGGTCTTGCCCAGCAACCCCGCCCCCGCCCGGGTCACGTTGGACACCACCGTCGCCGTGTATGGCGGCCGGTACCCCTCGAGGATCCGGCTACCCGCCTGGCTGGGCACGCCCTCGGTGCAGAACAGGTCCTTGACCGCCAGCGGGACCCCGCCCAGCGGCGAGTCGGGCTCGGCCTCGGGCGCCGACTCGGCGATCCACGTGAAGGCGTTGAGGTCACTGCCGGCGGCTCGGGCGCGGTAGGCCTCGAACAGCTCGGAGGCGCCGATTTCCCGCGCGCGCAACTTGGCGGCCGCCTCGACCGCGGTCAGCTCTATGAGCTCGCTCACGGCCTCCTCCGCCAAACGGACTGCGCGGATCGGGGAGGCCTCATCACGAGTCGTCGTCGGCTGGTCCGGGACTGGGCACGCCGAAGCCCCCGTCGACGGGCTCCGGGGCGGCCGCGAGGATGACGTCGCGGTCCAGGCAGGGCTCGGGCTCGTCGGCGCGCACGACGCCGGCGACCTCGACGGCGTGCGAGGTCGGCGCCACTCCCTGCAGGTCGAGCTCGCGGATGCGGTCGACGTGGTCGAGCACCTTGGAGAGCTCTACGCCCATGCGCTCGACCTCCTCCTCGGTGAGGCCCAGACGGGCGAGACGGGCCACGTGGAGAACCTGTGCGCGGTCGAGCATCCCGCGCGAGTTTAGTGGGGGGCCGCTCAGCGGCGGGGCGCGGATCCCGCCGTCCCGCCGGCGGCGATCGTCTCCACCGGGCGGTCGGGGCCGGGAGTCCAGCCGCCCTCCTCGCGCAGCGACAACAATGATCCCGCCGTCAGCGCGGCGACGGCCACCAGTCCCGTGAAGGCGCCGACCTGCGGGCTGCCGGCGCCGGTCAGCACACGGATGAGAACCAGCAATGTCGTGATCGCGCTCAGCGTCACGACGATCACGTCCCAGCTCACGGGGAGCGCCGGAGCCTCGTGGGAGGCCTGGAGATACGCCAGGAGCACTCCGGCGGCGGCGGTGACCAGGATCAGCCAGCGCAGGGTGGGAAGACTGGTCCATGCGTTGGCGCTGGTGTGACTCCCGTTCGGGTTCGTGAGCTGAAACCACGGGATCAGGAACACGAGCGCGACCAGCGCCAGCGCGCTCAGCAGGGCGATGACCTCGCCGCGGCGGAGACGGGACAGCTTCACCGCTCCGCCGCCACGGCGAGCCTCAGTGCTGGATGTTGACGTTGCTCTTGCCCATCACCGACTTCTCGTTGCGGGCCTGCAGCGCCACCCACACGAGCCCCGCGGTCAGGACCACTGCCACGTAGAAGCCGAACCCGAAGTCCGACCAGTGGATGTTGAAGAGGAACTTCAGGACGACGAACAGTGCCGTGACACACGCCAGGACAAACCGCGTGTTGGCTCGGCTGGCGCCGATGTTCGGTATGGCCGTCCCGGGTGAGAGCCGCTCGACGCCGAGGTCGGCGATCACGGCGATCGCGGAGAGGACGGCGAGGATCCCCAGCCAGCCGTCGGGGTCGTCGGTGGCGGTCAGGGACGCCGAGAACGGGCCGAACGAGATGTGAAACCACGGCAGGAACAGCAGGTCGATGACGAGCAGCAGCGCCACGCCCGCCAGGATGCGGTCATCCCTGGTCACGTCGGAGAAATTCACGACTCCCCTCCTCTTGATTGGTCACCGGTCAGTCGTGCGAACCGTCTGTTCGCCACGTCCTGACGCCCTCCTGCGTGCCTCCTTCCCGGAGGTCTCCAAAAGACTACAGCCCGGAGCGTCGGCTGGGCAGGCGCGGCCGACGCCGGCGGCGCGCCCCGGGGGTCGCGGCCGCCGCCCGGATCCGCGCGCGCTGCTCGCGGATCGACTCATAGCCGCCCCAGGCGATGCCCAGCGCGCACAGCAGGCCCAGGACGGCGCCGAGCTTCTGATCGACGACGCGCGTGCCCGCGGGCAGCACGATGAGCACGCGGTAGACGAGCAGCGCCGAGCTGATCGCCCCCAGCGACGCGACGATGAGGCTGGTATCGGTCTTGTTGCCGTGCTGGCGCTGGGAGGCGTGCAGGACCACCGAGCCGACGGCCGCGACAATCGCGGCCAGCAGGACCCAGCGCGTGATCGTGAGCCCGTGCCAGCCATTCTCGGCGCTCGAGATGGCGGGCCGCACCGCCGAGGGGTCGGGCACGCCGGCCACCCCGTACCACTCCATCGCGAACAGGACGACCAGCAGGGCGAGCGCGCTCACGGCGCTCACCAGGGCTCCCACCCGGATCCGCGGCGGCCGCGGCGGCGGGCTGTCCGCGGACGCGGCGTCGGTTGCGGCCGGCTGCTTGTCGGTGGTCGCCGCCGCCATCAGGCCTTCACGGTATTGGATCCGCCGCGGCGCTTCAGCGTTTGGAGATCGGCGCCAGGTCGGCGACGAGCTTGCGCTCGGTCCGGTCACGGCTGAAGCGGATGACCACGATCCCGCCGGGCTCCAGCCCGATGACGACGCCCTCGCCGAAGGCGGCATGGACGACGTCGTCGCCCATGCGGAAGGAGGACGGAGGCGGCTGGTCGGCCGACGGGAGATCGGTGGTGGCGGCGGACCACGACGTGGCGCGGGCCCTGATGGCGCCGAAGGCGCGCGGCGCCTGGCTCTCGCGGTCGGTGAGCTCGGCGGGGATCTCGGAGATGAAACGGCTGGGCGCGCCGAAGTTGCGGGCGCCGAACACGGTCCTGCTCCGCGCCGAGGTGATGTACAGGTCCCGCTCGGCGCGGGTGATCCCGACGTAGCAGAGCCGTCGTTCCTCCTCCAGCCCTCCCTCGTCCAGCGCCCGGCTGTGGGGGAACACGCCCTCCTCGCAGCCGATCATGAATACGATCGGGTACTCGAGTCCCTTGGCGTTGTGCAGTGTCATCAGCGTGACGAGGCCCTCGTCGTCCGCCCGGGTGTCGGCGTCGGCCACGAGCGCGATTCCCTGCAAGAACTCCTCGAGCGACGGCTCCTCGGTGGCGGCGTCGTACTCGACCGCCACGTTGACGAGCTCCTCCAGGTTCTCGATCCGTCCCTGGGCCTCGATCGTGCGCTCGTTCTCCAGCGCCTCCAGATAGCCGGTCTCAGACAGCATCTCCTTGACCAGCACTGAGATCTCGGTGCCCGTGCCGGCCCGTTCCTGCAGGACCTCCATGGTGCCCATGAACCGGCGCAGCGACTTGATCGCGGCCGCCCCCAGGCCCGGCACGTCCTCGGGCGCCGCCGCCAGCTCCCAGACGGTCTCCCCGGTGGTGTTGGAGTGCGCCAGCAGCCGCGAGATCGTGGTGTTGCCGATTCCCCGGCGCGGCGAGTTGACGATCCGCGTGAACGCACCCACGTCCTGCGGGTTGACCAGCACCGTCAGGTAGGCGATCGCGTCCTTGATCTCGGCCCGGTCATAGAACTTGGTCCCGCCGATCACCTGATAGGCGATCTCGGCCCGCACCAGCGTGTCCTCGAGCACCCGGGACTGCGAGTTGGTCCGGTAGAAGACCGCCACCTCCGACCGCGACGTCCCCTCGTCCACCAGCCTCTGGATCTCGCCGGTCACGTACCGCGCCTCGGCGTGCTCGTCGTCGAGCTCCCGGATCTTGATCGGGTCCCCCTGCCCGATGTCGGTCCACAGCGACTTGAGCTTCTGCCCCCGGTTGTTGCGGATCACCGCGTTGGCGGCGTCCAGGATCGTCTGGGTGGAGCGGTAGTTCTGCTCCAGCTTGACCACGTGAGCGTCGGGAAACGAATCCTCGAACTCGAGGATGTTGCTGATGTCCGCGCCCCTGAACCCGTAGATGGACTGCGCATCGTCTCCCACCACCATGAGGTTGCGGTGCTCGCCGGCGAGGAGCTGGAGCCAGCGGTACTGGGCGTGGTTGGTGTCCTGGTACTCGTCGACGAGGACGTGGCGAAAGCCGGTGGCATAGCGCTCGCGGACCTCGGGGAACAGCTCGAGGACGTTGACGGCGCGGACGAGGAGGTCGTCGAAGTCCATGGCGTTCATGCGATGCAGCTCGCGCTCGTAGGAGCGGTAGACGTCGGAGACGGTCTGCTCGAAGAAGGACCCGACCATCTGGGCGTAGGCATCGGCGTCGCGCAGCTTGTTCTTGGCGTCGGAGATCTGGGAGTGGATCGAGGCGGGCGTGAAGCGCTTGGGGTCGATGCCCAGATCGTCCAGGCAGCGCTTGATCAGCCGGCGCGAATCGGCGGTGTCATAGATCGTGAACTGGCGGGTGTAGCCCAGTCGTGCCGCCTCGGCGCGCAGCATCCGGGCGCAGGCGGCGTGGAAGGTCATCACCCACATGGCGCGCACGCGGCGCCCCACGAGCAACTGGGCGCGGTCGCGCATCTCCCCCGCCGCCTTGTTGGTGAACGTGATCGCCAGGATCTCGTTGGGCTTGGCGGCGTCGGTGGCGACCAGGTAGGCGATCCGGTGAGTCAGAACCCGGGTCTTGCCCGAGCCGGCGCCGGCGAGGATCAGCTGCGGCCCCTCGCCGTAGGTGACAGCCTCGCGCTGGGGATCGTTGAGGCCGCCCAGCAGGGCTTCGAGATCGTTGGAGAGGTCCGTCATGACTTCCAGATTGACGTTAGCGACCGCCCCGGCGACGGCCGCGGCGGGCCCGCCGGCGTCATCCTGTGGCCATGGACGAGCTGAGGCAGGCCTGCGCGGCGGTCACGGCACAGGCGCGCAGCGTGACGGTCGTGGCCGCGGGGGTGAGCGGGTACGCGGCCGTCCTCGCGGCCGAGGCGGGACGCGCCGGCACCGAGCCGCCGCCTGTCGACGCGGCAGAGCGCGAGACGCGCGCCGCCTACTGGCTGACGATGGACGCCATCAACTTCGGCTCCGGCTGGTTTCCGACGCTGCGCAAGCGCGAGGGCCTGTCGGGCTACGGCACGATCGCCGCCGCTCTGGGCGAGCGGTTCACGCACAGCGGGCGCTGGAGCGCCGGCGAGCTGGAGCGGATGGATGCGGCCGCGCTCGGCCCGGTGCTCGGTCAGGACCCCGGCCACGAGCTGATGGCCCTCTACGCGGCGTCGCTGCGCGACCTCGGCGCGCATGTGGGCGCAGACCACGGAGGCAGCTTCGCCGCGGTGGCGGACGCGGCCGGCTCGGCGGTGGGCCTGGCTCGCCGGCTGGGGACGTGGGCGTCCTTCGCCGACCGCTCGCGCTACGGCGCGCTGGAGGTCCCGTTCCTCAAACGCGCCCAGATCGCCGCCGCCGATCTGCACCGCGCCGGGGTGGCCGCCTTCGCCGATCTGGCGCGGCTGACGATGTTCGCCGACAACCTCGTCCCCCACGTCCTGCGGCTCGACGGCATCCTGCGCTTCGCGCCCGAGCTGGTGGCGCGCATCACGCGCGGGGAGCTGATCGAGCACGGCTCGGCCGAGGAGGTCGAGATCCGCGCGGGCGGCGTGCACGCCGTCGAGCTCCTGGTCGCCGCCTCGCCTGACCCTTGCCCGACGGCGGCCCAGCTCGACCAGATCCTGTGGCAGCGGGGCCAGCAACCGCGCTACAAGGCCGTGGCGCGGCACCGGTCACGCTGCACCGCCTACTGAGCCGCCTATCGAGCCGCGCTCGAGCAGCCGCTCCAGCACTCGGGCCACGCCGGCCTCGTCGTTGGAGAGCGTCACCTCATCCGCGGCGTCGATGACGGCGGGGTGCGCGTTGGCGACGGCCACGCTGCGCCCAGCCCACCTCAGCATCGCCAGATCGTTGGGCATGTCGCCGAAGGCCACGACCTCGGCGCTGTCGATCCCCCGTCGCGCGCAGAGCGCCGCCAGGCCGGATGCCTTGCTGACGCCGGCCGCCTGGATCTCCAGCAGGGGGTGGGTGCTGCTGGAGTGACACAGCTCGCCGAGGTCGCCGATCAGCTCGCGGGCGCGGCCGAGCAGCTCATCGGAGCTCAGCAGCGGGTGCTGCATCATCAGGTTGATGGCGGGTGCCGCCAGCAACGCCTCGATCTCGGCGACGGTGGTGCCCTCGGGCTCCGGCCAGGGCGGGACGTGGCCCGGCTCGCGCGCGAAGGCATGGGTCCGCTGCACGGCCCAGGTGCCCTCCGGCAGCGCCGCTCGCAAGCGCGCGACGATCTCGCGCGCCGCGGTGACCGCCAGCGGGAACTCATCCACGGCCGTCTCGGTGTGCAGGTCCCAGATGACCGCGCCGTTGGAGCACACGGCGATCCCGCGGTGGCCCGTGGCCTCGGCCAGCGCGCGCATGACGCCGGGCGGACGGGCGGTGCAGAGGACGACCATCGTTCCGGTGGCCTCGACCTCGGCCAGGACGCGCCGGGTGCGCGCGTCGATAGTGCCGTCGCTGTGCAGCAGCGTCCCATCGAGATCGGTGGCCACGGCACGGTGCATCACAGCGCGATCGTGCCAGACTCCCGTGGGCCGCGATGACCGCGCAGATCAATCACGTCAGCATCAACGCCCGGGACCTCGAGGAGTCGGTGGAGTTCTACGCCGACCTCCTGGGTGCGGAGCGCATCCCCACGCCCAACTTCGGGCTCGCCGTGCAATGGCTCGCCCTCGGCGACACGCAGCTGCACCTGTTCGAGCGCGACCTCACCCCCACCAGCCACCACCACCTCGGGATCACCGTGCCGGATCTCGAGCCCGTCTACCGGGTGGCCGAGCGGCGGAGGGCCTTTGACCACGTCTCCTTCGGTAACCACCTCATCCAGTTGCCCGGGGATGTGGTCCAGATGTACGTGCGCGATCCCGCCGGCAACCTCGTGGAGATCGACCACCACGGTGTGGACCGGCTCTCGCCCGAGCTCCGTGCGCTCGTGGTGGGGCTGTGGGACCTGCACCGGCAGAGCGAGGCGCAGATGCGGGGGCGGCTGTTCGTGAGCGCCCCCGCCTGACGCCGGCCTTCGCCGTCCGCTCAGCTGTCCTCGGCGGCCTCGGCCCGGGTGCGGGCGATCGCCTCCGCCCCGGCCGCGCCCACGAGCAGCTCGGGTCGCAGGGTGCCGCTGGCGGCCAGGTCGAGCGCGGGAAAGCGTCCCGCCCCGGTGAGGGCGGCATCGAGGGAGATGACCGTGGTCTCCCCGCCGATCGGCTCAGACGCGGTGGCGATGATCGTCACCGAGCCGCCGTCAACGATGTTGCGGGCCGCGGAGAGAGCCTTGCGCGCCAACTGCGGGCTGCAGCCGTCCAGCGTGTCGATGAACACGACGGCATCGGCGCCGCGGGCCGCCAGGCGCCGCGCCTGATCGATGGCGGGTTCGATGGCGCCATGGCGGGCATCCTCGGAGGCGGCGAAGCTGACCGCAGCCGACGGCGGCACCGGGCCGCCGTTCCACTCCGAGATCTCCTCGGGTCGCACGCCGGCCAGGACGACCGACACCGTCAGCTCCTCGCTTTCGCCGAACGCGATCACCAGACGCCGCAGCGCCTCGGTCTTGCCCGCCCGCGGGCCACCGGCGATGGTCACCCGCGACCCCTTGCCAAACGGCGTCAGCCACTCGATGGCCTTCAGGGTGGGGTCCTCTGAGCCGACCTTCAGCCGCTCGGTGGGGAATGCCGCGGGCAGGTCCTCGAAGCGGATGCTGTCGGCCAGCTCGGCCGCGGGCCGTCCGTTGATCGTCTCGATCCGGATGAGGGAAGCGAAACGCTCGGAGCGGCGGGGGGCGCGCTTGGGCCCGGCGATCCGGTCACCGGACACGAGCTCGCAGCGCTTGACCTGCGCCGAGGAGATGTAGACGTCGTCGTCGGAGGGGTCGGGCGGATCGACACGGACGAATCCCGACCCATTGGCCAGCAGTTCAACGACGCCTTCGACGAGCTCGTCGCCGGCGTCGGCCTCTGGCTCCGGCTCGGGCTCGGGCTCGGCTTCCGGCTCGCGCGGCGCCTCGGCCTCGTCGCGAGGCGCGGAGCGCCCGCGGCCACCCCGGCGGCCGCGACGGCGCCGTGGTGATGAGGACTCCTCCGCCTCCGACCCAGGCGCCTCGTCCTCCGACCCAGGCGCCTCGTCCTCCGACCCAGGCGCCTCGTCCTCCGACCGAGGCGCCTCGTCCTCCGACCCGGGCGCCTCCTCCGACCCGGGCGCCTCGTCCTCTGATCCGGCCGCCTGCTTCTTGCCGGCGCGGCTCCTCGTCTTCTTCGGGGCGGGCTCTTCGACAGCCGGCGCAGCGGCCGCATCACCGTTGCCGCCCTCCTGTCGCTTGAGGATGGCGTCGATCAGCTCGGCGCGACGCAGACGGCGATAGCCGTCGATCGACAGCTCTGAGGCGATCGCGTGAAGGTCGGCCAGCGGGCTTGCTTCCAGGGCACTGCGATCGACAACGGACATATGAGACTCCCTTGGCTGGATGATCGGTGGGCTCCGGTCGCGTTGGGCCAGCGACCGGCGATTCGTGATCCTGAATCTAGCGTGCTGCGACGTCAGACAGCGACTGGTCCCAGCGGACGCCGTCTGAGAGGCGCAGCGCGGGATCCACCTCGACCTTCCCGCCCAGCGCTCCGGCCACGGCCAGGAAATCCGCGGCGTCGGCCACGTCGTGGATGCGCAGCACGTGCGCGCCCGCCCCCACGCCGTGGGCCATCGCCGCCAGCGTGCCGGCCAGACGGGCGCGCGGGGCGCGGCCGGTCAGCGCCCCCACGAAGTCCTTGCGGCTCACCGCCAGGAGGATCGGCCGCCCCAGGTCGTGCAGCGCCGGCAGGGCCCGCAGGACCGCCACCGTCTGCGCCGGCGTCTTGGAGAAGTCGGGGCCGGGGTCGACCATGAGCTGCTCGAAGGCCACTCCGCGCGACACGGCCAGTTCGATGCGCTGCGCCAGGAACTCCTGCACCTCCGCGACGATCGTGTCATCGAGGCCGGGATCGAGCAGCTTGGTCTTGGGCGGGGCGATGGTGTGCATGAGCACGAGGGCCGCCCCCGTCTCGGCGCAGGCATCGGCGAGCTCGGGGTCCCGCAGGCCGCTCACGTCGTTGACGATCGAGGCGCCCGCCGCCACGGCGGCGCGGGCCACCTCCGGCTTGTAGGTGTCGACCGAGACGCGCGCGCCGAGCCCGCCGGCCACCTCCTCGATGACGGGCACCACGCGCGCGATCTCCTCCGCGGCGCTGATCGGCGGCCGGTTGGTGACGCCGGACTCCCCGCCGATGTCGATCAGATCCGCGCCGTCGGCCAGCAGGCACCGGGCGAGCGCGACGCGCCCCTCGAGCGTCTGGGGCTGCCCCCCGTCCGAGAACGAATCGGGTGTGGCGTTGACGATGCCCATCAGCAGCGGCCGCCCGCCGAGCCGCAGGTCCCCCCGGCTCGTGGCCAGGGTCAGCTCGGGCGCGCTCACGATCCCGTGCCCGCTTCCGGGCCGGGCTCCGAGGGGACCTCGGGCGATGCCCAGGCGCGGTAACAGGCCGAGGCCTCGAGCATCGCCGCGTGGACCTGACGGCAGCCCCGGCAGTGGCCGAGATGATCGATCAGCCAGTCATCGTCGGCGACCGGCACCTCCTCGCCGTCCTGGCGCAGCGCGATCGTCCGTAGCGCGCGGTCGCGCTCGTCGCAGGGAGGTTGGGGGTGGGGCGCGCCGCGCAGCTCCGCCCGCAGGCGCAGCCGCGCCCCCGCCATCAGCGGGGCAACGGCGTCGCGCTCCACACCCGTCACCTCGGCCAGCTCGTCGTAGCCGAGCCCGACGAGCTCGCGCAGCGCAAGCGCCTCGCGCTCGGCAGCCGGCAGCCGGCGGCTGGCCGCGGCGAGCTCACCGGCGACCGCGTCGGACAGGCGGGCGGGATCGGTGGGGCGCTCCTGCTCGTCAGGGTCGGTGGCCGCGGGGGCGGTGGGCACGGGCTCGGCGGCCGGCTCGGCGCCCTGGCGCACCGCGGCCACCGCCGCCCGGAGCATCGCCGTGCGCTCGCCCCCGCCTCCGCGGGCCTCCTCCTCGGCGGCCCGCGCGCCGGGGCTCTCCCCCAGCATCCGCACCACGAATCGGCCCAGGTCGTCCATCGCCACCGCCGAGCTTACGCGCTGGATACCTCATAGGCGGGGTCGGCCCGAGGCGAGACCACCAGCCCCTCGGCGCGGGCCTCGTCGGCGAAGCGCGCGATCTCGGCCTCGACGCGCACCGCATCCCAGCCCAGCGCCACGCTCATGGCGGCCGCCGCCCGCCGGGGGGCGGGCGCGGCGAGGCCCGTCAGCTCCCGGGCGGCGAGCAGGCCCAGGCGGGTCCGGCGCAAGAGCACGTCGCCGACAGTGCGCGCCTGCTCGTGGCAGGCGGCGAACGCGGCTTCGGCCACCAGATCCGGCATGCCCTCCACCAACGGCGCCGCCAGCTCCGGCTGGCCCGCCGCGACGCCGAGCACGTTCTGCGCGGCATGGCCGTAGCGCGCGGCCAGCATCGCGTAGCTGTCCTCCGGCACACCGGGTACCCGGGTCAGCTCCCCGGGCTCGATCGGAGCCCCGAGCGGAATCTCGTGGGTGCGGCACGGCGCCGCGCGGCCGTCGCGCTCGACGATCCGGTCCACCACGAGGCGCGCCATCCGCCGCCACGTGGTCAGCTTGCCGCCGGTGATGGTGATGAGGCCGCTGGAGGTCTCATAGAGCTCGGCCTTGCGAGAGATGTCCACGGACCTGCGGGCGTCGCCGCTCGAGATCAGGGGGCGCACGCCGGCGTAGGCGCCGGTCGTCTGCGCCGGGTCGAGCGAGACCCCGAAGAACGCGTTGACGGCGCCGAGCAGGTAGTCGATGTCCTGGGGCGAGGGACTGACGTGATCGACGCCGCCCTCGTAGGCGTTGTCGGTGGTGCCGATCAGGGTTCGCCCCAACCACGGGAGCGCGAAGATCGAGCGCCCATCCCCCACCGGGACGATCGCCCCGGCGCGCAGCGGCAGGTCCTCGTCGCGCAGCGTGAGATGGGTGCCGCGGCTGGGGGTGATATGCGGCACCTCGGCCTCGGAGTGCAGCTCGCCGGGACGGATGCGGTCGGCCCAGACGCCGGTGGCGTTGACGACGCTCGCGGCGTGGATCGTGAAGGCGCCGCCGCTCTCGCCATCCTCGACCAGCACCGTCGTCGCCCGGCCGGCGCCGGGCCGCAGCCCCGTCACGCGGAGCCGGTTGGCGCAGACGGCGCCGAAGCGCTCCGCCTCCCCCAGGACGGTGAGCACCAGGCGGACGTCGTCGGTCTGGCAGTCGTAGAAGAGGTAGCCGCTGGTGGGCCGCCGCGAAGCGATCGCGGGCAGCAGCCGCGCCACCTGCTCGCCGGAGATGAGCCGGTGTCGCGACGGGCTCCAGTCCGTCTCACCGTCTCCGGGCGCCGCCCGTCGGGCGTTGCGTCGACCGCGCAGCGGGGGGGCGGCCATGACGTCGTACATGTTGAGCCCGATCCCGGTGAGCCGGTCGGGGCGAGCCCCGTCGAACGCCGGCAGCACGAACGGCAGCGGGCGCACGAGATGCGGCGCCAGCCGCACCATGAGCTGGCGTTCGAGCAGCGCCTCGCGCACCAGCCCCAGGTCGAAGTTCTGCAGGTAGCGCAGGCCCCCGTGAACCAGCTTGGACGACCGGCTGCTCGTGCCCGAGGCGAAGTCCGCCTGCTCCACCAGCGCCACGCTGTAGCCCCGCGAGGCCGCGTCCAGCGCCACCCCGGCCCCGGTGATGCCACCCCCGATGACCAGCACGTCGTAGGGATGCTCGGTGAGGGCGGCCAGGGCCTCGTCGCGGGTGCGCATGCCGGGGTGGAGCGTAGTGGCTGGCCGCGACCCTCCAGAATGCGGCGGACTGCGCGCCGCGCCAAGCCCGGCGCTACTGCGGGGCTTGGTGGTAGAGGCCCAGCACCACCTGATACCACGCGGGCGAGGTCTCCTGATAGCCCGGGCAGCAGGGGGGCCCACCGGGGGCGCTGATCCCGATCTCGATGTGCGGCGCCGACGAGATGCCCACGTCGCCGCAGCCGATCTCCGCGATGGGCTCGCCGGCGCTGACCTGGGTGCCGACCGGCACCAGCGCGGGCAGGGCGTGGCCGTAGTAGATGTAGCGGCCCTTGTAGATGCCGCTGGAGACCTTGAGCACCGGGGCGGCCGGGCCGAAGCCGTCGATGCCCTCCTGGACGATCGTCCCCGGGGCCATCGCCACCTCCGTGACCTTCGGGCCGCATGCATTGCTGACCGTGCCGATGTCGATGCCCTGGTCCAGGGTCCAGTCCTTGGGCGGCAGCACCCGCGAGAGCGGCTTGAGGGGGAACACCAGTCCGGTGGACCCGCCCGAGGAGCCTGGCACGGCGGTGGTCCTGGTCACCCTCTGCACGGCCGTCAGCAACGCGGTGGAGGTGCGGTTGCCGACCGTCCCGCTGGGCGGAGACAGGCGCTGGGCCACCTGGAAGCGCTTGACCGCGCGCTTGGTGATGATCTCGAAGCGCCCGGTGACCGGAACGACGTAGCCGACGTCGGACAGCCAGGCCTGCAGCGTTGTGACGTCGTTGCCGCGATCGCCCATCCGCAGCGTGCGGGCGAAGACCGCCTTGGCCTCCGGGTTGACGATGCCGGTCGGATTGGCCGAACCGACGAGCCCGACCCCGCCCACGGTCCCCGCGACCACCGATGGCCCGGCGCTCCCGGCCGCCCCAGAACCCGCTGTCGGCCGGGAGCCTGCTGCCGCCCCCGAGCTCGCGGCCGCGGCGGTGCCCGCGGCACCGAGCACCGCCAGCGCGGCCACGAGCGAGAGCCGACGGACGAGCCTCATCCCACCTCGGAGTTCGACACCGACCGGATCGCATCCTGGCTGGGATGCGACGTGGGGGCGCAGCGATCGGTGGAGTCGGCGGATGCGGGCACGGCCAATCGGCCCCGGTTTGGGGGCGGGTCCTGCACGGGGGGTGCCTGTGCCTACGGGGTTAGCTGACGGGCTAGCGCTCTGGACGAGAGCGCTTCCCATGGATCACCATGGGACTCGCCCCAACGAATTGGGTTCCCCGCTTCCCGGTACGGCGATCCGGGAATTCGGCGATGCGGCACGCTACCAAAAACGCCCGACGGATGGGAGGAAATCGATCGCCTTTAGCCGTCTTTATGTGCGGGGTCGGCCACCCCGCGTCGCCGGCGCTCCTCGATGGTGGCCTTGATCCGGTTCACCGTGTCCTCGGACATGCGACGGATCTCCCAATGGGTGAGCTTGATCAACCGCATCGGAGAGGTGGCGACCACGTCGGCGTTGCGCGGCCGGCGCTCCAGCAGCCCCATCTCGCCGATGAGGTCGCCCTGCCCCAGCGCGGCGATCTTCTCGCCTCCCTGGATGACGTCGGCGGTCCCCTCCTCGATGGCGATGAGCTCGACGGAGTAGTCGCCTTCCTTCATGAGCATCTGCCCCGCGGCCGCGCTCGTCTCGGTGGCGAACGTGCTCAGGCGCTTGGCCTCCTCGTCGGACAGGTCGGAGAAGATGGGAATCGCGGTCAGGCGGGCTGGATCCATGGCGCTTGGTCCTCGGTCAGGGGGTCGGGTGCGACTCTAACCGCAGACGCGGCGCTCTAAGCGTGCGCCGGGCCCGCGCAGGCGCCCGATGTGGCTACAGGGCCTGGACCTCGGCGGTGACCTCGCTCACGGACGCCTTGGCGTCCCCGAAGAGCATCGCGGTCTTTGGCTCGTAGAACAGCGGGTTGTCGATTCCGGCAAAGCCCGACGCCATCGAGCGCTTGAGCACGATCACCGAGCTGGAGCGGTCCACCTCGAGGATGGGCATCCCGTAGAT
>DASXJW010000187.1:0-16624 GCA_036497165.1 Solirubrobacteraceae bacterium
ATGAGCGCCGACGAGCCCGATCTCGAGACGATCGTCGAGGGCGGTGCCCAGCCCTTCGAGGAGGAGGCGATGGAGGCCTCGCTCACCTCGCCCGCACGGCTGACCGCCTATCTGCGGCGCGGCGGGATCATCGTCCCGATCCTCACCACGCTGATCGCCTTCCTGGTCGCGGGCGTGGTCGTCCTGCTCACCGGCCACGACCCGCTCAGCACCTACAACGCGGTCTTCAAGGGCACGGGGCTGAACTGGCTGTTTCCGTGGGTCAGCGGCACCGAGCGCGCCACCGCCGCGCTCGAGCTCCAGCAGACGCTCATCCAGACCACCGCCCTCATCCTGGTGGGCCTGGCCGTGGCCTTCGCCTTCCGTGCCGGCCTGTTCAACATCGGCGGCCAGGGCCAGTACACGCTGGGGGCGATCGTCGCCGTCTGGGTCGGCTCGTCGTTTGGCGGCATGCCGGCGGTTCTGCACATCGTGCTGGCCATCGTCCTGGCGGCGCTCGCCGGGGCCGCCTGGGCCGGCATCGCCGGGGTCCTGAAGGCGACCATGGGGGTCCACGAGGTCATCTCGACGATCATGCTCAACTGGATCGCGATCTGGCTGGGCGTGTACCTCTTCCAGCTCGGTGGGCCGCTGCAGGATCCGTCACAGTCATCGGTCCCCGTGTCCAAGGCCGTCGTGGCCTCGGCGAAGCTGCCGGTGTTCTGGGGCTCGGCGCAGCTGCAGGGCCTGGACATCGGGATCTTCATCGCGCTGGGCGCGGTGGCGGTGTTCTGGGTGCTCATCAACCGCACCCGCCTGGGCTACGAGGTGCGCGCGGTCGGCTTCAATCCCGATGCCGCCAGCTACGCCGGGATGAACGTGGGGCGCAACTACGTGCGCGTGATGCTCATCTGCGGCGCCTTCGCCGGCGTGGCCGCCTCGCTCGACATCCTCGGCTGGAAATTCTCGCTGTTCACCAACGACATCCAGGCCTCGCAGATCGGCTTTCTGGGGATCGCCGTGGCCCTGTTGGGGCGCAACACGGCGGGCGGGGTCGTCGCCGCGGCGGTGCTGTTCGGAGCGCTGCTCACGGGGACCTCGCAGCGCAACCTCGACCCGACGGTATTCGACCCCAACCTCGCCCAGTACCTCACCTTCATGATCCAGGGCCTGATCGTGCTGCTGGTCTCCACCGACGTGATCGCGCTGCGGGTCCTGCGCTCGGGCCGTGGGATCGCGGTGGGGCTGAGACGCCGGCCCGGCGATCAGCCGGCCGGCACGGGGGGTGAGACGTGAGCGCCGGCACAATCGCCGCCGCGCCGGCCCGGCTCGCCTCGGCCAAGAGCACGGCGATCGCCGGGCTCGTCCTGGCCGCGGTCACGTGGGTCATCACCCTGCCCCCG
This sequence comes from Solirubrobacteraceae bacterium, assembly GCA_036497165.1. Lineage (GTDB taxonomy): Bacteria > Actinomycetota > Thermoleophilia > Solirubrobacterales > Solirubrobacteraceae > Palsa-465. The sequence goes on from DASXJW010000187.1 coordinate 1,383, forward strand.
TTTCTGGTCCGCACCCCGGTCCCGTCGATCATCCTCGGGCTGGCCGCCATGACCGCCGGCGCGATCGCCTACACGGCCGGCGAGCACCGGCTGGGAGTCATCGACATCGCCCTGGGGCCGCTGGCCATCGCCGGTGCGGCCGCGTCCACCCAGTCCGGGCTGCACCACCTCAACACCGTGTTCGTGTGGTCGGCGCTGGTGGCGGCGATGCTGCGCTACGCCACCCCCCTCCTGTTCGCCGCCCTGGGCGGGATCGTCTCCGAGCGCAGCGGCGTCATCAACATCGGCCTGGAGGGCATGATGCTGATGGGGTGCTACTTCGGGATCTACGGAGCGGATGTGCTGGGCTCCTGGGTGCTCGGACTTGCCGTCGCGGTCGCCGCGGGCGGCCTTCTGGCGCTCGTGCACGCATGGTTCTCGATCCATCTGCGGGCCAACCAGGTGGTGAGCGGCACCGGGATCAACTTCCTGGCACTGGGCATCACCGGCTACTTCTTCACCGCTCAGTACGGCGCCAACGGGACGCCCAGCAAGATCTCCCAGGTGCCCAACGTCAAGATCCCGCTCATCCAGCATGTCGGCTTCTTCGGCCAGGCGATCGGCGATGCCAACCTCATGACCTGGATTGGCCTGGCCCTCGTGCCGGTCCTCAGCGTGTTCCTGTTTCGCACGCGTTGGGGTCTGCGTCTGCGCGCGGTGGGCGAGAAGCCCCGGGCCGCGGACACCGTGGGCCTGCCGGTGCTGCGGATCCGCTACCTGGCCGTGGTGGTCTCCGGCATGCTGGCGGCGCTCGGTGGGGCCTACCTGTCGGTCGCGTTCGTCGGCTCCTTCAGCCAGGACATGACCGAGGGGCGCGGCTTCATCGCGCTGGCGGCCGTCATCTTCGGGCGCTGGCGTCCGGGGGGCGCGCTGGTGGCGACGCTGCTGTTCGGCTTCTCCAGCGCCCTGGCCGACCGGCTGCCCGCCTTCTCCGGGACCCTGGCGACGCTGTTTCAGGCGTTGCCGTACGTGCTCACGCTGGTCGCCGTGGCCGGCCTCATCGGGGCCTCGCGGCCGCCGGCGGCGAGCGGCATCCCCTACGTCAAGGAGTAATGAGATGGCCGTCGCCCGCCTCGCCCTCGAGAGCCAGTCCGACGCCGCCGGCCGGCTCAGCGATGAGATCGAGCTCTACCAGCGCACCTACACGACGCTGTTGCGCTCCAGCGGCGAGACGCATCTGCGCGTGCTCGAGCCGTCCCACCGGGCGATCGGCTCCAGCCTGCACCCCCTGGCGGCCAGCGACGAACTCGACCTGGGGGCGTTCATCTACGCCATCCGCCGCCTGCCGGAGGGCATCGTCGGCGCGGGGCTGGTGGCCATGGCCCAGGAGGTCGAGGCCTTCGTGGGCGCGGGCATGCCCGTGCAGACCTGGCAGGAGGCCGAGGCCCCGGCCCGGCGCCGGCGCTGGTACGACGACGGGGCCGGCACGCTGGCCGTCCTGCTGGCCAGCGCGTCAGACGTCGACGACCTCATCCCCACGCTGGTGGCCTTCCAGATCGAGTGGAACAAGATGCGGGTGCGCCAGCGAGCCGCCGGCTGGCTGAAGATCGTCGAGGGCCGCGAGCCGGCGCCCGAGGAGTGCGCTGCGCTGCTCGGCGGCAGCGCCGAGGACTGGGGACGTCTTCACGCGTCCTGGGGCGAGCGCTTCGGCGAGCATCTGCGGCTCATCGCCTCCAAGCGGCTGGCGCTGCGCATCCGGATGTTCGGCGGCTCGCACACCGGTTACGCCCGCCTGACGCGGCGCTGGTGGGCTCCGGTGAGCGCCGAGCTGGACCGCGAGGGCCTGACCGAGCGCCCCCTGTACTTCGTCAGCTCCAACACCCACAGCCTCGTCAACATCGCCACCTCGGTCGCCCGGGACCGCGAGCACGAGCTGGTGGCCTTCGTGGAGTCCATGGACGAGGACGACATCCTGCGCCAGGAGCTCGCCGCCTTCCGCGAGGGGCGCACCGAGGGCTCGTGGGAGAACTTCCTCTACTTCGTGGCCCGCATCTACTTCGCCGTCAAGGGCGCGGCGGGCAAGGCCGAGCGCCGCGCCGCCGAGCAGGCCAACGGCGTCACCCACATGCGCAGCACGACCGGCCTGCGCGTTCCCGCCCAGATCCTGCCGCTCGGGACGCTCAAGGCCTCGGGGCTGGACCCGCGGATCGGCGACGTCGACGCCGACGCGCTCGCCGCGTCTGACGCGGTCATCGTCAACATCGATTACCCGCTGGGCGTGGCCGCCTACAACATCCTGCGCGAGGTGGCCGTGGACCGGGCTGCCCTGCGCGGTGTCTACGTGCTCGGCAAGGCGGCCACGCTCAACGCCGACGTGGGCGACGTGATGATCTCCAGCGTCGTCCACGACGAGCACTCGGGCTCCACCTACTGGCTCGACAACGCCTTCAGCGTCGGCGACCTGGCCGGCGATCTGCGCTTCGGCACCGGGCTGGACAACCAGCGGGCGGTCACGGTCAAGTCCACGTTCCTGCAGAACCGCTCTTATCTGGACTTCTACTACCGCGAGGCCTACACGGTCGTCGAGATGGAGGCCGGGCCGTTCTGTGACGCCGTGTACGAGATGGCCGACGCCGACCGCCACCCCGTGGGCGAGGCCGTCAACTTCTCCAAGCTGCCCATCGACCTGGGGATCATCCACTACGCCTCTGACACCCCCTACACCCAGGCCCGCACCCTCGGAGCGCGGGGGCTGAGCTACTACGGCATGGACTCGACCTACGCCAGTTCGCTGGCGATCCTGCGCCGGGTGCTCCTCCTCGAGGGCGTGCTCAACGGCCGGGGCCGGCGGGTCACGGACCAGACGCCGGGCGAGCCCGTGGGCGGGCGCTGACAGAGCTAGGCCCCCACCGGGTGCCATGCCGTCTTGAGCTCGGTGAGCGCCTCGAGCCGGGGGAGCGCGTCGGCGATCGCCGTCTCATAGCTGGCGGCCGCGGCGCCGTGGCGGGCACGCTTGATCGTCTCGGCGGCCAGGCGATCCAGCTCGGTGGCGAGCTCGGGGTCTCCGGCGGCGTCCACGATCGCGTTGAGGTCGCGATGGGCGCCCAGCGCGGTGGCCAGCTCGGCGCGGCGCCCGGAGAGCAGGTTGACCACTCCGCCGGGGAGGTCGGACACGCCCAGCACCTCGGCCAGATCCAGGCCGGCCAGCGGCCTGGCCTCCGAGAGGATGGCCACGACGGTGTTACCGGCGGCGAGCGGGGGGGCCAGCTCGGCGACGAGGCCGAGCAGCTCGGGCGCGTCGGGGGCGACCACGCCCACCACGCCCGTCGGCTCGGGGATGGAGAAGGACAGGAAGGGCGCCGCCACCGGGTTGACCCCGCCGAGCACGGCGTGAAGCTTGTCGGTCCAGCCCGCGTAATGCACGAGCACGTCGACGGCGGCGTCGACCTGCTCGGGGTCGGCGACCGCGGCAAGCTGGGCGCGGCGTGACTCGAGCGCCTCGGCGGCGCGGTAGAGGATCTGGCCGCGGTTGTAGGCGGTGCGGGCCGACCACGGCCCGAATGCCCGGCGGGCCGCCGCAACCGCCTCGCGAACATCCTTGCGCGAGGCACGCGGGATGTTGACCTCGCCCGCGCGGTCACGGCGGCCGGACTCCGAGCGCACGAACGCGCCGCCGATCCACAGCTTGTAGGTCTTGGGCACCGGCAGGCGGCTCATCGGACGATTCGGAGATACGGACGGAGGCCGGCGGGACCGCCCTCGCGGCCGAAACCGGACTCCTTGTAGCCGCCGAAGGCCGCCGTGGGGTCGAAATGGTTGTAGGTGTTCTGCCAGACGACCCCGGCCCGCAGCCCGGCGGCCACCTCGAAGGCCTTGGCGCCCTTGTCGGTCCAGATCCCGGCGGCGAGCCCGTAGCGGGAGTTGTTGGCCTTCTCGATGGCCTCCGCCTGGGTGCGGAAGCTGAGCACGGACACAACGGGGCCGAAGATCTCCTCCACCGCGATGCGATGGGCGGGCGAGACATCGGTGAACAGCGTGGGCGCGAACCAGTAACCGCGCTCGGGCACGTCGCAGGCGATGGTGCGCCGCTGCGCCCCCTCGCTCTCGCCGACGGCGACGAGCGCCTCGATCCGCTGCAACTGCTCGGCGGAGTTGATCGCGCCGACGTCGGTGTTCTTGTCCAGGGGGTCGCCGACGCGCAGGCGACCCATGCGCCGCCACACCCTGGCCACGACATCCTCCAGCACGCTCTCCTGGACGAGCAGCCGGGAGCCCGCGCAGCACACATGGCCCTGGTTGAAGAAGATCCCGTTGACGATCCCCTCGACGGCCTGGTCCAGGGCCGCGTCCTCGAACACGATGTTGGCCGACTTGCCGCCCAGCTCGAGGGTCAGCTCCACCGGGCGCCCGGCCAGCGCGGCCTGGATGTCGCGGCCGACGGCGGTCGATCCGGTGAAGGCGATCTTGTCGATCCCGGGGGCGCGCACGAGGGCGGCGCCGGTCTCGCCGTCACCGGGGAGGATCGAGACCACGCCGTCGGGCAGCTCGGCCTCGCGGCAGATCTCGGCCAGCAGGAGCGCGGTCAGCGGGGTCGTCTCGGCCGGCTTGAGGATCGCGGTGTTGCCGCAGGCCAGCGCCGGCGCGAGCTTCCAGGCGGCCATGAGCAGCGGGAAGTTCCACGGGACGATCTGGCCCACGACGCCGAGCGGCGCCACCTCGCGGGCATTGACGCCGTAGCACAGCTTGTCGGCCCAGCCGGCGTAGTGAAAGAAGTGAGCGGCGGCGAGGGGGATGTCCACGTCACGGGACTCCCGGATGGGCTTGCCGCCGTCCAGGGTCTCCACGACCGCCAGCTCGCGCGCTCGCTCCTGGATGAGCCGGGCGATCCGGAACAGGTACTTGGCGCGCTCGCGCTCGGGCAGAGCGGCCCACCGCGGCTGCGCCGCCCGTGCGGCCTGCACCGCGCGCGTGACGTCGTCGGGGCCGGCCCAGGCGACCTCGGCGATCGGCTCCTCGGTGGCGGGGTTGACGCTGGGCTCGTAGCGTGGCTGGGCGGGTTCGCGGAAGTCGCCGCCGAGGAACAGGCCGTAGCGGTCGGCCAGGCGGACGTGGTCGGTCGCTTCGGGGGCGGGGGCGTAGTCCCAGACGATGCTGGTGCGGGCCTCGGTGGTCATTCTCGGGAGAAGTCCTCGGGGCGGCCGTAGCGGCCGCTCTGCGTCTTGGCGTACTGCGCCAGCAGGTCGTTGAGCACCGACGAAGCGCCGATGCGGATGCGTTCGGGGGTCAGCCACTCGTCCCCGAGCGTCTCCTTGACCAGCACGAGCCGATGCAGCGCGGCCTTGCTCGTCGACACGCCCCCGGCCGCCTTGAAGCCGACGATTCGGCCGGACCGTTCCACGTAGTCGCGGATCGCCTCGAGCATGACCAGGCACACCCCGGGCGTGGCCCCGCTCGAGGCCTTGCCGGTGGAGGTCTTGATGAAGTCCGCGCCGGCCTCCATGGCCAGCATCGCGGCGTGGCGCACGTGGTCGTAGGAGCCCAGCTCGGCCGTCTCGAGGATGACCTTGAGATGAGCGTCGCCGCAGGCGTCCTTGACGCGGGCGATCTCGCGCTGGACCCGGGCGTCATCGCCGGCCAGGAAGGCCTCGCGCGAGATGACCATGTCGATCTCGTCGGCGCCGGCGCCCACCGCATCCTCGGTGTCGCGCAGCTTGGCCTCCAGCGACACCTGGCCGGCGGGGAAGCCCGTGGCCACCGAAGCGGTCCTGACCTCCGTGCCCTGGAGGGCGGCGTGGGCCGTGGCCACCAGCGAGGGGTACACGCACACGGCCGCCACCGAGGGGATCTCGGGCATCGCCGGCGCCGGGCAGACGGCCTTGGCGCAGAGATGGCGCACCTTCCCAGCGGTGTCGGCGCCCTCGAGCGTCGTCAGGTCGAGCATCGACACGGCGAGGCGGATGCCCTGCTGCTTGGCCGTGGTCTTGATCGAGCGGGTGCCGAGCTGCGCGGCGCGCTCCTCGATGCCCACGCGATCGACGTGTGCCAGGCGACGGCTCATGCGGCGAGGCTACCGCTCCCGCGCACTGGTATCCATGTCGGTATGCGTCGTGCGACCGTGATCGTGATGGATGCCTGCGGTGTGGGGGCGCTGCCCGACGCGGCCGCCTACGGCGACGAGGGCACCAACACCCTGGGGCACCTCTCCGAGCTGGCGGGAGGCCTCGACCTGCCCACGCTGGGCGCGCTGGGTCTGGGGTCGGTGCTGGCGCTGCGCGGGGTCCCGCCGGCGGCCGACCCCGTCCTGCACGGCCGGGTAGGAGCGCAGGGGCCGGGCAAGGAGTCCACCACCGGGCATTGGGAGCTGATGGGCGTGCGGGTGCAGCGTGCGCTGCCCACCTACCCGTCCGGTTTTCCGCCCGACGTGGTCACTGCCTTGGAGGACGCGACAGGGCTGCGCTTCTGCTGCAACCGGCCCTTCAGCGGGACCGAGGTGCTCGAGGTCTTCGGCGAGCATCACCTGAACAGCGGCGAAGTCATCCTCTACACCTCGGCCGACTCGGTCCTGCAGCTCGCTGCGCACGTGGATCGGCTCTCGGAGCCCGAGCTCCACGAGGCCTGCTCGCGAGCCCGCGACGTCATGCAGGGCGAGCATGCCGTCGGGCGGGTGATCGCCCGGCCGTTCGAGGGCGGGGTGGGCTCATGGCGACGGCGCGAGGGGCGGCGCGACTTCGCCGTGCCGCCACCGACGCGGTCCTATCTGGAGGAACTGCAGGCGGCGGGAACGCCGGTGCACGGCGTAGGCAAGATCCGGGACCTGTTCGCCGGGGTCGGCGTGGACGTCAAGCATCCGGGAGCGACCAACGCCGAGGGGATCGCCTCGACCACCGCGCTGCTGCGCGAGCCGGCCGACGGGCTCATCTTCGTCAACCTGGTCGAGACCGATCAGGTCTACGGGCACCGCCACGACGTGGCCGGCTTTGCCGGCGCTCTGCACGCGATCGACGACGCCGTGGCGGAGTGGCTGACCCTGCTGGGCGACGGGGACCTGCTGGTGCTCACCGCCGACCACGGCGTGGATCCGAGCACCGACCACACCGACCACACGCGCGAGTACGCCCCCCTGCTCGCCCGCTTTGCCGGGCACGGCGGACGCCGGCACGACGGGGTCCTGGCGGACGTGGGCGCGAGCGTGTTCGCCTGGCTCACCGACGAGGACGTCCCGGGACTCCCCGGCAGCTCGTTTCTCTAGGCTGCCCGGAGTGATCAACCGCGTCCTCGTCTTCTGCGGCTCCAGCCCCGGCGCTCGAGCCGAATACGCCGTGAGCGCGCGCGCCCTGGGCGGCCTGCTCGCACAGCGCGGCCTCGGCCTGGTCTACGGCGGCGCCAGCGTGGGCCTGATGGGCGCGGTGGCCGACGGCGCCCTGGCGGGCGGCGGAGAGGTCATCGGCGTCATCCCGCGCCAGCTGGTGGCGCGCGAGATCGCCCATGCCGGGCTCACCGACCTGCGCGAGGTGACGACCATGCACGAGCGCAAGGCGCTGATGGCGGAGCTGTCGGACGCGGTGATCGCCCTGCCCGGCGGCACGGGCACGCTCGATGAGCTGTTCGAGCTCTTCACCTGGAGCCAGCTCGGCCTGCACCGCATGCCCATCGGCCTGCTCGACGTCGCCGGCTACTGGCAGCCGCTGCTGGCCATGCTCGACCACATGGTCGCCGAACGCCTGCTGCGCGCCGAGCATCGCGCCACCCTGCTGGTCGACACCGATCCCGCCGCGCTGCTCGACGCCCTGGCCGGCTACGAGCACCGCGCCACCGACAAGTGGCTCGATCGAGATCAGAGCGTGCCGAACACGCGATCGCCGGCGTCGCCCAACCCGGGGCGGATGTAGGCGTTCTCGTCGAGCTCGCGGTCGATGGCGGCGGTCCACACGACGACGTCGGGATGCTCGGCCTCGAGCGCGGCCAGCCCCTCGGGCGCGGCGACGAGGCAGACGAGCTCGAGGTGGCGCGCCCCCGCCCGCTTGAGGTGGTGCAGCGCCCGAACCGCGCTGCCCCCGGTGGCGAGCATGGGGTCGAGCAGGTACACGGGGACGTCGGGCAGGCCGGGCGGGAGACGCTCGAAGTAGTCGACCGGCGCATGGTCCTCGTGGTCGCGCTGGATCCCCAGGTGCCCGACACGCGCATCGGGAAGCAGGCCCAGGAATCCCTCCACCATGCCCAGGCCGGCGCGCAGCACGGGGACCACAGCGACCTGGTCGCGCAGCCGCAGGCCCCGGGTGGTCTCCAGGGGAGTCTCGATGTCGACCTCGCGCACCGGCAACGCCCGCGCGACCTCGACTGCCATGATCGCCGAGGCCTCGTACACGGCCTGGCGAAAGACGCTGTGCGGCGTGCCGCGGTCGCGCATGACCGAGAGACGATCGGCCAGGACAGCATGCTCGACGACATTCACGCGTTGAGCCACGCGGCGATCCTAGACCGATACCCTCACGGCCGCTATGCCGTCGGTCAACCTCGAGATCAAGGCCCGCGACCTCGACCCCGTCAGAACCGGTGCGCGCTGCCTGGCGCTCGGGGCGGTCGACCACGGCGTGCTGGAGCAGCGCGACACCTACTTCGCCGGCCGGCACGGCCGTCTCAAGCTGCGCGAGGAGCGGGGATCGGGCGCCGAGCTGATCGCCTACCGGCGGCCTGACGCGGCCGAGCCGCGGGAGTCCACCTTCATTCGCGCCGCGGCGGCGGATCCGCGGACGCTGGGCGAGGCCCTGGACGCCGCCGTGGGCACGACGGTGGTGGTGGTCAAGCGTCGGCGCCTCCTTGTGTGGGAGAACGTGCGCATCCACCTCGACGACGTGGAGGGGCTGGGCACGTTCATCGAGCTCGAGGCGCTCGTGGGCCCCGGCCTCAACGAGGGCGCGGAGGCGGCGGCGAAGATCGACCGGTTGCGCGCCGAGCTTGAGATCTCCGGCGACGCGCTGGTCGCGGTCGGCTACTCCGACCTGCTCCTGGACGGCGCCGACGCCCTGCTGCGCGCCGCCGACGGCGCGATGCGGGTGGCGTACGCGCCCTATTCGGAGTTCAAGGTGGGCGCCGCCGTGCGGGCCCCTTCGGGTGCCATCTACGCCGGCGCCAACGTGGAGAATGTGGCCTATCCCCAGGGTCAGTGCGCCGAGGCGTCGGCCGTGGGCGCGCTGGTGGCGGCCGGGGAGTCGGCGATCACCGCCGTGGCGGTCGTGGCCGAGCGGGTCGAGGTGTGCCCGCCGTGCGGCGGGTGTCGGCAGCGCCTGGCGGAGTTCGGTTCAGCGCAGACGCCGGTGTACCTGGGACGGCCGGGCTCGGCGCCGATGACCACGACCCTCGCCGAGTTGCTGCCGCTCTCGTTCGGGCGCGACGAGCTGGACGCGTGACCCGCGCCGCCGACGTGCTGGCGCAGCGCGCCCCGGCGCCGCCCCGGGTCGGCGTGGTGCTGGGCTCGGGGCTCGGGGCGGTGGCCGAGGCGGTGAGCGACGCGGTGGTGGTCAGCTACGACGAGCTCCCCGGCTTCCCCCGCCCGACCGTCGCGGGACATCTCGGGCGCGTGGTCCTGGGCACCATCGCCGGCGTACCCGTGGCGGTGCTCCAGGGGCGCGCCCATCACTATGAGGGCGGCGACGTCGAGGCGCTGCGGGCGCCGGTGCGCGCGCTGCGGGCCGCCGGCGCCGAGATCCTCGTGCTCACCAATGCGGCCGGCTCGCTGCGCCCGGACGTGGGGCCGGGCCGGTTGATGGCCATTACCGACCACATCAACATGACGGGCATGAACGTGCTGATGGGTCCCAACGACGACGCTATCGGACCGCGGTTCCCGCCGATGCGCGACGCCTATGACCCAGCGCTGCTCGATGAGCTTGAGGCGGCCGCGCGAGAGGCCGGCGTCGCACTCGAGCGCGGGGTCTACCTCGCCGTCAGCGGGCCCAGCTTCGAGACCGCGGCGGAGATCCGCGCCTTCAGGACGCTCGGCGCGGATGCGGTGGGCATGTCAACGGTGCACGAGACGGTGGCGGCCCGCCACTGCGGCCTGCGGGTGGCGGCGGTGTCGGTGATCACCAACTTGGCCGAGGGGCTGAGCGACGAGCCGCTCAGTCACGAACAGACGCTGCGCGACGCCGAGCGCGCCGCGGGAGACCTCGCCCGGCTGCTGCTGGGCTTCGTGGGGCGGATCGGGGCCGATGCTCGTCGCTGAGCTCATCCGGCGCAAGCGCGACGGCGGCGAGCTGTCGGCGGAGGAGATCGGCGAGCTGGTGGCCGGCATCGCCGACGGCTCGGTCACCGACGCCCAGGTCGGCGCGCTGGCCATGGCCATCGTGTGGCGGGGGATGACAGTAGGGGAACGCGTGGCGCTGACCGGCGCCATGACACGGTCGGGCGACGTCCTGTCCTGGGAGGGCGCGGGGGTCAACGGCCCGGTGCTCGACAAGCACTCGACCGGCGGGGTCGGGGACAAGGTGAGCCTGCTGCTGGCGCCGATCATCGCCGCCTGCGGGGCCTCGGTGCCGATGATCTCCGGGCGCGGGCTCGGCCACACCGGCGGGACACTGGACAAGCTCGAGGCCATCCCCGGCTACGACGTCGCCCCCGATCCGGACCGCCTGCGGGCGGCCGTGGCCCGCGTGGGCTGCGCGATCGTCGGCCAGACGGCCCGCCTGGCGCCGGCCGACCGGCGCCTGTACGCGATCCGCGACGCCACCGCGACCGTCGAGTCGATCCCGCTCATCGTCGGCTCGATCCTGTCCAAGAAGCTTGCTGCAGGCTTGGACGCACTGGTCATGGACGTCAAGGTCGGCTCGGGGGCGTTCCTGCCCGATGTGGCCAGCGCGCGGGAGCTGGCGCGGGCGATCGTCGACGTGGCTGCCGGCAACGGGCTGCCCGCGGCGGCGCTCCTCACCGACATGGACCAGGTGCTGGGGCGTAGCGCCGGCAATGCGGTTGAGGTGCGCGAGTCCATCGACCACCTCACCGGCGCGGCCCGGGACGAGCGGCTCGTGGAGGTGACGCTCGCGCTGAGCGCCGAGCTGCTCGTATTGGGAGCCGTGTTCGAAGACGCGGTAAGCGCGCGGGCGGCGGCGGCGCGGGCGCTCGACGACGGATCGGCGGCCGAGAGGTTCGCGGCGATGGTGGCCGAGCTGGGCGGCCCGGCGGATCTGGTCGAAAAGGTGGACGAGCGGCTGCCGGTCGCCCCTGTGCTGCGCGCGATTGAGCCGGCGAAAGCGGGACGCGTCGCCACGATCAACGTCCGCGACGTGGGGATCGCCGTGGTGGGCCTCGGCGGCGGCCGGGCGCGAGAGACCGACCCCGTGGACCACAGCGTCGGCTTCACCGAGGTCGCGGGCCTCGGGGAGCGCGTGGGCCCCGGGGAGCGTCCCCTGGCGGTTGTCCACGCGCGCGACGAGGCGAGCGCGGCGCGGGCCGGCGACGAGCTGCGCCGCGCCTTCACCGTCGGCGACGGCTCGGTGCAGCCTCCGCCGGTGGCGCTGGAGGTGCTGCGGTGACCATCGACCTCCTGGCCAAGGTCGAGCTCCACGTCCACCTCGAGGGAACCGCCACGCCCGAGCTCGTCCAGCGGCTGGCGGCGCGCAACGCCATCGAGCTTCCCGAGCGGCTGCTCAACGAGCACGGTCGCTTTCACTACGGGGACTTCCTGGACTTCCTGCGCACCTATGACCTGGCGGCGAGCGTGATCCGCACCGGCGCCGACTATCGCGACATCACCTACGAGTACCTGTGCGCCTGCGCGCGCGAGGGCGCCGTCTACGTCGAGCTGACCGCCTCGCCGGATCACGCGGCGATCGTGGGCCTCAGCGACGAGGAGCACCTCGATGGCATCGCCGAGGGGATCGACGACGCCCGTGCGGCTCACGGGATCGAGGGACGCATTCTCATCTCGGCGGTGCGCAACTTCGGCGTGGAGCGGGCGCTGCGCGTCGCCAGGTATGCGGCGTCGCGCCCGCAACCGTATGTGGTGGGCTTCTCCATGGCCGGTGATGAGGCGAACTTCCCGATCGGGGACTTCGCCCAGGCCTACGCGATCGCCGCCGCCGCGGGGTTGGGGTGCACGGTGCATGCGGGCGAATGGGCCGGGCCCGAGAGCGTCCGCGCCGCGTTGACTCTGCCGGTGACCCGCATCGACCACGGGGTTCGGGCCATCGAGGATCCTGCGCTGGTGGCCGAGCTCGCCCAGCGCCAGATCGTCCTCAACACCTGTCCGACGAGCAACATCGTGCTCGGCGTCTTCCCCGGCTTCGAGGCCCATCCGCTCCCCCAGCTGCGCGACGCCGGGGTGCCGCTCACGCTCGGCTCCGACGATCCCCCCTACTTCGGCGCCACCATCGGCGGCGAGTACCGGGTGTGCGCAGAGCGGCTGGGGTTCAGCCCCGAGGATCTGCGGCGGGTGACGCTCACGGGCGTCGACGCGGCGTTCTGCGACGACGATTTGAAGGCGGCGCTACGCGGGCGGGTCATGGCATGAGGATCCTCGTCACCGGCAGCGCGGGGCATCTCGGCGAGGGACTGGTCCGCGTCCTGGCCGAGGCCGGACATGAGGTGGTCGGCGTGGATCTGCTGGCATCGCAGTTCACCGCGGTGGTGGGCTCGATCGCGGATCGCGACTGCGTCCGGGCGGCCATGGCAGGGGTCGACGCCGTCATCCACGCAGCGACGCTGCACAAGCCCCACGTCGGGTCGCACGGCCGCGGCGAGTTCGTGGACACGAACATCACCGGCACGCTCAATCTGCTGGAGGAGGCGGTGGCGGCGGGCGTGAGGTGCTTCGTGTTCACCAGCACCACGAGCGCCTTCGGCCGGGCCCTGACTCCGGGAGCGGGCGCGCCGGCAGCCTGGATCACGGAGGACGTCGTCCCGGTCCCGCGCAACATCTACGGCGTCACCAAGACCGCGGCCGAGAACCTGTGCGAGCTGGTGTGGCGCGACCACGGCCTGCCCTGCCTGATCCTGCGCACCTCCCGCTTCTTTCCCGAGGACGACGACCGTCCCGACGCGCGCGACGCGTTCGCCGAGCTCAACCTGAAGGTCAACGAGCTGCTCTACCGCCGCGTCGATCTCCAGGATGCCGTCGACGCGCACCTCCTGGCCCTGGAGCGCGCGCCCCACATCGGCTTCGGCCGCTACATCATCAGCGCCACCACCCCGTTCAGCCCCGACGACGCCGCCGAGCTGGGGACCGACGCCGCGGCCGTCGTCCACCGGCTGTTCCCCGACTTCGAGGACATCTACGCGCGCCACGGCTGGACGATGCTCCCCGTCATCGACCGGGTCTACGTCAACGCTCGCGCCCGCGGGGAGCTGGGCTGGGCACCGGTCCACGACTTCCGCCACGCGCTGGACCGTCTCGCCGCCGGTGAGGACCCGCGCAGCCCGCTGGCGCTGGCGGTCGGCGCCAAGGGCTACCACGCGCAACCCACCGGCGTCTACACCACGCGGGCGCGGCAGGCGGGCTGATCAGCGGGGCGGGTGCATGCGCCCGGGCCCGGCGCCGCCCGGCGCGTAGGTTCCGGCGGGGCTGGGATAGGGGGCGCCGAGCTCGATCGCTCCCAGCTGGCGGAAGAAGTCGTCGCGCAGCATGGTGTTGCGGTGCGCGGCAGCCGTGGCCAGGTCGCGGAAGAGGCGCTCGAAGCGCTGGCCGCGCTTGATGGCGCTGGCGCCGATGGTGCGGAACAGGTGCTCCTCGACCGCCTCCCAGCACTGGACCATCACCTCGCGGCCGATCGCCGCCAGCCGGGCGTCGACCGCCCAGGTGTAGGGCTCGGTGCCGGCGGCGTTGTGCCGGCAGGCCTTCATGTGCAGCTCGGCGCAGCGCATCATGGCGGCCTCGGCGGTCTGGAGCTTGACGAACGCCGCCCCATACCAGCGCTGGAAATCCGCGTTCTGGACGCGTGGGCCGAACGGCGGCAGCGGCGTGGGCTTGTCCAGGGCCCACCTGCGGTACTCGTCCAGCGCGTTGTAGCCGCCGCCGACGAGCGTGCAGGCCAGCGAGAGGGTGAAGATCACCAGCGCGCGCCCGCAGTACATGGGGTTGCCGTGCAGGGCGAGGCCGGGGGTGCCGTTCTCGACGGCGACGTCGACCATGTTGACGTCCTCCAGGACGTAGTGCGCGGGCAGCCGCGCCCCGTCGAAGCGGATCGTGTGGGAGCCGGTGCCCTTGAGTCCGAGGGTGTCGCCCCAGTCGTCGAGCTGGGTGAACGCCGACCGGGGCGCGACGAACAGCGCCATCCGCGGGATGCCCTCCGCGGTGGTGTCGGGCAGCATCGCCTGGCCCATGTAGTAGGTGGAGTACGGGATGCCCGAGCAGTAGGCGACGGCACCCTCCAGGCGATAGCCGCCGTCCTCCGGCGTCGCCCGGAGGGTGGGCGCCGCGACGGAGGCGGCGCGAAAGTCCCCGCCGCCGAAGACCTCGTCCTGAGTGCGCTCGGGAAACCACGAGCCCACCTGGAGAGCGTGGTTGGCCGACAGGCACGCGCCCCAGGCGGCGCCCATGTCGCCGCGGGCCAGTTCCACGCCGACGCGCATGAACGTCGGCACGTCAACCTCGAGGCCGCCGTAGCGGCGCGGGACATACATGCGGTAGAAGCCCGCCTCCAGCAGCGCCTCGTGGACCTCCGGCGAATAGGTCGCGCGCTCCTCGGTCTCGGCCTGCTCGGCGATCAACTGCTCGCGCAGCGCCCGCGCCGTCGCCACGAGCTGATCGCCAACCCGCGCCATCTCCCGCCCCTGCTCGAGCATGCTCATGGGGCCATCGTAGGCTGTGGGCGCGCGATCAGAGAGCGGGCGAGGGCGAGTTGGCGCTGGAAGGCAAGGCCTCCCGCACGCGGGGACGGCGCAGCAGCACCAGGGCGAGCACCCCGGCCGCGGCGATGATCCCGGCCTCGACATGGAAGGCCGCCGCAAACCCGTCGGTCAGCGCAGAGGCGAGGTGGGCGCCGGAGTGCAGCGCGCTGGTGGTGTGGTCGGTGGCCACCGTGATCAGCGCGGCGATCCCGATCGCGCCGCCGATCTGCTGGGCGGTCGTCATCAAGCCCGAGGCCAGGCCGCCGTCGCGCTCCTCGGCGTCGCCCGTGCCGAGGCCGATGACCGGGACGAAGGCCAGGCCGAGCCCGAAGCCGGTGAGGAGGAACGTCGGCAGGACATCGGCGCCATAGGAGCTGGACGCGGTCAGGCCCGACATCAGCCACAGGCCCACCATGGCCAGGCCGCAGCCGATGGTGATCGGC
>DASXJW010000188.1:0-6068 GCA_036497165.1 Solirubrobacteraceae bacterium
CGCGACTCACGCAACTCCAACGTCTGCATCCCAGACCCCACACCCGCACCCAACTCCCGCGCCAACCCCGGCAACCCCGCCGCCACACACGCCCCCACCGGATCACGCCGAAACTCCCCCCGAAACACCGGATCCACCAACAACCGCTCAATCAGGCGACCCGCCAGATCAGTCTCGTCTTCGGTCATCAGCGGGTCCCGTTCATCGCTACATCCCCTGGGGGTGAAGGACGTGCTCGAAGGTCTTGAGATAGTCGTCGGAGGGGCGGCCGATCTTCTCCACTCCGCCCCCACCGCCCCACGCGCCGTGCATTCCGCCCGACTCGTAGAACTGGCCGTTGATCTCGATGATCACGTGGCCGCTCTGGCCCGGCAGGGCGCGGTCATAGACGGTGACGTACTGGCCGGGCCCCGCGACCATGCCGGGCTGGCTGGGCAGCGCGGTGGTGTCGACCGGCGAGGTGAGGAAGCCGCCGGCGTGCAGCACGGCGGAGACGAAGCCCGAGCAGTCGTAGCCGGCCTGGCTGCCCCAGCCGGAGTGTCCGCCGCCGACGACGTACGGCTTGCCGACCAGGGCGTTGGCCTCGTCGACCATAGCCGCCACGCGAGGGTCGCCGACCCCGGCTCCGCCGGTGGCGGTGGCAACGGCGGGCAGGACTCCCGACGGCGTGGAGCCGACGGCGGACTGCGCGCTGGCCAGCGCGCTGGCGAAGTCCGTCGAGGTCCCGCCCGCGGCGCCGGTGGCGCCGGTGGAGAAGGACGCGCCGGTGGAGGCGGACGTGGCGGAGCTGCCCGCGAGCGACGCCGGATCGAGGACCTGCTGTTGAAGTTGGAGGATCTGGTCGATGCGTCCGACCACGGCCTCAATGCTCATCTGACCAAGAGATCGACCGCCGGGACGGCGAGCTTGAGCGTGATCTAGAGTCGCGGCCGTGCCGCTGACACGTGAGGACATCGCCGGCGGGGCGCACCAGCTCCTGACCGAGGGCTACGAGCTGTTCCTGGCGTCCAACGAGGCAGTCCTCGAGCAGCTCGAGACGAGCCCGTTCGGCCTGAGCGTGATGTGCCTCGATCTCCTGGGACCGCCGCAGAACGCGTGGACGCAGGCAGACCTGATGCGGATCTACAACGTGCTCAACGCCACCGCTTTCGGCGACAAGGGCATCCCCCTGCAGAATTGGGTCATGATCGACCTCGGTCTGTTGCCCTCTGCCTTCCTGCTCGTGACCCTATCGGCCGACCGTGCGCGGGCGGCGATGAACGAGGAGCGTGGCTACGCGCCGGAGCGGGCCCGCACCGGCGAGGTGCTGCGCGCCGTGCTCGGGGAGGCCGACCGCCTGGGCTACGAGGGGCCGATCCCCGTCGCCGGCTATTGCGCGGCGCCCACGCCGGTGGCCGGAGAGTGGGTGGGCTGGTCTCTGTGCTCGGCGATCCCGGGGCTCGGGACGACGACGAAGGGGCTGGGGCTGCAGGTCTACGGCGCGCGCACGCTGACCGGGGTCGCCCAGTTCACCGATCAGGCGCTGCGGGTCCATCGCCGGTTCGGGCCGATGGAGATCATGGCGCCGACGCTCGACCTCCATCCGGTCCCGCACACGATGGTCTATCGCACCCGGGTCTACGGCCCCGAGGCCGAACAGGCTCCCACGATGTGGATCGATGCCCGCGACCTCGACGCCCAGCGCCAGATGCAGGCCAAGGTCGACGCGGGGACCAGCCGCTACTTCATCCTTTCCCCCGGTCTGGCCGCTGGCCAGGTCCCGATCTTGGAGCTCTCTGCCTGATGCCCGGCCGCCACTACGTGCTCGCCTTCTCCGGCGGGCTGGACACGTCCTACGCGCTGGCGGTGCTGGTCGACCGCGGCGAGCGGGTGACCACCGTCACCGTCAACACCGGCGGGTTTCCGCCCGAGGAGCTGCGCGACATCGAGCATCGCTCCCAGGAGCTCGGCGCCGACGATCACGTCGTGATCGACGGGCGCGCGCGGCTGTACGAGCAGTTCGTCTCCTACATCCTGAAGGCCAACTACCTGCGCAACGGCGTCTACCCGTCCTGCGTAGGGGTCGAGCGGATGCTCCAGGCCGAGGAGGTGACGCGCGTGGCCCTGGACCGGGGCGCCGACGTCATCGCCCACGGCTCCACCGGCGCGGGCAACGACCACGTGCGCTTTGACGCGGTGACCAAGGCGCTTGCGCCCAAGCTGGAGATCGCCGGGCTCATCCGCGACGAGCAGCACACCCGCGAGGAGGAGCGCGACTTCCTGCGCGAACGCGGCCACCCCGTGTCCGACATCACCGCCAAGTACTCGTTCAACTTCGGCATCCTCGGAACCACGATCGGCGGCGAGGAGACCTACGGCTCCTGGGATTACCTGCCCGAGGAGGCATGGCCGACGACGCGGGCGATCGCCGATGCTCCCGAGCAGCCCGCGGAGCTGGTGCTGAGCTTCGAGCGCGGGCTGCCGGCCGCATGCGAGATGGTGAGCGGCGTGGCGGCGGCGGATGCGGAGATCGGCGCGCTGGGCATCGGCGTACCGGGCTACGACACGCTGGCGCTGCTCAACCGCATCGGGGGCGTTCACGGCGTGGGGCGGGGCATCCACACCGGGCAGACGATCATGGGCATCGTCGGCCGTCTGGGCTTCGAGGCGCCCGGCATGCTCATCCTCATCGCGGCGCATCGCGAGCTCGAGCGCCTGGTGCTGACCAACGCGCAGCAGACCGTGAAGGCGTCGCTGGGCACGACCTTCGGCGACATGCTCCACGAGGGCCGCTATTACGACCCGCTGCTCACCGACATTCGCGCCTTCCTTGACAGCTCCCAGCAGCGGGTGACCGGTGAGGTCCGCGTGCGCCTGCACAAGGGCAACATCGTGCCCCTGGGCACGCGCAGCCCGCACAGCCTGCTCGACGCCGGGCGGCGCCTGGGGTCCACCTATGGGCACGGCTCCTCGCTGTGGACCGGCGAGGAGGCGCGCGCCTTCGCGCACATCTACGCCACCGCGGGCGTGCTGGCCCAGTCGGTCTCCGACGACGGCCAGACCTGACATGGCCCCGTTCAGGCGCTGAGGATCCCCACCAGCAGCGCCTCCAGGCGCTCGAGCTCGGCCACGGGGATCGACTCGGTCCGCTGGTGCGGGTCGCGCCCGCCGCTGGCGAGGGCGACGACATCGGTGGTGGCGGCCAGGTAGTTGGCCTCGAGGGTGGCCTGGCGCTCCTCTTCGACGACGCGCAGCCCGGGGACGCGGGCGGCGGCAGCCTGCACGCGCGCACGGGCGCGCGAGCTTGCGGTGCGCGGGAAGGGCGGGACCATGCGGTCGCGGTCGCGGATCCAGTCATGGCGGGCCCCGTGGTCCTCGCACACACGAGTGACGATGTCGGTGATGGCGGTGATGCCCGCTTCGATCTCCTCCACCGAGTAGCCGCGCACCTCCCCGCGGACAAGGGCCCGGTCGGGCACGGAGTTGGTGAGAGCGCTGTGGAGTGCGGCCTCCACGCCGGCCTGCAGGAGCTCAGGCGGGCGGTCAAGGATCGAGCCGCCGGCGATCGCGGCGACGTTGACGCTGCCCCCGCCCGGCTGGCGGCCAAGCGGCAGCGCAGCGATGATCTCGGCCGCCACCCGGATGGCGTTGACCCCAGCCTCGGGATCGGCAGCGGCGTGGGCGGCGCGGCCGTGGACGATGAAGGCGAACGATGTCTGACCCAGCGCCCGGGTGATGACCGTGCCGACCGGCTTGGCGCCGTCGACCGAGAAGGCGCAGTCCACGCCGGCGAGCAGCTCGCCGGAGAGCAGCCCCGCGCCCATCTTCCCGCTCTCCTCACAGCAGGTGAAGGCGGCGTGGACGGTGGGACGCTGGGACTCGGGCATGCGCGCGGCGGCGGCGCACGCGCGCATGACGGCGGCCACCGCCGCCTTGTTGTCAGCGCCCAGGACCGTCGTGCCGTCGGAGCGGATCACACCGTCGGAGTGGATCCGCGGGGATACCGCGGGCGTGCCGGACTCGACGGTGTCCACGTGGGCGACGAACAGGAAGGCGGGCGCGCCGGCGGCCCCGGGGACGGTGGCAATGAGGTTGCCGGCATCGGACCCGTTGACCGCGCCGGCGTCGTCGAAGTCGGCCGAGACGCCGTGCGCGGCCAGCCACTCGCGGATCATCTTCCCGATCACGCGCTCGTGCCGGCTGGGCGACGGCACCGCCACCAGCTCGAGGAAGAGGTCTGCGACCGACGCGTCCCGGGTCAGAGGCACGCGCGGCAGGTTACTTGCGCGGCGGCGGTTCCAGCAGCGCCTTGAGCTCGGTCAGGCGCTCGCGCCACCACCGCTTCATCTCCTCCGCGGCGCCGGGATCGGGCAGGCGCTCGTGGCTGAGCGCGATGCTGCTGCTCGTGTCCGAGCGGGCGCTGAAGCCCACGTTGACGCGCGTAGCGCCGTCCTCCCAGTCATAGCGGGCCGACCTGGGGGCGGTGGCGGTGCGCAGACGCAGCCGCGCATCCGGAAGCCATCGCGCGCGCCGGGTGTCGTCGGTGAAGGCGGCGTACAGGTCGGCCACCGGCACCTTCATCGCCTTGGACGCGGTGACGGTGAAGCCGTCGGGCCGCTGATGGGGCAGGCGCCGCCCGCGGGCCTGCTCGTAGGCGACGGTGAGCATCTGCGCCCACCAGCTCGACACGCTCGGCTGCTCGCCCAGCCAGCGAGCGATCTCGGCGTGGGTGCGCTCCGCCGCGCCCCAGTCGTCGAGCAGGGCGAACCACTCCTCGTTGGTGCGTCCGGTGGCCATCTCCGCCGCCGGCGGCGGCGCGGGTCCATCGGAGGTGAGCATGCGACGGGCGGCGGTGTAGCTCTCGCCGGTCTTCGCCATGCGGCCGCGGACCCGGCGCTTGAACGTCTTCTGCTTCGTCATCGGTTCTCCTGATACCGGCGGGCGGCGCCGCGACTCGCGCTCACGGTGCCCCGCCGAGGAGGGGCGACGAGATGCTCTCCCGATGACTCGAGGTCACCTTTACCTTCTCGAAACCGGCGGCGTGAGCACCAGGCGAAGGTCACGCGCGGGAGCGCGCCCGACCAGACTACGCTCCCCCACGCCGACGATCAAGGCCGCCGCGCGGGCTACGTGGTGACGGGGGGCGGCACCGGGCCGCTGGTCAGACGAGGGTGCGGATTGGCCGGCCGGCCTGGAATGCCGCGATGTCCTCGACGACCTGGCCGTACATGTGGCGCATCCCCGGCTCCGAGACGTAGCCGAGGTGGGGCAGCAGGACGGCGTTGGGCAGCGTCGTCAGCGGGTGGCCGGCCGGGAGCGGCTCCTCGTCGTAGACATCGAGTCCGGCCGCCGCGATGACGCCCGCGCGCAGCGCGCCGACAAGCGCCGCCTCGTCGACGATTGGCCCGCGCGAGGTGTTGATCAGCGCCGCGGTCGGCTTCATCTGCACGAGCTCGGTGGCGCCGAACAGCCCCCGGGTGCGATCGCTGAGCACCAGGTGGATGGAGAGGAAGTCCGCGCCGGCGAGGAGGTCGGCCTGCGAGACCCGGCGCACACCCACCTCGTCGGCGCGCTCCTGCGTCAGGTTCTGGCTCCACGCGACCACGTCCATGCCGAAGGCGCGGGCGGGACCCACCATCGCCGCTCCCAGCGTGCCCAGGCCGGCCAGCCCGAGCGTCGCCCCCGCGAGGTTGGTGGGCAGATCGAGCTGCCACCGGCCCGACCGCAGCGCCCGGTCCTCGATGGTGACGCGCTTGGCCACTGCCAGGATGAGCGCCCAGGCGAGCTCGGCGGTGCCGGGCACCCCGTGCGCGCGCGCAGCGCCGGTGCCCTCGGTGCCGCACACCGTCACCCCCCGCTCGCGGAGGTAGCCGACATCGAGCGACGCATTGCGCATGCCGGTGGTGATGACGAGTCGCAGATCGGGCAGTTGGGAGAGGACGTCGCGGCGCAACGGGGTCCGCTCGCGCATGAGCACGAGCGCGTCGAAGCCCGAGAGGCGCCGGGTCAGCTCCTCCTGGGACAACGGCTCGGAGAGGAACTCCACCTCGACGCCGTCGCCCAGCGAGGCCCAGTCGGCATAGCCATGC
>DASXJW010000189.1:0-36083 GCA_036497165.1 Solirubrobacteraceae bacterium
AGCTTGTCGCGAATAGCCTGTTTGGCATAGGCCGCCCGCGCGCTGAGGCCTGGCACGCGGTCGATGACATCGCTCACTAGGTGGAACCGATCAAGATCGTTCATGACGCACATGTCGAATGGCGTACTCGTCGTCCCCTCTTCTTTGTACCCGCGCACATGCAGGTTCGCGTGGCCATGGCGCCGGTAGGTCAGTCGGTGAATCAGCCACGGGTAGCCGTGAAACGCGAAGATGATCGGCTTATCGGTGGTGAACAGTGCGTCGAAGTCCCCGTCGGGCAGCCCGTGCGGATGCTCGCTGACAGGCTGCAACTTCATCAGATCGACGACGTTGATGACCCGGATTTTCAGATCCGGGGCATGCTGGCGAAGGATCTCGACGGCAGCGAGGGTCTCCAGGGTCGGCACATCGCCGCAGCACGCCATCACCACGTCGGGCTCGCTGCCGTGGTCGTTGCTGGCCCATTCCCAGATGCCGAGGCCGGCGGTGCAATGCTTGATTGCCTGATCCATCGTCAACCACTGGGGCGCAGGCTGTTTGCCGGCCACGACCACGTTCACGTAGTTCCGGCTGCGCAAGCAGTGGTCGGTGACCGATAGCAGGCAGTTGGCGTCAGGCGGCAGGTAGACCCGGACGACCTCGGCCTTTTTGTTGAGGACGTGGTCGATGAAGCCCGGGTCCTGATGGCTGAAGCCATTGTGGTCCTGACGCCAGACGTGGCTGGACAGCAGGTAGTTCAGCGACGCGACCGGGCGGCGCCACGGGATTTCGTTGCAGACCTTCAGCCACTTGGCGTGCTGGTTGAACATGGAGTCGATGATGTGGATGAACGCCTCGTAGCAGTTGAACAGGCCGTGGCGGCCGGTGAGGAGGTAGCCCTCGAGCCACCCCTGGCAGAGGTGCTCGGAGAGGACCTCCATGACCCGGCCGTCGGGGGCGAGGTGGTCGTCGCCGTCGATGGCCTCCGCGTCCCATGCGCGGTTGGTCACCTCGAAGACCGTCGAGAGCCGGTTGGACGCCGTCTCGTCGGGTCCCATGATCCGGAAGTTGGCGGGATTGGCGCTGACCACGTCGCGCAGCAGCGCGCCGAGCACCCTGGTCGCCTCGCTGGTGGTCGACGCCGGCGATGCAACCTCGACGGCGTAGTCACGGAAGTCGGGCATCTCCAGGTCGCGCAGCAGCAGCCCTCCGTTGGTGTGCGGGTTGGCGCTCATGCGCCGCTCGCCGCGGGGCGCGAGATCGGCGAGATCGGCGCGCAGCGCGCCGTGGTCGTCGAACAGCTCCTCGGGTCGGTAGGAGCGCAGCCAGGCCTGGAGGGCGGCGAGGTGGCCCGGGTCCTCGCGAACGCGGGCAAGCGGCACCTGGTGGGAGCGGAACGTTCCCTCGGCGGGGAGCCCGTCCACCTCCTTGGGTCCGGTCCAGCCCTTCGGGGTCCGCAGCACGATCATGGGCCAGGCGGGGCGCCGGCTCCCGGCCGCCCCCGTCCGGGCGCCGTGCTGGATCGCGGCGATGCGATCGGCCACGTCGTCGAGCGTTCGCGCCATGAGCTCGTGCATGGCCGCCGGCTCGTCCCCAGCGACGATGATGGGGTCGTAGCCGTAGCCCTCCAGGAGGGCGCGCAGCTCCTCCTCGGGGATCCGCGCCAGCACCGTGGGATTGGCGATCTTGTAGCCGTTGAGGTGGAGGATGGGCAGGACCACGCCGTCCCGCGCCGCGTTGAGGAACTTGTTGGAGTGCCAGCTGGCCGCCAGGGGACCGGTCTCGGCCTCGCCGTCGCCGACCACGCAGGCCACGATGAGATCGGGGTTGTCGAAGGCCGCGCCATAGGCGTGCAGCAGGCTGTAGCCCAGCTCGCCGCCCTCGTGGATGGAGCCTGGCGTCTCGGGCGCGACGTGACTCGGAATGCCGCCGGGGAACGAGAACTGCCGGAACAGCCGCCTCAGCCCGGTCTCGTCGCGGCCGATCCGCGGATACACCTCGCTGTAGGTCCCCTCCAGGTAGGCGTTGGCCACCAGTCCCGGGCCGCCGTGACCGGGCCCGGTGACATAGATCATGTTCAGGTCCCGCTCGGCGATGAGGCGGTTGAGGTGCGCATAGAGGAAGTTCAGCCCCGGGGTCGTGCCCCAGTGCCCGAGCAGCCGCGGCTTGATGTGCTCGGGCGCCAGCGGCTCGCGCAGGAGCGGGTTGTCCAGCAGGTAGATCTGGCCCACCGACAGGTAGTTGGCGGCACGCCAGTACGCGTCGATCCGCTCTCGGTCCTCGGCGATCAGCATCGGAGATTGAGGCTACTGGTCAGGGGCAGGCGGCTGGTGACCGGGAGGTGACGCTCCTGTCCGAAGGAGACCGTCTGTCGGCCGATGCCCGGGGCCGGCGACCCGCCGAGGGGTTTCGGTAGATAACTCCCGCCACACAGGCGTTATCTCCCAAAACCCCCTGGACCGCGACGTTTCACCCGCGGCGCCGGCGCAGCTCCCCCTTCATCGCCGCTGACGTGCGCACGCGTCGTGCCCACCGCTCAGGCACGCCGGAACTCGGATAGTTGTCCCCGCAACTACCTTGCTATCCTCAAGGACACACCATGGAACTCGGACTCGCCACTTTCGCGGACCTCAGCTCGGGCGTGAGCCCCGAGCAGCGCATGGGCGACCTCCTGGAGGAGGCCACGCTGGCCGAGCAGGTGGGCCTGGACGTGTTCGCCATCGGCGAGCACCACCGCGCTGACTTCCTCATCTCCTCGCCGGCGGTGGCGCTGGCCGCCATCGCCGCCCGCACCGAGCGGATCCGGCTGTCGAGCGCGGTGACGGTGCTGAGCTCCGACGACCCGGTGCGGGTGTTCCAGCAGTTCGCCGAGCTCGACCTGATCTCCGGTGGCCGGGCCGAGATCATGGCGGGGCGAGGCTCGTTCGTCGAGTCCTTCCCGCTGTTCGGCTACGACCTCGACGACTACGACGAGCTCTACGCCGAGAAGCTCGACCTCCTGCTCGCCATCCGCGACAACGAGCGCGTCAGCTGGTCCGGGCGCCTGCGCCCGCCGCTGACCGACGCCGGGGTCTACCCCCGTCCTGTCCAGGATCCGCTGCCCATCTGGGTCGCGGTGGGAGGCACGCCGCAGTCGGTCGTGCGCGCCGGAGTGCTCGGCCTGCCGCTGACGGTGGCGATCATCGGCGGCCAGCCGGAGCGGTTCGCGCCGCTGGTGGCGCTCTATCGCCGCGCGGCGATGGAGGCCGGCCACGACGCCGCCGCACTGTCGCTGGCCATCAACAGCCACGCCTTCGTGGGAGAGACGTCGCGGGCGGCCGACAGCGCATTCGCCGCGCCCTACCTGGCGATGATGAACAAGATCGGCCGCGAGCGCGGCTGGCCCCCGTCGGGGCAGGAGGAGTACGAGGCGCTGCGCTCCCCGCGCGGCGCCGTCGCCGCCGGCTCGCCCGAGCAGGTCGCGGAGAAGATCCTCTTCGAGCACGAGCTCTTCGGCAACAGCCGCTACATCGGGCAGATGAGTGTCGGCGCGGTCGCCCACACGGACGTCATGCGCTCGATCGAGCTGTTCGGCACCAGGGTCGCGCCGGTGGTGCGCGAAGAGGTGGCCCGGCGCCAGCCGGTCAGCGTCTGACGCGCTCGTAGAGCGCCAGCGTCGCCCGCGCCGCCTCCTCCCAGGAGTAGGGCCCCCGCGCGGCGGCCAGCGCCGCCGCCTCCAGCCGTGCCCGTCGCTGTGGATCGCTGACCAGCTCCGCGAGCGCGTGACCCAGCGCGTCGCTGTCCCCCGGTGGCACGAGCCGGGCCGCTCCGGTGGCGGCGACCTCGGAGAACCCGCCGATGTCCGAGAGCACGGTGGCGCGCCCGGCGCCCAGGGCGGCAGCGAGCACCCCCGACATGTCGAAGCGCTCGGTCTGGGTGTAGGGCAGCACCACCACGTCGGCCCGCAAGATCAGCGTTTGCGCCTCCTCGTCACTGACGAACCGGGGGACGAGCGTGGCGCCGTCGGGCATCCGGGGCAGCGCCATCATCGGCCGGCCGACGATCCAGAGCTGCGCCCCCGACAGTCCCGGCCAGGCGGCGAGGAGCGTGTCCAGGCCCTTGTACGGTCGCAGCAGGCCGAACAGGAGAACGACGGGGCGGCCGTCGTCGGTGATCTCGGCGGGCAGGACGCCGGCCCCGCCCGTGGGCGCGAAGGCGCCATGGTGGATGACGTGCACCTTGGCGGCGGACATCCCGAGCCGGTCCACGAGCTGGCTGCGCCCATAGGACGAGTGCGCGACGATGGCGTCCACCCGGTCAAGCAGCCGCCGCTGGGCGCGCACCTGTCCCGGGCGGGGCTCGCGCGGGAGCAGATCGTGGGCGGTGAGGACCAGGGGGCGGCGCGGGAGCAGGTGCAGGTCGAGCACCGGGACCGTCAGCCACTGCAGGTGGACGACGTCGGCCGCCGCGGCCGCCGCGCGATAGCGCAGCATGTCGGGCACGTGCACCGCGAGCTTGCTCACGCGCCGGGTCCGCGAGCCGGCCGCGCCGACGGCGCGGCGGTAGAACAGCTCGCGCCGGACGTAGCCGTCGGGGGCCGGGACCTGACCGTAGGCGAAGCGGCTGGTGATGAGCTCAACCCCCGCGCCGGCCCGGGCCAGCGCGGAGGCGAGGGCGTGGTCGTAGGGGGGCGTGTAGGCCGGAGGATCCACGAGGTGGACGCGCATCAGACCTCCAGCCGGCGACCGGCCAGCCGGGCCAGACGCGCGGCCACGGCGCGGGCGTCCTCGCCGCCGAGCGGGTGGACGCGCGCATCGCCGTCGCGCGCCAGGCGGAGCACCGCGGGCGCGATCGCGGCCAGCCCCGGCGCGCGCGCCCCGCGGCCGACCAGGTCGCGCGCGGACAGCAGGGGATGGCGCACGAGCAGGCGCACGAGCGCGACGGTGCGGGCGCCAGCGCCGTCGTCCTCGCGGTAGTCGATGGTCAGCCCCCGCGCCGCGCGCACCTGCAACGCCTGAGGCCGCGTCGAGGCCTCGACGCGGGCGCCCGCCAGCGTGAGCGCGAAGTCGGCCAGCGGGTCGTCGCGGGCCGGAAAGCGATCGGCCACCAAAACCACGCGCGCCGGCTCCCGGGGCTCCCGGCGGGGCCGATTGGAGAGGGCAAACCCGGCCAGCTCCTCGACGCCGAGCAGCGCATCCAGAGCCAGGAACTCCGCGCGCTCCAGACGCCGGCGCGACGCGGGCGCCGGCGACACTGGGGGCGACGGTGGCGGGTTCTGGCCGCGGGCGCGAAGCGCGCCCCACGGGCGCAGCACCCGCCCGGCGGCGCGGCGCAGCGCGAGCTCGGGGGCGAACCCCTCATAGCGGCGGCCAAGCCACGCCCGGCCGGCGGCGTACCCGCGCCACTGGCGGCGCAGGGCGCGCACGGTGGTGCGGTAATGGTGCTCCACCGTCGCTGCGCGCCGGCCCTCCAGACGCCACCCGGCCCGCTGCAACCGCCACGAGAAGTCCGTGTCCTCGGCGGCCCGCACGCCCTCGTAGAACCCGCCGATCGCCTCAAACGCG
This sequence comes from Solirubrobacteraceae bacterium, assembly GCA_036497165.1. Lineage (GTDB taxonomy): Bacteria > Actinomycetota > Thermoleophilia > Solirubrobacterales > Solirubrobacteraceae > Palsa-465. The sequence goes on from DASXJW010000189.1 coordinate 5,523, forward strand.
CCGCGGCGCACGAGCAGGTTGGCGGCCACGGCCCGTGGCATGTAGCCGTGGGCCAGGTGCGCGTCCTGATTGAGGAAGCTCTTGGCGGCCCCGTAGCGGGCGGCCAGACCGCCCCCGCCCGCCGCGGGGACCACGGCGCCCGCCAGAGCCCCGACGCCGTCGGCCACCGGCTCGAAGAAGAACCGGTCCAGCAGGTCGGCCGGGGCCCGGCAGTCGGCGTCGAGAAAGAGGATCCAGCCGCAGGTGGCGCGCTCGGCGCCCGCGTTGCGGGCGCGCGACGGCGACTGCTCGCCGCTGACGGCGACCACGCCGACCCCCTGCACCCGCGGAGCGGTACCCGAGTTGTCGGCGAGGATGAGCTCATCCTCGGGGCCCACCGCCAGGGCGCTGAGTGCGCTCAGTGCCGCCTCGGCCTCGGCCCGGCTGCCGGCGAAGGGCATGACCACGCTGACCGGCGGGCGCGTCGCAACCTGGGTGGCCCCGGCACCGGTCACGACTGGCTGCCCGCCGGCCGGGGACGCGGACTGCGCAGGCGGGCCAGCAGCAGCCGCGCCTGGCGCAGCTCGGCGCCGTGGGCAAAGCCGGTGGCCAGCAGCACCAGCGGGATCGCCAGCCACACCACCGCGCGGCCGAGCAAGCCGACCACGCCCGAGGTCGGCAGGGCCAGCTCACCGGCGGCGGCCAGGCCGCCCACGACGATCACCAGCTGGAGCAGCCGCCGCCATTCGAAGGCCACGGGAAAGGCGTGGCGGGTGAGCGCGTGCATGACGCCGAGCATCACCACGTAGGCGCCACACAGGGCCAGCCCGGCGCCGGCCAACCCCAGCGCGGGGACGAGCACCAGGAGGAGGATGACGTTGACGACCAGCCCGGCGACGGCCGGCGGGAAGTTGCGCTCGGTGACCTTGGCGCGGCCGGCGACGGCCAGGAACACCACCCAGAGGCCGTACATGGCCCAACCCAGCGCCACCCAGGGCAGTGCCTTGTAGGCGTCAAAGAACGCCGGAGCGGTGAGCAGGCGCACGATCCAGCGGCCCTCCAGGGCCAGCCCGGCGACCACCCAGCCGCTGACCAGCATGTAGTAGGTGGTGACCAGGCCGTAGAGGCGGCTGGCGTCGCGGTCGTCGGCGACAGAGTAGGCGATCGGCGGCCACGCGTATTGAAAGGCACGGACGATGAACGCGACCGCGCCGGCCAGCTTGACGGCGATCGAGTACAGGCCGGCGATCGACCGGCTCTGGCTGTGAAACAGGTAGTAGCGGTCGACGATGCTCAGGGCGTAGACCGACACCTCGGCGGGGACGGTGGGGAGCCCGAAGCGCAGCAGCTCGCGCATGTGCTCGGCCTGACCCGGCCGCGGCGCCAATCGGTGGCGCAGCTTGAACCACAGCGCGAAGAGCACGATCGTCGAGGCCCCGTAGTTGCCCAGCAGCAACCCGCGGGCGCCGTGACCCAGGACCACCACCAGGACCACCGACGCGGCGACGGTCATGAGCACATTGCTCAGCGAGGCCACGGCGTACAGGCGCAGGCGCTCCTCCACGCGGAGGATCCCGTAGGCCAGCTCGAGGTTGGTGAACGTCCACAGGCCCAGCACGGCGATGCGCAGCGTGGTCGGGTCCCGGTAGCCGAGCACGACGCGGCTGATCGGCTCGGCGAAGGCGGCCAGGACGATCGAGACGATCGTCGTGGCGATGAGCAGGAACGCGACCGCCCGGCGCGTCAGCGCGTCGCGCCGGTCCTGATCGGAGTCGGTGAAGTAGTAGCGCAGGAACGATTCGATGATCCCGAAGCGCACGAGGATGCTCATGAGGATCACGCCGTTGGCCAGCAGCTCGACCACGCCGTAGCCCGCCGGCGACACGTAGCGTGTGTAGACCGGCAGCAGGATGACGGCGATGAACTTCGAGACGACGTCGGCGACCTGATAGGCCGCCAGCGACGAGACCAATCGCTTCAGATAGGCGGTCACGCCGGCTAACGGTAGGGATCGCCACGGGCACGTCGCCGCTCGCGCGCGAGGACGACCGTCGCGCTCTACTGAATCGTGATGACCGCCTGGGGCGCGGCGGCCGGCGTGACCGGCGAGCGGGCGGTGGTGCAGGCCGTGTCGGTGGACAGCACGCCGGCGACGTAGGTCCCGGGCGGCGCAGGGTGACCGTTGGCCAGCGTCCGGTCCCAGGTGCTGGCCCCCGCGCGCGAGGTGGCGCTGTAGCTCTTGACCTGCTCGGGCAGCCGGCCGGGCCGGATGCGGTAGATGAGGATGCGCGGCCGCAGCGCGTCGGTGCCGGTGTAGCGGATCGTGATCGGGCCGGTGGAGCCCGATGGGACCGTCGCAGGGGTCACGTTGGTCACGCGGACGCGGGGGCGCCCGGTCTCGACCCTCACCGGGAGCGGCGCGGTGCTGTTGGAGATGAGCAGCGAGCGGCCTTCGTGGACGAGCGCCACCCTGACGTAGTAGACGCCGGCCGGCGCCACGGATCCGTCGGCCAAGCGCCCGTTCCAGGAGAACCAGTGGCGCTGCGGGGGATGCGCGCGCATGAACACGTTGCTGGCGATCTGGCGAACGTTGACGTTGTCGCGCGAGATGAAGACGTCGACGTCGTCGTCGCGGTTCTGCAGGTAGAAGGAGACCCACATCCGCTTGAAGCTGACCGGGACGAGCACCCCCTTGCCGTTGCGGTGCAGGCAGACGCCGCCGTAGACGGGGTTGATCGCGTCGGGCACCGGCGCCGGCCGGCCCTGGATCAACGGCGTGGTCACCTTCAGATGCTGGGTGACGAAGAACGCCCCCACGGTGGCGATCACCAGCGCGACGAACGCCGCGACCGGCACCCGGGTCACAGCGGGACCACCGCCACGTTCGGCACCTCGAAGGTGTGAAAGGCGTCCAGACCGCGGCGGTCGCGGGCGGCGAGCATGACGCGAATGCTGCCGCCATGGCAGACGACGAGCGCCGGCAGCGGACCGGTGTCGTGGATCTCCCCGAGAGCCTCGGTCACCCGCTGTTGATGCTCGAGCAGGGACTCGCCCTCCGGGAAGCGGAACTGCGCGCCGCCTCGGCGCCACGCGGCGTACAGCTCCGGCTCCGCGCGCTCGACGTCGACCATGAGATGGCCCTCCCAGCGCCCGCGGCAGCCCTCGCGCAGACGGGCATCGAGGGTCGGGGCCAGGCCGATGCGCCCACCCACGATCTCTGCGGTCTCGCGGGCTCGGCTCAGGTCCGAGGCCCACAGCGAGACGATGCCGTCCCCGATCACGCGCTCGGCCAGCTCGTGAGCCTGGCGGCGCCCGGTGTCGTTGAGCGGGGTGTCGCGGAACCCCTGGAAGCGGTAGGGCTCCAGGTTGTCGTCGGTCTGGCCGTGGCGAGCCAGCCGGATCCCGCCAAGCCCGAGGTTCATCTCGACGCGGCGGGCAGGCGCCGCGCGTCAGTCATTGAGCTCGGCGACGGCGGTGTCCGAGCGCAGCCCGACCCGGATCGTCTCGAGCGAGAGCACGTCCTCGGGGGTGATGTTGCCGAGGTTGACGTCGGGGCCGAGGCGGCGGACGAACCAGACCTGCTGCTCCTTGCGTGGAGCGTCGAACATGATCTTGTCGGCGGGGATCGCGTGCAGGATCTCGTCGACGAGGCCCTGCCGGACCTCGCCATCATGGCGGAAGATGCCCACGGCTCCGCTCTCGCGGCCCTCCGCGATCACTTTCCAGGCGCCGGCCTCCAGCTCGGCCTGCATCTGCTCGACCCACCGGTAGGGAGCCATGATCCGCGTGTCGTCCTTGGAGCCGACCTCAGACATGACCGTGAACTCCTGGGCGAGCCGGGAGATGAGCTCCAGCTTGCGGTCGGACTCGATGTTCAGCGTCCCATCTGAGAGCTCGATGTGCTCGAGGCCCAGCTCGTGCAGCCAGGCCACCAGGCGCTCCAGCCGGTTCTGGGCGATGGCCAGCTCGGTCAGCGTTCCACCGAACATCACCGTGATGCCGTGCTCCTTGTAGCGGGCGAGCTTGGCCTGAAGATTCCCGGTCGCGACCGCGGTGCCCCAGCCCAGCTTGACGATGTCGATGTAGTCGCCCGCGATCTCCACCAGGCCATCGATATCGGCCACGGACAGACCGCGGTCAAGAACGTGCGTGATCCCCTCCTGGCGGGGCTTTTCGGTGCGTGGGGGGAGCTCGAGCAGATCCTTCATGGCGGACATGGGAACGGAAGAGGGTAGCGGCGGGAGGCGTGAAGGGGCGCGAGCCCCGGCGCGGCGGAGCCGCCCGCCCTCAGCCGTTCTGAGCCAGGTCGGTGCCCGCGGTCACCACGACCTGCGTCGTGCACGTGGCGCTGCTGGCGCACACCTTGACCCGATCACCCTGGCTGACGGCCTGCACGGACGCCGGGCCCAGGTTGAGCGACTTGGCCACAGCGAGGGCATCGGAGCGATACGTCGGCGCCGTGTAGCCGACGATCGTGGAGCTCACCCCGTTCTCGGCGGCGTTCTGCTTGGCGCCGCCCTTGTACCCGGCGGCGGTCAGCTTGTTCAGGACGTCGGCGGCGAGGTTGTTGGTCGTGGTGCCGTTGAGCACGGCGACGGTCACCGCCGACGGCGTCACCGTCCCGGACGTCGTCCGGCGGCGCGTGCCGGTCTTGGCGGCCTTGCCGGCCGCGGGGTTGGACGCCGATGCCGCCGACGAGGACGTGTTCGAGGACGAGGTGCCGTGGCTCGAGCCGGTGACGAAGATGAGCACCACCGCGACCACGGCGGCGGCGAGGATGCCGGCCAGGACGAAGAACACGGGATTGATGCGGCGCCCTGACCGGTTGCGCCCGCTGCGGCGCGGAGCCGGAGCCGGAGCGGCGGGGCGTGGCTGGCGGGGCAGCGCCACGCGCGGCGGCGGCGCCGGCTGCGCCGCCGGGGTGCCCATCGTGGGCATGGGGACGGCCGCGGGCGGACGGGCGAGGCCGTTGCCGCCACCGGCGGCCGTGGACGGCGGCGGGCCGGGAGGCGGCGTCACCACGGTGCCGTTGGCCGGGCCCTCGTCGTGGGAGCCGCCGTTGGTGGAGGGCCGCAGCGCCCGGATGGAGATCTCGTCGGACTCGGTAAGCGGGATGAGCCGGGTGGCGGAGCTGAGCGCGGGCGCGGCGACGCCCGCCGGCGCGGCGGGAAGCGTGGCCACGCCGCCCCCCTCGGTCCGCTCGCCGGGAATGGTGCGCGAGGCCGCGGAGCGGGCGGCCAGAGCGGCCGCCGGGGGCGCGGCTACGGGTGCGCTGGTCGTCTGCGCGGCCGCCGGGGCGGGCGCGGCGGCCGGCTGGCTGCGCGCCCGCGAGAGATGGTCGACGTAGAGCTGAAGCTGGTAGAGCTGCTGCTCGGCCTCGTCGGCGCGGCGGCGGAGCGTGGCCGTCTCCCGCGACTGGGTGAAGAAGAGGAGGATGAGGAGCGCGAGCCCGATGATGGAGGCAAAGCCGGCCTTGGCACCCACCGAGTTGACGAAGTGCGTGATCGAGAGGGCATACGGGATCGTTGCCATGGTCAGGGGCGGAGTCTAAGGGTCGATGCCGGCACCTCGCCGAGGGGCAGGGTGACGCGCGAGCCGGACAGCTCGGACACGGTTTTCGCCAAGGCGGCGGCGTCACCTTCGAGCACCAGCAGGTTAATCTCGGCGAAGGTGCGATCCACCCAGCCGGGGTCGAGACGGTCGTGGCTGGCGCGCTGGATGCGCTGCACCGGCGTCGGCTGGGGGTACTCGTGGGTGTCGAACAGCTCCTCGTGGAACTTCTCGCCCGGCCGGGCGCCCACGATGTCGATGGCGATGTCGCGCTCGGGCTCCAGGCCCGACAGCCGGATCATCGTCCTGGCCAGGTCGACGATGCGCACGGGCTCACCCATCTCCAGGACGAAGATCTCGCCGCTGCGCTCGTCCTCCAGGGAGCCGGCGCGGATGATGAGCTGCACCGCTTCCGGGATGGTCATGAAGTAGCGCGTCATGCGCTCGTCGGTGACGGTGACCGGCCCCCCGGCGGCGATCTGGCGGCGGAAGATCGGCACGACCGACCCCGAGGAGCCCAGCACGTTGCCGAACCGCACGGTGGCGTAGCGCGTCGCGGGGTGCTTGGTGGCCTCGGCCTCCACCGCCCACTCCGCCAGCGCCTTGGAGGCGCCCATGACCGTGGCCGGGTTGACCGCCTTGTCAGTCGAGACGAGCACGAACGTCCGGACGCCCAGCTCTCCCGCGATCCGGGCGACCAGGCGTGTGGCCAGCGCGTTGTTGCGGATCGCCTCGACGGGATTGGACTCCATCATCGCGACGTGCTTGTAGGCGGCAGCGTGGAAGATGACGGTCGGCCTGTACTCGGCCAACACCTCGCGCATCCGCTCCTCTTCCTTGCAGTCGGCCAGGACGGGGACCGCAGTGCGCACGTGGCGCTCCTCCTCGAGCTCGCGGCGGATCTCGAACAGGTTGTCCTCCGCGTGGTCGACCAGCACGAGCCGCCGAGGGCCGACGCGGGCGATCTGACGGCACAGCTCGGAGCCGATCGAGCCGCCGGCCCCGGTCACCATCACGATCTGGCCGGCCAGGTAGGCGCCCACGCTCTGAAGCTCCTCGCGGACCGGCTCGCGGCCCAGCATGTCCTCGACGCGCACCTCGCGCAGCTGCCGGGTGACACGCAGCTGGCCCGAGCCGTCGCGCAGGAGCTCGAACACCGTGGGCATCGTCCGCACCGGGATGCCGCGCTCGCGGCAGGCGGTGACCACGCGGCCGCGCAACGTGCCGGGCGCCGAGGGGATGGCGATGACCACCTCGTCGGGCTCGACCTCGTCCAACACCCTCGCCAGATCGCGGTCGGTGTTGCCCAGCACCTTGAGCCCGTGCTCGTCCCTGATGCCGAGCTTGCGCGGGTCGTCGTCGAGGAAGCCGACGGGCGTCAGTGCCAGCTGGGGGTTGCGCATGAGCTCGCGAACGACGAGGCGCCCGCCCTCGCCGCCGCCGACGATGAGGACCTCGCGGCCCCCCTTGCCTGCGCGAATGGTGCGGATCCGGCCCTCGGCGATGAGCTGGACGGCGAAGCGGGCGGCGACGAGCAGCGCCAGGGTCAGCAGGAAGAAGAGGCTGATGACGCTGGCCGGGAGCGTGACCGGGGCGGGGGGACCCGCGATCAGGTAGGCGTGATGCTCGTGCAGCACACCCGGGATCCGCTGCGTGGTGGGCCACGACACCGGATGAAGCAGCGCGATGACGCCGACCACGACCACCGTGGCCACGACCACGCCCTTGAGCACCGCCTCGTAGTCGCGCTGCCCGATGAAGCGCCACAGCCGCTGGTACTGGCCGAAGCCCGCCAGCGCGACCAGGGTGAGCACGACCACCCAGGCGATCGTGTCGCTCAGCAGATGGCCGTAGCGCTGATTGTGAACGTGGAGATCGCCCTCGAAACGGAGCCAGAAGGCGAGGAAGTATGCGAGCGCGACCAGGACGCCATCGACCAACAGCTGAGGGAGCGCGTGACGATGGACGGGGAAGGCCGCGGATCTGATCCGTCGGCGCATGCGGCGCGGATTCTAGTTGGAGTTCTGTGAAGAACGGCTAAGGCCGCCCGACCGGGCGGGGGGTTGCAGCGGACGGCGCCGAGACCCCTATTTGGGGACGAAGACGCCCTCGGGGTGGCGCGCGGTGGGCACGAACAGCCCCTTCATGCTGTTGCAGGAGCTGCCCGGAGGCTGGTGGTGGGGCGTCACCGACCAGCCGTTGGGCAGCGGCACGAAGTAGAGGTCGGGCCGCTTCTTGGCCAGCTCGATCTTCGGGCGGTAGCCGATCACGCCCGTGTTGCGGTGCAGGTACCAGCCCATGACGCTGACGTACTCCACGTTGAGCACCGGCCAGCCGCAGGCCTGCACCCTCGCCGATCCACCCAGGGCGCCGACGAGGGCGCCGAGCTTGTTGATCTCCTTGGTGCGAGCGCGCTCGTGGTTGATGTCCTTGTGCTCGGCCCGCGCGTGGTCGATGCCCTGGGGCACCATGAGCACGAGCAGCACCGCCGCCACCGGGATACCGGCCCAGCTCGGCAGCGCCCGCCAGTAGCGCTTGGCGTCGAGCAGCAGCCAGCCGACGCACACCCCGGCCAGGACGGCGGTCAGGCCGGCCGGCTCGAAGAGGTAGCGGGGCACGCCCGGGAAGCCGTGCAACACGAAGGCGACCTCGATGATCACCCAGCCGGCCGCCATGGCCGCCAGCGCCAGGACGGTCCAGTTGCGCCTCAGCAGCGCCAGTCCGACGACCAGAAGGGCCGCCAGCTCGAGCGCGACGTAGTCCAGCGCGCCGAAGCGGCTGATCGTGCACGTGATCTTGCCGGTGGTGCACTCGCGCGGCGAGCGGAGCGCCAGCTGGCCGGCGATGTTGGGCCGGCCGTTGGTGATCGTCGGCACCCCGAACCAGAGGAACAGGGTGATGACGCCCCCGGCGATGACCATCTTGCGCATGTCCGGTCGCTTGACCATGAGCCAGATGCCGTAGACACCGACGAACGGCCACACCTCGGGGCGTCCCAGGCCGCCCAGCACGCCCAGCCAGAAGGCCCAGCGCAGCCGCCCGGACAGGTACTGGTCGATCGCGGCCAGGCAGACGCTGACGAGCATCGAGTCCGACTGGGCGCTCATCAGGTAATGGAAGTAGTCCTGGATGCCCAGCACGGCGGCCCCGGCGAAGAGGCCGGCCGCCCAGGCCGCCCACCGCGGCCCACCCTCGCGGGCGGTCAGCCGGTAGGCGATGCGCCCGCCGAAGACCGCGCCCGAGAACGAGATGGAGACCGCCGTGAGCATCCACAGATACAGCGCCCAGTGCCCGAACAGGGAGTAGACGACCGTGAAGATGAAGGTGAAGGGCTTCCACGAGGGCGCCCCGCCCAGGTCCAGGGTGCCGCGCAGCGTGTGGTAGCCCCAGTTCAGCCACCCGTAGGGGTCATAGCCCGGTCGGGTGTCGGCCCAGCGCAGCACGATGGCCGCGGCCAGGACCACCCCCAGCCCCACGAGCCACCACGCGTAGCGGCTCAGGAGCGAGCGCGGGCCGCCCGGCTCGTCCGGCGGCGAGGAAGGATGACCCTCCGGGGGGAGGGTGTGCGGCGTCTCTAGCGTGGTGTCAGACACGAGGAGCCACGCACGGTACCAGCCCCGCACGCGGGTGCCGCCTCCCGCTCACCCGGGCGTTAGAACCCTCTTAGCGCCGTGTCCGATCGGCGGGGCGGGAGAGCAGCTCGACAAGGACGTCCGGGTCGCGGCGCACCCGCTCCGCGACGGCCGAGCCCGCCGATCGCTTGACCAGGCGCACCTGGTCGGCGCTCTGCAGCCGGGCGAGCCGGCCGTCGGCGATGAGCCGCTCGTCGACGGCGCCGAGCCGCCCTTCGAACACCGTGAACACGGGCGTGCCGAGCGCCACCGCCTCCCGGTTCATCGTCCCCCCGGCCGACACGACGAGGTCGGCATAGGCGATCAGCGACTGGGCGTCGATCGCCCGCTCGGGCAGGATGAAGCCGCTCGCCGCGGCGATCTCGGCGCGTTGCGCGGGCGTGCGCGGAAGCACGACGGTCTGGGTGCCGCGCAGCCTGTCCAGGACCTGGCCGAAGAGGTCGTTCTCGAAGCGGTGGTAGAGCGACACCGCCGGGGGCGTGCGTACGACCGCGATCGGCTGCGCCTGGTCCAGCCCGAGCTCCTCCAGGATCCCCGGGTCGGGCTCGAAGTCGGCGAGGTAATACTCCTCCTTGAGCCCCGGGTAGCGCCCGAGCTTGTGCCGCGCGCCGTAGCGATACATGCGCTCGGGCGGGATCGCCTCGGGGATGACCACGGCCTGGGCCAGGCGGCAGTTGACGTTGTGCTGGACCGTGGCCCACTCGTAGTCGAACGTCGTGGAGCAGGGGATGCTCAGCAGCGCGGCCGCGACGGTGATGTCGTTGGAGCCGTGGCCGATGGCCAGGTCGAAGGGGCCGTGGCGGCGCGCCCAGCGCAGCAGTTGGAGCGAGCGCGCCGCCAGCCCGCGCGCCTTGTCGAGTAGGCCCGCTCCCCGGTGCTCTCCGATGGGCGTGTGCGCGATCCCGAAGCGCTCGCACAGGGCGAGGGTCTGGGCGAAGTCGCGGGCGGTGACCGCAACGTCGTGTCCGTCGGCGCGCAGGCGCTCGATCACCGGCCGGAGCACCAGGACGTGGGGGGAGTTGGTGAAGTCGACCCAGACGCGCACCGTCTTGCCTGCCTCGCGCCGGCGCCGCTAGGACGCGCTCGCCAGCGCGGCCACGACCTCGCCCGCCTGCGCCTCGGTGAACACCGGGCTGATCGGCAGCGCGATGTTGGTGGCGGCGAGCTCCTCGGTCACCGGAAGCGACCCCACTCCGTCCAGGAAGGGCTTCATGGCGGGCTGGCGATGCAGGGGGCGGCGGTAGTAGCCGCGAGCCTGGACGCCCACGGCGGTCAGTGCGGCCAGGACCTCGTCGGCGCGCGGATGCGTGACCACATACAGGTGCCAGGCGGGATCGCTGGCCTCGGGCACGGCGGCAACCCCGACATGGCGGTCCACTCCCGCGGCCTGGTAGGCCGCGGCGGCAGCCCGGCGTCCGTGGCACCACGCGTCGAGATGGGGGAGCATGACGCGCAGGATGGCGGCCTGGATCTCGTCCAGGCGCGAGTTGTAGCCCACGTGATCGAAGGTCTGCTTGTCGCGCGAGCCGTGGAAGCGCAGCGAGCGGGCCAGGGCCGCGACGTCGTCGTCGTCGGTCACCACCGCGCCGCCGTCGCCGAAAGCGCCGAGATTCTTGGAGGGATAGAACGAGAACGTCGCGGCGTGGCCGAGCGCACCGGCCATCGCGCCATCGTGCCGGGCTCCGGCCGCCTGGGCGGCGTCCTCGAGTATCGGAACGCCGAGCTCGCGCAGATCGGGAGCGGGAAGGCCGAACAGATCCACGGAGACGATCGCCCTGGTCCGCGGGGTGAGCGCCGCGCGCACCGTCTCGACGGTCACGTTGCGGGTGTCATGGTCGACGTCGCAGAACACGGGGCGGGCGCCGGCGTTGACGACAGCCTCCGCACTGGCATAGAAGGTGAGCGCGGGCACCACCACGTCGTCGCCCGGCTTGACTCCGAGCGCCCGCAACCCCACCGTGATGGCGTCGGTGCCGTTGGCCACGCCAACGGCGTGTCGCACACCGAGATAGTCCGCGAACTCCTGCTCGAAGGCCTGCACGTTGGGACCGAGCACGAAGCGGCCGTCGGCGACGACTCCGGCGATGCGCTCGAGGATCGTCTCGCGCAGGGGGGCCAGCGGCGTGGCGGTGTCGAACAGCGGAACGGCCATCGCGCTCACAGTAGATGAGAGGGCACTCAGAGGCCCTGTCAGACCCGCCGCTCCCCGCTACGCTAGGACCCCCGTGCCGTTTCTCCTGGCCTCCCTGACCGGCCCACTGGTCAACCTCGCCACAAATCTCATCGACAGCATCGGGCTGGCGGGCGTCGCGCTGCTGACCCTCAGCTCCGGTGTCATCGGGGTCCCCGGCACCGAGCCGACGATGCTGTTCGCCGGCTTCGACGTCTTCCGGGGCAACCTGACCCTGCCCGGGATCATCGTCGCCGGCGTCGTGGGCGACGTGGCCGGCGCCTCCATCGCCTATTCGATCGGCTACTTCGGCTCGCGCGAGCTGCTCGAGTCCCACGGCTCCAAGCTGCACGTGAGCGGGTCGGGGCTGGAGCGCGCGCACCGCTGGTTTGACCGGTATGGGAGCCCGGTGATCTTCGTCTCACGGTTCATCCCGTTCATCCGCGCCGCGTTCCCATACGCCGCCGGGGTCGCGCGGATGCCGTTCGGCCGCTTCGTCGCCTTCGCCACGGCGGGCTCCATCATCTGGATCGGCGGTCTCGCTGTGCTCGGTCGCGAGGTCGGCAGTCAGTGGGAGGCCTGGCGCAAGCACCTGGAGTACGTGGACTACGCGGCGGCCGTCCTGCTCGTGATCGCGGTGGTCGTCGTGATCGTACGCTGGCGCCGCGGGCGCGAGGACCGCGCGAGTCGCAACGCAGAGCCGGCGACCGATGTCGCCGCCGACTGACGCCGCGGCGAGCGCGGACGATCGCCACGCGGCCGCCGACACCGGCCAGGAGATCGCCCTCAGCGAGGCCCTGGTCCTGGGGGCACTCCACGGGCCGGCCGAGCTTCTTCCCATCTCCTCCTCGGGCCACATCACGGTGATCCCGTGGCTCCTGGGCTGGGACTACCGCAACGCGGACGCGGAGCTGCGCAAGGCCTTCGAGGTGGCGCTGCACGCCGGCACGGCGGCGGCGCTCCTCATCACCCTGCGCACCGAGGTCGAGGATGCGGTGCGCGGGATGAGCCTCCGTGTGGCCGAGTTGATCGCTCTCTCGTTCGTTCCGCCGGCCATCGTCGGCTACACGCTGGAGCGCCCGATCGAGCGCCACCTCGGCACGCCGGAGACCATCGCCATGGGGCTGCTGGCAGGATCGGCGGCGATGGCGGCGGCCGACCGGGCCCCGCAGGTACGCACCTCGCGCGACGCCGGAGCCGCCGACGCGCTGTGGCTGGGGATCGCCCAGGCCTGCGCGCTGCTGCCCGGTGTGTCGCGCAATGGCGCGACGCTGGCGGCGGCACGGCGGCGCGGGTTCACCCGGGAGGACGCCAACAAGCTCTCGCGACACGTGGCGCTCCCGGTGATCGCCGGGGCCACGTTGCTGAAGACCGTGCGCCTCGCCCGGCGGGGGCTGCCTCCGCGCAGCGCGCTGCCCCTCGCGGTCGGCGCCGCAGCGTCCTTTGCCTCGACCCTGGGCTCCACGTGGCTGATCCGCCAGGTCGAGCGCGACCGGTCGCTGTTGCCGTACGCCGCGTATCGGATCGCGCTGGCGGCGGTCATTCTCGCCGGCTTGTCGGCGCGGCGCCGGCCGCCGCAGCACCCGACCGCGCCGCCGGCGTCGACACGGGCGGAGTCCGATCCATATACGACAATGACCACGTGACCGATGCCTACGCAGCCGCGGGAGTGGACGCGCGGCAGGCCGACCGCGGAGTCGCGGCCCTCGTCTCGGTGCTGAGCGCCATCGACACCGGACGGGAGCGCCTCTCAGTGCCGCTTGCGGGCCATTACGCCAGCGTCATCCGCATCGCCCCCAACCTCGGCGTCGCGCTGGCCACCGACAGCGTCGGCTCCAAGGTGATCGTCGCCGAGCAGGCCCGTCGCTTCTCCACCATCGGCATCGATTGCGTGGCCATGAACGTCAACGACCTCATCTGCGTGGGCGCCGAGCCCCTCGCCCTGCTCGACTACCTGGCCGTCGAGTCCGCCGACCCCGGCCTCCTCGCCGAGCTCGCCGAGGGACTGCGTGCCGGCGCGCAGGACGCCGGCGTTGAGATCCCCGGTGGCGAGGTGTGCCAGCTGCCCGAGGTGATCCGTGGTCATCCGTCGCCGTACGGGTTCGATCTCGTCGGCTCCGCCTTCGGGACCGTCGCGTTGGACGCGATCATCGACGGGACCGCCTGCGGCCCTGGAGACGCGCTCATCGGGCTCCCCGCTTCAGGCGTGCACTCCAACGGGCTGACCCTCGCCCGCCGCGTCCTGCTCGACGATGCCGAGCTGGCCATGGACTCGCGCCCGGCGCCGCTGGGCGGGGCGAGCGTCGCCGACGTCCTGCTGGAGCCGACCGTGATCTACGTGCGCGCCATCCTGGAGCTGCTGCGCTCCGACGTCCACGTCCACGGGCTCGCCCACATCACCGGCGGGGGCCTGCTCAACCTGCTCCGCCTCGGTGACGGCGTGGGCTTTGAGATCACGGAGCCCCTGCCCGTCCTGCCGGTGTTCTCCCTCATCGCCGACCTGGGCGGGGTGCCGGCGGCCGAGATGTGGGAGGTCTTCAACATGGGCTGCGGCTTCTGCGCGATCGTGCCCGCCGAGGACGCGCCGCGCGCCGTGCAGGTGCTCTCGGCCCGGCACCCTGGCACCGCGGTGATCGGGCGTGTGACGGACGGCGGCGCCCGGGTCAGCGTTCCGGGGCTTGGGCTCGAAGGCGAGGGCGGGCGGATCCGGGCGATCTGACGCTCCGTGGCCCCCGCTCCTAAGGACAATCTCACTGCAGCCGCTCCCTCGGGTCCTCGCGTGCCGCAAAATACCACCGGACGCATGAGCACCCTGGTGGGCACCAGTCTCAACGGCCGCTACCGCCTGGAGGCGAGGATCGCCGCCGGGGGCATGTCGACCGTCTACCGCGCGATGGACGAGACGCTCGAGCGCCAGGTGGCGGTCAAGCTGATGAACCGCGAGGTCACCTCGGACTCCGACCAGCTCGAGCGCTTCCGGCGGGAGGCGCGGGCGGTGGCCCAGCTGTCGCATCCTCACATCGTCGGCGTGATCGACGCCGGCGAGGATGCCGACCCCGCCCACCCCTGCCCCTACATCGTGTTCGAGTACGTGGAGGGCGAGACGCTCAAGGACCGCATCCGGCGGCTCGGGCGCCTGCCCATCACCGAGGCCGTCGCCTATGCCATCGAGATCGCCCACGCCCTGCAGGCGGCTCACGCCCGCCACATCGTCCACCGCGACGTCAAGCCCCAGAACGTCCTCATCGACCACGAGGGGTCGGCCAAGGTCACCGACTTCGGCATCGCCCGCACGCTCGAAGAGGACGGGCTGACGGTTGACGGCCGGGTGCTGGGCACCACCGATTACGTCTCCCCCGAGCAGGCGCTGGGGCAGGACGTGACCGGTCAGTCGGACCTCTACTCCCTGGGCGTCGTTCTCTACGAGATGCTCACCGGCGAGGTCCCCTTCACCGGGGACAGCCAGGTGGCGGTGGCGATGAAGCACGTCCGCGAGCAGATCCCCGACGTGCAGCTCAAGCGCCCCGAACTCTCCGCCGCCGTGGCCTCGGTGGTGGACACCGCGACCGCCAAGCGGCTCGACGAGCGCTACGCCGACGCCGCCGAGCTCATCGCGGACCTCGAGGACGTGCTGGCCATCGAGATGGCGCGTTCGGGCAACGTCACGGGCGAGGTCACCACCGTGCTGCGCACACTGCCCTCCCGCACACGGCGGCGGCTGCCCCTGCGCCGGCGCCAGCCGGTGGTCGTCGCGGTGCTCGGCCTGCTCCTCGTCGGCGCCGTGGTGGCCGCGCTCGTCTTCCTCGCCGGCCGCACTCACCACGGCACGGGCACGCCGCCCCAGCCCGCCCCCAAGGCCACCCCGCACCCCGTTTCCCTGTGTGACTCGTGCGCGCATGATTACAACCCCGACGCGCTGAGCGGACCCAAGAACCAGCACCCCGGTCAGGTCAATCTCGCCATCGACGGCGATCCCAACACGGCCTGGTCCACCGAGAGCTACGTCGGCGACGTCCTGGGCAAGCCCGGCGTCGGCCTCTACGTGGACGCCAAGCCGGGTGTGGCCGCGGGCTCCATGATCGTCGACACCGACACCCCCGGCTACGCCGTCACCATCTACGGCCGCGGCTCCAAGGCGAACCCCAACATGTTCGACACGGGACCCGGAGGGTGGGTCAAGGTCGGCAGCGCGCCCAAGGTGGGCAAGCGCCAGACGATCAAGCTGAACACGAGCAGGACGCGCTATCGCTACTACCTGGTGTGGATCACCAGCCTGGGCGCCCACAGCCACGTGGACATCAACGAGATCGCCCTCTACACGTAGGGCGCGGGCGGGCCCTGCCGGTCGAGGCGCGGCTCGGGGCTACCAGGTCCGGTCGGGCAGCGGGCCCGCGGTCCCGTGCAGCAGCGCCGCGGCCGCCGCCAGCATCGGCCGGGCATGGTCGGGAAAGGCGAGATCGGCGGGAAGCTCGCCCAGCGCAAACCACCCATAGCCCGCCAGCCCCAGCTCCTCGGCCAGTTCGCGCTCGGCCGCGCGCATCGGATGCTCGTCGCTCTCGCAGAAGCCGCCGGGCACGTCCCAGCTGCCCCGATAGGGGTCATTGGCGCGGCGCAGCAGCAGGACCTTCTCGTCGCGGACGACCACCGCCTCCCCGCATGGCGCGGGGTTGAGGTAGTGCGCCTGACCGCAGCCGGCGCACGTGGTCGGCGGAGCCGCGGGCAGCGCACGTGCGCAGCGCCAGCAGTACCGGATCCACTCCTCCGCCCGCGTCGCCATCAGTGGCGGTAGGCGCTCTCGGTCCCGTGGCGCTCCAGCGCCAGGGCCACCAGACGGTCGAGCAGCTCGGGATACGCGATCCCGCTGGCCGCGAACAGGGAACCGAACACGCTGGTCTGGGTGAAGCCGGGCATGGTGTTGAGCTCGTTGAGGAGCACCTGCGAGCCGACGACGAAGAAGTCCGCCCTGGCCAGCCCCTGGCAGCCGGACTTGACGAACGCCTCCACCGCCAGTTCCCGCACCCGGTCGCGCACCTCGGGCTCGACCCGGGCCGGAACGTCCAGCTGCATCCCGCCCGGAGTGTATTTCGCCTCGTAGTCATACCAGCCGCTCTCGCCCGCAGCGAGGAGGATCTCCCCCGGCTCGGAGGCGACGGGATCGTCGTTGCCGAGCACCGAGCACTCGACCTCCCGCCCGGCGGCGAAGGCCTCCACGATCGCCAGCGAGTCGTGCTCGAACGCCGTCCGCAGGGCCGGGTCAAGCTCCTCGGGCCCGGTCACCTTGGCGATGCCGACCGACGAGCCCAGGCGCGCCGGCTTGACGAACACCGGGTACCCGAGCTCGGCGACCGCTCGGGCGACCGCCTCAGGGTCGGCCCGGTGGTCGTGCTGGTCGACCGCCCGGTAGTCCACCTGCGGGATGCCCAGCTCCGCCATGAGCTGCTTGAACCGCACCTTGTGCATGCACAGCGCCGAGGCCAGAACCCCGGCGCCCACATAGGGAACATCGAGGCACTCGAGCAGCCCCTGGACCGTTCCGTCCTCGCCGAAGGGGCCGTGGAGCACCGGGAAGACCACGTCGATGTCCGGCAGCGCCGACCCCAGCGTCATCGTCAGCGGCTCGGCGTCACGGCGCCAGACGCCGTCGCGGCCGATGCGGATCTCGACCACCTCGTGACCGGCCTGGCGCAGGCCCTCTGCCACCGACGCGCCCGAGGCCAGGGAGACCTCGTGCTCGGAGGACCGCCCTCCGGCGAGCACCGCCACCCGCCGGCCGCTCATTGACCGGGGCTGGTAGTGGTCGGGGTGGACGGAGTCGACGTGCCGGCGGGGGTCGTGCTGGTCGTCGTCGACGAGGTCGTCGTGGACGACGCGCTGCTGAGCTTCCCAACCGTGATGGTCACCGTGGTCCCCTTCTTCGCACTGGTATTGGCGGTCGGGCTCTGTGAGATCACGACGCCATTCTGGCTGGGCTTGGTGACGCTCTGCGTCCTCTGGGCCACGCTGAAGCCCGACGAGCGAAGGGTGCTGACGGCGTTCGCGGGTGGGTCGCCGATGACCGGGGGGACCGGCGCCGTCGCCGGGGCGGAGGCAACGGTGATGGTGACGTTCGCCCCGGGCGCCGCCTTGGTGTTGCCGGCGGGGCTCTGGCTGATGACGTTGCCGATGGTCTCCGTGGACGATGGCTGATTGCGCGAGAGGGGCGTGAAGCCCGCCCGGGTGAGGTCGGCGGCGGCCTGGGTCTGCGTCTCACCGACGACGTTGGGCACCTGCTTCTGACTGGCTCCGCTGGAGACGAACAGCGTCACGCTGAAACCGCGCGGGACCGGGTGGGCGACGCCCGGATTGGTGCCGGTGGCCTGGCCGGCCCGGAATTGGTTGGAGGGTCGCACCACGACGTTGCTGACCTTGAGCCCGGCGCGGCGCAGCGCCTTGGTGGCCGCCGCCTGGCTCAGCCCCTGTACGGGCGGGATCGGAACGTTGCCGGGCCCGGTGGAGACACTCAGCGTCACCGTCGAGCCCTTGTCGGCCTGGGTGCCGGCCGCGGGGGCCTCGGCCACCACGATGCCGCGCGGCCTGCGGTTGGGCACCGAAACCGTGGCCACCTGGAACCTGGCCTGCTTGATGATGCCGGTGGCGACCGACACCTGATCGCCGGTGACCTTGGGCACCGTCACCTGCTTGGGACGAGTGAGGAAGTAGGCGGCGGCGGCGGCGGCGACGACGAGCAGGACGACGAGCAGGACCCATCCCCACACGGCCGGGCCCCGGTGATCCTCGTCTTCGGGCGGCGGCGTCACCGCCATCATCTCCCCCGAGCCGTTGGTCGTCTGGTGCTGCGCGGCCTGGTAGGCGGCGACACCGGGACCGGCGATCGCCGCGCCGGCGCCGGCGGCCGCTCCCGCGGCGGCCACCGCCGCCATGCTGGCGGTGTGCTGGCCGGCGCCGGCGGAGGTGATGGCCTCGCGGCAATGCTCGAGCACGGTGATGAGCTGCTCGGCATCCGCGGGCCGGTCCGACGCGTTCTTGTTGAGCACCCACAGCACGGTCTGCTCCAGCTCGGGCGGGATGTTGGGGTTGAACTGGCTGGGCGGGGGCGGGGCCTCGGAGACGTGCTTGAGGGCGATGGTCACCGCCGACTCGGCGTCGAAGGGGACGCGGCCGGTGAGCATCTCGTAGAGCACGACCCCGATCGAGTACAGGTCGGAGCCGGCATTGACGGCGTGGCCCTGGGCCTGCTCGGGCGACAGATACTGCGCGGTGCCCATGATGGAGCCGGTCTCGGTCATGTCGGAGGCGCCGGCGCGGGCGATCCCGAAATCGGTGACCTTGGCGTGGCCCGAGTCGTCGACGATCACGTTGTGGGGCTTCAGATCCCGGTGGATGACGCCGCGCCGGTGCGCGAAGCGCGCCGCCTTGAGGATCTGGATGGTGATGTCGATCGCGCGCAGCGGGTCCAGCGGCGCCTCCTGGCGGATGAGCTGCTTGAGCGAACGGCCCGGCAGGTACTCCATCGCGATGTAGTACGTGTCGTCGAACTTGCCACGGTCATAGACCGAGACGACGTTGGGGTGCTGCAGCCCGGCCGCGGCCTGCGCCTCGCGGCGGAAGCGCTCGACGAAATCGGGATCTTCGGCGAAGCGATGGTGCAGGAGCTTGAGCGCCACCTTGCGGCCGAGCTGCTGGTCCTCGGCCAGGAACACGTCGGCCATGCCCCCCGACCCGAGCCGCGACAACACCCGGTAGCGGCCGTCCACGAGGGTGTTGGGGACCGGATCGGCCATCAGCTCGGTCCCTCGTTGCGGTCTCGCTCCGCGGCGCTCATGGCTACCTGCCCTCCGACAGCAGCGCCTGGACGATGTCGCGCGCGATCGGCGCCGCCACCTGGCCGCCGAACTCGCCATTGGTCTTCTCGATGGTGACGGCGACCGCCACCTTGGGATCGTTGGCCGGCGCAAAGCCGATGAACCAGGGCTGGGTCAGGCCCGATCCGGTCGTCCCGATCGACGCCGTACCGGTCTTGCCGGCGAAGGGGATGCCGGAGCCGAGCCTTGCCGGGGTGCCGGTGCCCTCGTCCACGACCGTGCGCATCATCTGGTTGACCTCGGACGCCGTCTTGGGGCTCATCACCTGGTCGAGCACCTGAGGCTGGATCGTGCTGACCGTGCGCCCGTCCTGATCGACCACCTTGCTGGTCAGGCGCGGCTCCATCAGCTTGCCGCCGTTGGCGACGGCGGCGGCCACCATCGCCATCTGCAACGGCGTCACCAGCAGGCCGCCCTGACCGATGCCGATGCGGCCGATGTCCTCGGCGGGACTGGCCGGAAGGTACGGGCGGCCGTTGGGCTTGAACGGGCGGCTCTGGGCCAGCTCGTCGCGGGGCAGGTCGATCGGCGGCAGCGCGTAGAAGCCAAAGCGCTTCATGTACTCCGTCATCGTCCGCCGCCCGACGTTCTCCGCCACCTGAGCGAACACGGTATTGACCGACTGGGTGAGCGCCCGGGTCAGCGTGATCGGGCCGAAGCTCTGGTTGTTGTCGTTGTTGAGCGGCACCCCGGAGATCGTCTTCGGGGAGTTGCCGTTGATGGTCGAGTCCGGCGTGTACTTGCCGCTGTCGATGCCGGCGGTCGCCGTGACCACCTTGAACGTCGAGCCCGGCGGGTAGCGGCCCTGAGTGGCCCGGTTGACCTGGCAGCCGTCGTTACAGGGCGCGCTGGGGTGATTGTCGTCGTAGCTGGGGTTGGAGTACATGGTCAGCACCGCGCCCGTCCGGGGATCCAACGCGACCACCGAGCCCGGACGTCCGGCCAGCTCCTGACGGGCAAGCTGCTGGGCCTTGGAATCGAGGCTGGTGTAGACGTCGTCGCCCACGTCCTGGTTGCCGCCCAGTGGCCCGAACACCGAGTTCAGCGTCGTCTGTGCGCCCTTGAGATCGTCGAGCCGGTACTGCTCCAGGCCCGCCGACTGACCGCGGATCAGGTTGGAGTAGCCGACCGGCTGGGCGAACAGCGCGCCCTGCGGATAGGTGCGTGTCCAGAACCCGGTGTGCTTCTGCTTGACCGAGCGCGCCAGGGTCTCGCCGCCGGCGGTCAGGATTCGGCCTCGCTTGACCTTCAGCGCCGTGATTAGCGTGCGGCTGTTGAGCGGATTGTGGTCCAGGGCGGTGGCGTCGATCACCGTCCAGCGCGTGGTCCACACGATCAGCAGCGCGAACAGGATCACGATCACGCCGAACAGGTTGCGGATCTGGGCGTTCACAGAGTTGGCCTGCGGGAGCGGTCGGAGACGAGCAGGAGCAGCGCCAGCAGCACGAAGTTGGCGACGATCGAGGCGCCCCCGTAGGAGATGAAGGGCAGCGTGACGCCGGTGAGGGGGATCACGCGCGTGACCCCTCCCACGATCACGAACACCTGCAGCCCGAACACCGTGGAGAGGCCCACCGCCAGCAGCGTCGAGAACGAGTCGCGCGCCAGCGTCGCCGTCTTGAAACCGCGGTAGATGAACAGCAGGTAGGCGACGAGGACCGCCGTGGCCCCGAACAGGCCCAGCTCGTTGGTGATGACCGCATAGATCATGTCGGTCTGGGGGAATGGGATGAGCGACAGGATGGACTGGCCCCAGCCGAGCCCGAACAGGCCGCCCGCCGCCTGCGCGAACACGCCGTTGGCCACCTGGAAGCTGCCCCCCTGAGCGTGGTAGAGGCGGCTGTTGAAGGGGTGCTGCCAGTCCTGAAAGCGCGCGTTGACGTGGGGGATGTGGGTGCCGAGGTACCAGGCCCCGATGGCGAAGGCGAGCAGGCCGATGACGACGAACGAGAGCCGTCCCGTGGCGACGTACAGCATCGAGAGCAGCGCGCCGTAGAACATCAGCGAGGAGCCGATGTCCGACAGGAGCACGAGCGCGACCATCGCCACGCCCCAGATGACGAGCACGGGGCCGAAGTGCTTGAGCGGAGGCAGCGTCACCCCCAGGACCCGGCGCGCGCCCAACACCATCACCTGACGAGTGTCGCGCAGGTAGCTGGCCAGGAAGATGACGAGGCCGATCTTGGAGAACTCGGTGGGCTGGAAGCTCAGGCCGCCGGGCACCTTGATCTCCAGGTAGGCGCCGTTGACCTGCTCGCCGATCCCGGGGAAGCGCGGCAGGACGAGGAGGATCAGGGAGGCGATGACGATGACGTAGCGGTACTGCTCGAGCTTGCGGTAGTCGCGAAAGGCGATGATGGTGACCACGAACAGGATGAGCCCGAGTACGAACCACTGCGCCTGCTGGCGCGCATCGGTGGCGCTCACCCGGTAGACCATCACGATCCCGAAGCTCGCCAGCAGCGCCACGAGCGGGAACAGGTAGGGGTCGGCATTGGGCAGCGTCAGCCGGATGAAGATGTGCCCGGTCAGACACAGGGCCAGGAAGATCGCCCCATAGGTCAGCGACACGTTGGACAGCGCGTTCTCGCGCTGGATGAACACGCCGGCGAACCCGGCGGTGACGAGTAGGGCGGCCGGGATCAGGCCGAACAACTCACGGTTGCGCGCGCTCATCGGCTGAGTTGGCCAAGCTCGGCGGCGCGCACCAAGCCGATGGCGTCCGACTGCGAGCGCAACCGGTGATTGAGCAGCTGGACGCGGCGATCGAGCGGGATGGCGCCGGCCGGGACGCCCGAGACGTAGAACTGCTCGTACATGTTGATTCCCAACGGCAGTGTGTAGGGGAATCCGCGGAAGACGGTGACGAGCCCGCCCGAGTTGGTGCCCACGAAGAAGTACTCGCGGCTGGCCAGATACCCGCCGCCGCCGACGAGGAACAGGACCGCCGCGATCGCGATCAGCGCCGCCACCGTCTTGATGTAGCGCTCCGAGCGACGGCGCCGGCGCGGCTGGACCCTGGGACGTCCCTGCGTCCGCGCCAGCCTCGGGGCGGGGCGCGCGCGCTCCTGCGCCAGGTCAGGCGGGGGCGCGGTGAGCACAGCGCCGGCCTGACGCCGGCCTGACGACGTGGGGCCGCCGGGCCCCGACTCCGCCCCTGCCGGCTCGGCGGCGTCATGCTGGCCTCCGAGGTTCAGCGACGTCGCCTCGTCGTCTGACACCGGCTCCATTCCCACCACGGTGGGCTCGTCCGCGGCCGGCCGGGCCCGCGCGTCAGTGTCCTCCAGGCGGAAGAGCACGACGGTGATGTTGTCGCGGCCGCCGGCATCGTTGGCCGCTGTGATGAGGCCGTCGGCGGCCCGGTCCAGGCTGTGTGCGGAGCCGAGGATCCGGACGATCTGCTCCTCCCCGATCATCGACGTGAGCCCGTCGCTGCACAGCAGGACCACGTCGCCGGCCCGGACCGGATAGCTCCATGTGTCCACGTCCACGTCGCCCTCGATCCCCAGGGCCCGCGTGATGATCGAGCGCTGCGGATGCTCGGCCGCCTGCTCCTCGGTGAGCTTGCCCTGGCGGACGAGCTCCTCCACCAGCGAGTGGTCCTGGGTGAGGCGGGTCAGCTCCCCATCGCGGAAGATGTAGGCACGGCTGTCACCGACATGGGCCACCGCCAGGTGGTCGTCGTCGAGGTAGGCGGCGGTGAGCGTCGTGCCCATGCCGGCGTGCTCGTGCTCGGTCCGGGAGAGGTCGTAGATGCGCCGGTTGGCGGCACGGATGCGGTCGGTGAGGCGCTTCTCGGCACTGCCCTCGTCCGGAAGCGCCTCGTGGAACTCCTCCACCGCCAGCTTGGAGGCGACCTCCCCGGCCTGGGCTCCGCCCATGCCGTCGGCCACGACGAACAGCGGCGCGCGCACGAATGCGTTGTCCTCGTTGTCGCGGCGCTGGCGGCCGGTGTCCGTCTTCCAGATGGTGTCGCCTGCGCGGAGCATGCTCGAAGGTTCTATCGCCTGGCGCCGTGGGTGGTCGAGGGGTGCGCGGTCATTGCAGATAGGAGAACTCGCTGTCACCGATCCTGATGCGGTCCCCGTCATACAGCGGCTGGGGTCCGGACAGCGGCTCCTCGTTGAGATAGGTGCCGTTGGTGGAGCCCAGGTCCTCTATCACCAGCACGTGGCCTTCACGCGAGATGCGCGCATGACGCGAGGACGCGAACGGGTCCTCGAGCTTGATCTCGACGTCGCCGCGACCGAGCACCGCCCCGTCCATCAGGTCATAGGCGACCCCGCTCTCGTGCCCGGCGGCGCGCTCGACCAGCAGGCGCGGCTCGAAATCGTTGAGCTCGGCCATGCCGGAGGCGGCGCCGTACATGCCCGTCTCGTCGGGTGAGGGGCCGCGGCTCGGCGCCGCCGCGACGCCGCGGCCGCGCCGCAGGTCGCGGAGCGCGCTCCACGCGACCCAGATGAGGAAGAGGTAGAGAACGGCGAGGAAGCCGAACTTCAAGCCTACGGAGACGGGCTGCAGCATGGGACCTATTCGAGCTCGAACCGCACCACGGTGGTCCCGAGCTCGATCTCGTCGCCGGGCTTGAGCACCTCGGCGCCCTCCACGCGTCGCCCGTTCAGGCGCGAGCCGTTGGTAGAGCCCAGATCGCTCAGCACCCACGAGCCGCCGCGGGGGCGGACCTCGGCGTGCGTGCGGGATACGTTGGGGTCATCGACCGTCACGTCGCATTGGCGGCTGCGCCCCAGGGTGGCGCCCCCTGATCCCACGACCAGTCGCTTGCCGCCCATCAGCAGCAACGCCGTCTGCTGGCGGGCCCGGGCGCGCTCCTCCAGCGGCTCGGAGACACGCCCCGCCGTGCTGTAGATCATCGTGCGTCCGGACGCCTCGGGGTCCTGCCCGACGGGCTCGTCCTCCTCGGCCTCGGCCTCGGGATTGACGACGCGGGCCTGGATCCCGAACTCTCCCAGCCCCAGGCGGTCGTCGGTCTCGAACTCGACCATCGGCCGGGACATGAGCACCAGGCGTTCCCGGCGGGCGTGCTCGAGGAGGTAGCCCGTCAGCTCTGAGGCCAGCGCGTCCTCGTATTCGGCGAAGCGATCCCGGTCGCGGGGCGACAGGTAGACGCGGTATTCGTTGGGCACGTAGGTGCGCGAGAGGGAATACGTGCGGTGCTCCTCCATCTCGCGGGCCAGCTTGCGGGCGATCTCGACCGGGCGCACCTCCGAGCGGAAGGCACGGCTGAAGGTGCCTTCGACGAGGCCGGCGATCTTGCTCTCGATGCTTCTGAGCACACTCATCGGGTCGCCCCTCCGGGCGGATCCATGCTACGGAACTCTGGCCCGAGGGCCACCTGAATGCAACGCGCCGCGCCACATCTCGAGCAGGGACGGGGCCAACGCGACCGCGGCGGCCGCCGCCGCCCCGAGCAGGGCGGTGGGCGGAGCTCCGACCGAATCGGAGCCGTGCACGGCGGCGATCGCCGCCCCGGTGCACGAGACCACGATAGCCGCCCAGGCCACCACGCGAAGCACATCCAAGAGCAGGGACCGGCGCCGTACCAGCCACGGTAGGGTCATCGCGCCCAGCGCCCACACGGCCGCGGGCGCGAGCACACCGGTCGAGACCAGGGGAGCGAGGAGGTGGGTGACGGTGGCGGAGGGTGAGCTCATCCAGTCCTGCGGAGGCGGGGTCAGGGGAATGCCCGGGACCCGGGGCAGATACAGAGCCTTCCCGGCAATCGCGGCGCCCAAAAGCAGCCACACCCAGCCGATGGCCCCGAGCGCCGCCCGCGCCCATGCCGATCCGGCTCGCGCGGCCACGGCCGGCCACGCGCCGGCCAGGCCGACGAGACCGAGCGCCGGGGCTCCCGCCGACAGTGGCCAGAGCGTCGGCGCCGCCGGGGCGAGGATGAGGGGCAGGAGCAGCGCGACCGTGATTGCCACGGCGGCCCCGGGACGCTGCAGGGAGACGGCGGTCGCGGCCAGCGCCATGACCAGCAGGGCCCAGCCGATACGAGGCAGGAGCAGCACGGCCGCCCCGGCGAGCAGACTCGCCGCCGCCAGTGGCACCGGCGATGGCCGCAGCGCACCGCCGGCCAGCCCCGCCGCCAGGGCGGCCGCTGCCAGGGCGCCGAGAGCGCGCGGCGGCCAGGCGGCCCCGGCGCCCTGCTCGGGGAATGCCTCGGCGTCGCTCTCCGGGCCACCGTGGACGGGCTCGCGCCACAGCCGCCCGTCGTCGCCTCCCTCCTGGGGGCCGACGGTAGCCGGGTCGCCGCGCAGCGTGCTCCAGACTCCGGCGCTCCACGCCGTGGCGACGATCCCCGGCTCGTCGCCCACCTCATCGCGGGCGCGGGCGAGGGTGGCGCCCAGGTCGGCGACGGTCCCGCGCTCTGCCGGCCTCGGGCGCAGCGCCCGATCGAGGGCGGCGACCACGTCGCGGGGCAGGTCGCGGCGCTGGCGGCGCAGCGACGGCAGGTACATCCCGAGCCTCCCCGCGCGTGAGCGCCCGCGGTGCAAGGCAACGGGATTGACGCCGCTGAGCGCCTCGTAGATCACCAGGGCCAGCGAGTAGAGGTCGGCGGGCTCCCCTGCCTGAAGGCCCTCCGCCTGTTCGGGCGCCATGTAGGCCAGCGTCCCGAGCACGTCGCCGGTCAGCGTCAGCGCGTCGCCGCCGAACACCCGGGCCACGCCGAAGTCGGTCAGCTTGGCCACCTGGGCGGGGCCGGCGGGGGCCTCGGGCACCAGGACGTTGGACGGCTTGACGTCGCGGTGGACCACGCCGTGAGCGTGGGCGTGCTCGAGGGCGTCGCAGAGGGCGAGCCCGATGCTGATGATGTCTCGATCAGACAGGCGGCCCGCCTCGAGCAGGGCACCGAGGGTCTCGCCCCGCACCAGCTCGGAGACGAGATAGGCGCCCTCGTCGTCCACCGCGGCCTCGTAGAGGGTGACGATGGCGGGATGGGACAGGCGCGCCGCCGCCCGGGCCTCGCGCTCGAACCGGCCGCCCATGACCCGCTCCCGGGCCAGGATCTTGACCGCCACCTCGCGCTCGAGGCGCTCGTCGCGGGCGAGCCAGACGGTCCCGAAGGCACCGGTGCCCAGCCGGCGCGCCAAGCGGTAGCGGTCGAGGACGATCGGACCGGGGGTAGAGCCGGCGGTCTGGGCACGGGTGAGTGCCGTCGCGCGCGTCGCCGCGCGTTCCGTGGCCCGGGTCGGCTCAGGATCCTGGATGCGGGTATGGGCGGTCGGTGGCTCGCGGGGGCCCATGGGGCGCTTTTCCACGTTTGCGCGCCGGTCCCTGCGCGCCCGCTCGAGGACGCCCACGCCGTTTCCGGGGGCGCCCGCCTCTGGGCGCACTTCGTCCCGCGCGCGCGGTTGCCGATTGTGAATCCAGCCGCGAGGCGGGTCATACTGCTGGCTTCCACCGGCACAGCAAGGAGCGGTACCGCTTGTCGTTCTTCGACGAGGTCGACGAACCACCTCGTACAGAGCCTCGTAGCACCCCTCGCACGTCCCGCGCAGGACCGCGCGGCCGTCGCCCCTCCGGGACGGGGGGCCGCCGACCCCCCGGCGACCAGCAGTCCATCCAGGTCCGCCGGGCGATCGCGCTGGGCGCGCTGGTGGTGATCATCCTGCTCATCGCCCTTGGCGTCCACAGCTGCCAGGTCAGCGCCACCAACAGCGCGCTGCAGGACTACGCCAACTCCGTCTCCTCGCTCAACCGCCAGTCCGCCGCCAACGGCAAGTCCCTGTTCACCACGCTGGCCCAGGCCGCCGGCTCCTCCAGCGCCACCAACGTCCAGAACGAGATCAACCAGACGCTGTCAGACGAGAAGCAGGTGTTCCACAAGGCCCAGCAGCTGAGCGTCCCCGACCAGGTCAAGACGGCCAACTCCAAGTTCGTGCTGGCGCTCAAGATGCGGGTGGACGGCCTCACCAACATCGCCCGCGAGATCCAGCCGGCCCTCTCCGGGACCGCCACGGCCGGCGCCATCAACAACCTGGCCCGGGAGACCGCCCGCCTCTACGGCTCCGACGTCATCTACAAGGACTACGCCGTCCCGGAGATGTACGGCGCGCTGCGCGCCGCCGGCACCCGCTTCTCGCCCATCAACGGCGACCAGTTCGTCACCAACGTCAACTGGGTCACGCCGTCGTTCCTGGGACAGGAGCTCCACGTGTCGGTGCCCGGCTCCGCGCCCAAGAAGGCCACCCCCGGCCTGCACGGGCACTCGATCACCTCGGTCAGCGTCGGCGGCACCACGCTCAACACGGGCTCCACCAACACCGTCCCGAGCAGCCCCGTCCCCACGTTCACGATCAACTTCGCCAACGGCGGCACCAACAACGAGACCAACGTCAAGTGCAAGGTGTCGATCAACGGCTCCAACGTCGGCGGCACGGCCACCGTCCCTGAGACGTTCGCCGGCAAGAACGCCAGCTGCCAGGTCAAGCTCAACGCCGCGCCGCCCAAGGGCACCCAGAGCGTGGTGGCGACCGTCGAGCCGGTCCTGGGCGAGAAGAACACCCAGAACAACACCAACACCTACACGGTCACCTTCCAGTAGGGCACGCGGCCCTCCGCCCCGGGGCCTATCCTTTCTGCGGTGCACGACCTGACGAGCACCGTCGGCATCGTGGCGCTCGCGGCAGGCGCCGTCGCCGTGGTCGCCCTGCTGACCACCATCGTCCTGGCCTTCCGGCTCTCGCGGGTGCGCTCCGAGCAGCGCGCCGTACTGGGCGATCGCCGCGAGGACCTGGTGGCCCACGCTGCGTCCCTGCGCAACGAGTTCGAGGCGCTGCACCAGTACGTCGAGGACGTCGCGTCTGCGCTCGACGAGCGCATGGCGACCGCCGAGCATCGCCTCGACGGCGCCATCGCCTACACGTCGCTGGTCCGCTACGACGCCTGGAGCGAGATGTCCGGGCACCAGTCGATGTCGATGGCGCTGCTGGACGCGACCCGCTCGGGCGTGGTGCTGTCGGCGATCCTCCACCGCGACCAGGCGCGCTTCTACGCCAAGCAGGTCCACGACGGGCGCGGCGAGCTCGAGCTGTCGCCCGAGGAGGCTGAGGCCATCAAGCTCGCCCTCCAGGGGGATGGGGGCCCGCAGCCGGCGGCCGGCGAGCCCGGCCGGCACCCGGGCAGCGCCACCCCCACCAGCGCCCGCTGACCGGCGCCGATGCTGGCCGGCTACTTCGGTCCCGAGGGGACCTACACGCAGGAGGCACTGCTGGCCGACACGGCCGGCCTCGTGCTCGAGACGGTTCCGCTGCCGACGATCTACGACACCGTCATGGCGGTGCACGAGGGGCTCGTGGACACGAGCCTGGTGCCGATCGAGAACTCGCTGGAGGGGTCGGTCAACGCCACGCTGGACGCGTTGGCGATGGAGACCGACGACGTGGCCATCGTGGGCGAGGTCGTCCAGCCCATCCGGCACTGCCTCATCGCCCGGACCTCGCTGGAGCTCTCGGAGATAGAGACGGTGGTGTCCCATCCCCAGGCCAACGCACAGTGCGCCCGCTTCATCCGGACACGGCTGCCCACGGCGCGCGTTCTCGCGGGCGCCTCGACCGCCGACGCGGTCCGCGTCGTCGCCGACCACGACGGCCCGTGGGCCGCGCTGGGCAACCGTCTCGCCGCCGAGCGCTACGGGTGCCTCGTCCTGCGGGCCGGGGTGGAGGACGTGGCCGACAACGAGACCCGCTTCGTGTGGCTGGCGCGCGCCGGAACCGGGCCGGGGGGCCCCCGCGTGGCGCTGTCGGGCGAGGCCCCGCTGGGGCCGTGGAAGACCGCCATCGTGTTCTGGGGCGTGGGCTCGGAGGCCCCGGGCTGGCTGGTCGCCTGCCTGTCGGAGTTCGCCCAGCGCGGCGTCAACCTGACCCGCATCGAGTCGCGCCCGCGCAAGCAGGGCCTGGGCCGCTACATGTTCTTCGCCGACATGGAGGGTCGCGACGACGATGGCGCGGTCGCCGCCGGTCTCGAGGGGCTGCGGGGGCACGTGGAGCGGCTGAAGGTGCTGGGGTCCTACCCGGCCGCATGACCCCCGCATGGCCCAGGCGGGGGCCCCGCGGGCGCCCCGCGGAGCGGGGGCTGCCGCCCGTCGCACCGCTACACTGCCCATCAGCGTCAGTCCTATGGCCACCTTCGTAACACCAGAGCCATTGGGGTCCGCGCCGCATTCTGAGCACCAGCGGCGCGGGCGGGAGGTCGGCCGGGTGCTCGTATTGAACGCGACTTACGAACCGATCAACGTCTGCACGGTTCGGCGCGCCGTCGTCCTGCTGCTCAAGGACAAGGCGGAGATGATCGAGCGTGCCGAATGGGAGCTGCACTCGGCGACCTCGACGGTGCCTCGCCCCATGGTCATCCGCTTGGTCAGCTACGTGCGCATCCCACGCGACACGCACCGCCGCAAGATCACGCGGCGCGCCGTGTTCGCCCGCGACGACTGGACCTGCCAGTACTGCGGCAGCCGCTCCAACCTCACCGTCGACCACGTGGTGCCCCGTTCCAAGGGCGGCCCGTCCAGCTGGGAGAACATCGTGGCCTCGTGCGCGCCGTGCAACCGGCGCAAGGGCAACGCGTTACCCCGCCAGGTGGGCATGCACCTCAGCCGTCAACCCCGGACGCCCAGCCCCAACGTGTTCATCCAGGTCGCCAGCCCAACGATCCCCGCCGTCTGGCGGGCCTACCTCGTGGCCTGAGCGGTGCAAGTGGGCCGCGTAGCGAGCGCCCGCGGCCTTGCCCTCTCGCCCGGGGCGATTCAGGCGGCGTAGCGCTCGGCAGCCCGGGCCCTGGCCTTGGCGGCCTCGACCTCACGGTCCTTCGGCGGCGCGTTGGTGGTCAGCGTGGCCAGCAGGCGCGCCGACACCTCGGCGACCTCCTCGACGGCGGCGTGGAAGGCCTCCTCGTTGGCCTTGGAGGGCTTGGTGAAGCCGCTGATCTTGCGCACGTACTGGAGGGCCGCGGCGCGGATCTCATCCTCGGTCGCCGCCGGGTCGAAGTTGTGGAGGGTTCGAATGTTTCGGCACATACCGGCAGAGTACCGACCGCCCTTAACGGGCGAAGGGCGCCGTCGACTACGGCGCCCTTCACCAATCTGGCTGCTGACCACCAAGAGCCGTTACTGCCGGAGGGACGAATCCCGGGCGCTCATTGGTGGCGGTGTCGCGGGTTGGACTCCGCTAAGCGGGGTCAGCCTCCGACCTAGCGGCCGGACACCTCCAGGGTCCCGCAAGAACTGTCAGACAAGCTCGGACCACCTCCTTTCTCTGGTACCCAAAAGATTATCGAATCCGCCCGGCGGAAAACTCCGCCAGCCGGAAACCGGTGGAGCCAAGCGCCCCCAGACCCTCCAAAG
>DASXJW010000190.1:0-8123 GCA_036497165.1 Solirubrobacteraceae bacterium
CTTCGGGATGGATCTCCGGGAAGCAGGCGCCGCCGATGCACATGTCCTGCTCTGAGCGGATGAGCGCGGCCAGCTCGGTGGAGTAGCTCAGCCCGTTGGGATGGGGCTCCCAGCTGGCCTCGCCCCGCGGCGGGTCGCCGCGCAGCGCGAGGATGTTCTCGATCCCCGCGGCGCTCATGTCGCTGATCACTTCGGTGAGCTCCTCGCGGGTGGAGCCGACGCAGCTGAGGTGGGCCATCGCCTCGATCCCGAGCTCCTGCTTGATCCACTTGGTCAGCTCCAGCGTCCGGCCGCGCGACGTGCCGCCCGCCCCGTAGGTCACGGACACGAACGACGGCTCGAGCTGGCGCAGCGACTCGAGCGCGAGTCCCAGGACCCGCTCGCCGGCGTCGCTCTTGGGAGGGAAGAACTCGAAGGAGAAGCTGGGCTCGTCGGCCTCGGTGAGGATCTGGTCGATGCGCATGGCGGGGAGAGTACCAACCTTGACAAGGTTGTGTCAAGGTTGTCGGCGGCGCTCTGCCGAACTTGAGTGATCAGGCGGGCGACCAGCGCTCGGCGCCGCCGTCCTGCTCGGCGGACACCCGGCCCTGAACCTCGAGATGGCGCAGGTAGGACAGGGTCTCGGCCAGAAACCACGTCGCGTTGCGGAAGTTGACCGGCTGGTCGTAGACCTCGGGGAGGATCTCCACCGCGGTCTTGGGCTCGGCCGCTACCGCGGCCAGAATCGCCTCCAGCCGCTGGGCCACCAGAGTCCGGTTGCCCTCGATGTGGCCATGGACGTCGACGAACGGCTTGCCGTGCCCGGACAGGGCCAGGCGGGCGTCCAGAACGTCGACCTTGTCCAGCGAGCCGAGGAACTCCCCGACCGGATCGGGCGTGTAGCCGTAGTCGTAGAACAGCGAGATCCGCCCCAGCACGTGGTCGCCGGAGATGAGCAGCCGCCGCTCGGCCTGGAACAGGGAGACGTGGGAGGGGGCGTGGCCCGGCGTCTCATGGACGCTCCACGTGCCCAGATCGGTCTCGATGGTCACGCCCTCCACCAGCGCGTGGTCGGGCTCGACGACTCTGGCCACGCCGGACGGGAGGTCCTTCATGCGCTCGGCATACTCGGCCAGCGCCTGCGGCGCCACCCCGCTCTGGCGGCCCACCTCCAGCCGGCGGGCCAGCGCTGCCTCGGGGTCATTGGCGCCGGCGGTGGCGTGGGCGTGGTTGGGATGCAGCCACAGCTCACAGCGGGCGCGCTCCATGATCGGCGCCGCCTGCCCCCAGTGGTCGGAATGCGCGTGGGTGCAGGCGAGCAGCCGCACGTGCTCGAGGCGCAGGTTGACCTGATCCATGGCCCGCTCCAACTGGGCCAGGGACCCGGGCTGGTGCATCCCGGTGTCGACGAGCACGATCCCCGAGCCCGCGGCGATCGCCCACGCGTTGCAGTGGGGCACTCCCGGCCAGGGCAGCGGCAGGCGCAGTCGCCACAGGCCGGGCAGGACCCGCTCGCCGCGTCCGAGCTCCTTCTGCCTTGACGAGGTCGGTGGCATGGATCTCAGACGTTATTGGCGGCGCGTAGACTGCGGCGCCTTGGCCAGTACCTCGGACATCGCCAAGCGATATTTCGCCGCGCTTGCCGCCCACGATCTGGACGCGGCCACCGCGTGCTGGCAGCCCGGGGCCGTCGACCGGCTCGTCGGCGCCCAGGAGCTCATCGCCCCCGACGGCATCCGCGCGTACTTCAGCGAGCTGTTCGCGGCGTTGCCCGACTTCGATCTCGAGGTCCTGGAGCTGACCACGGCGCGGCAGCGGACGGCGGTCCGCTGGCGGGCCCGGGGCACCTTCGCCGGTCCGGGCACCTTCCAGGGCTTTGCGCCCAACCACGCCTCGCTGGTGCTCGAGGGCTGCGACGTCGTCACGGTGCAGGACGACCTCATCGTCCACAACGACGCCTACATCGACAGCGGCGACATCGCCCGCCAGCTGGGCGTGCTGCCGGCGGCGGGCTCGCTGGCGGAGGCGCGGCTGACGCGGCTGGCCAACGTCCGGACGAAGGCGATGCACGCGGTCCACGGCGTCAAGGTCGAGTCGATCGCCGAGGGCGTCTGGGTCGCGCGCGGCGGCTTCCCGCTCAAGGCGATGAACGTCTACCTCATCCGCGACGGCGACGGGGTCACCGTCTTTGACGCGGGCATCAAGGCCATGGGCCAGGCACTGCGGGCGCTGTGCGCCCAGTACGGCGGCGCCCGCCGCGTGGTGCTCGGGCACGCCGATCCCGACCACCGCGGCGCTGCGCCCGCGCTGGGGGTGCCCACGTTTTGTCATCCGCGCGAGCGCGAGACCGCCGAGCAGGACGAGGCGCTGCGCGATTACTGGGACATCGGCAAGCTTCGCCCCTACGCGCGCCCCTACTTCCGGCGCATGCTGCCGGCCTGGGACGGCGGGCCGGTGGCCATCGAGGGCACCGTGTCCGAGGGCGACGAGGTGGCGGGCTTCGAGGTCGTGGAGCTGCCCGGCCACGCTCCCGGGCTGATCGGGCTCTTCCGCCACTCCGATCGGCTGGCGCTCATCTCGGACTGCGTCTACACCCTGGACATCCAGACCGGGCGCAAGGGCGGCCCGCGCGTCCCGCACGTGGCCTTCGACGCCGATGCCGAGCAGGCGCGCGCGTCGATCCGCAAGCTGGCGGCGCTCGGACCCGACCTGGCCTGGGCCGGTCACGCCGACCCCGTGACCGGCGACGTGCGCGACCAGCTCGAGCGGGCGGCCGAGGCCCGCGTGTGATGGGACGCCGGGGGCGCGAGAGGGCCAAGCAGAACGCGCTGAGCGCCCCCGTCACCGAGTACCGCGACGCCGAGGGCAACGTCCTGAGCCTGCGCGGAGCCCTGACCCCGGCGACCCGGCGGACCTACACCGACACCCTCACGGGCGGCCTTCACCAGGAGGACGCCCGGGCGCGCGCGATCGAGATGCTGTTCGAGCGCCTGGCGGTGTGCTGGACGATCAGCGACATCGAGACGACGCGCCAGAAGGAGCTGCTGGCGCGCTACCGCCTGGCCACCGCGGCCGAGCGCGAGTTCGTGCTGGCGTCGCTGCGCACGCACGTGGCCGAGAACTTCCCCGAGCTCGAGATCCCGTGACCGCCGCCGCCCCCGACGAGCCGGCGGCTCCGTGACCGCCCCGGTCCCAGACCCCGACGCCTTCGCCGCGCTGCTGTGCGACTGGTCGATGCAGGTCGGGCCCGGTGACCGCGTCGGCATCCTCTCCACGACCCTGGCCGCCGACCTGGCCGCCGCGCTTCACCGCGCCGTCCTGGAACGCGATGCGTGGCCTTACGTCAGCCTCGAGCCGCCGGGCCTGGCCGCCGATCTCTACCGGCACGCCCACGAGCGCCATCGCACCGAGCCGCCCCCGACGCACATGGCGGCGGCCGGGGCCCTGGACGCCTTCGTCCACATCGAGGCCCCGGCCAACACCACGGAGCTGGCCGACGTCGACCCGGCGGTGGTCGCCCAGGTGGCCACCGCGCGGCGCCCCTTCCAGGAGGCGAGGATGAAGCTGCGCTGGACGGGCACGATCCTCCCCACCCCCGCGCTGGCCCAGCAGGCGCAGATGAGCACCGCGCGGTACGCCGGCTTCGTCAACCGGGCGCTGTTCCTGGATCGGCCGGATCCGGCGCAGGCCTGGCGCGACCTTCACGCCATCCAGCAGGCGATGGTGCAGCGGCTGAGCTCCGCCTCCGAGATCCACATCGAGGCGGAGGGGACCGACATCCGCCTCGGGGTCGCCGGGCGGACGTGGATCAACTCCGACGGCCATCGCAACATGCCCAGCGGTGAGGTCTTCACCGGACCGGATGAGCGCTCGGCCAACGGCACGATCCGCTTCAACGTCCCCACCGGCCCCCACGGGGTGACCGTGACCGGGGTCGAGCTGCGCTTCGAGGACGGCGAGGTGGTGTCGGCGCGGGCCGACCGGGGCGACGAGTACCTGCTGGCGGCGCTGGACACCGACGCCGGCGCCCGGTACCTGGGCGAGCTGGGCATCGGGACCAACACCGGCATCGACCGGGCCACCGGTCACATCCTGCTCGACGAGAAGATGGCGGGCACGGTACATCTCGCGCTCGGGCGCTCCTACCCGGAGACCGGCGGCACCAACGACTCGGCGCTGCACTGGGACCTCATCTGCGATCTGCGTGCCGGCGGCCGCCTGAGCGCCGACGGGGAGCCGGTCGTGGAAAACGGCGCGTTGCGCCCATGACCTGCCGCGAGCCGATCGGTGCGTCATGTTCGCGGCGCGTTGCGTGTGTGAGCGCTCACAACATCACGTGCTATTAACCAGTCGTCCGTCTGGCGTCCACTAGGTTGGGTCCCGCAATGCGCCGTACGAAGATCGTCGCCACCATCGGTCCTGCCTCGCGTGACCCCGACACGCTCGCGCGGATGGTCGAGGCCGGCCTGGACGTCGCGCGCCTGAACTTCTCGCACGGGGACCGCGACATGCATGCTGACAACGCCGCCCGCGTCCGCGCTGCGTCGGCCGCGGTCGGCCGCCCCGTGGCCATCCTCCAGGATCTCCCCGGGCCCAAGCTGCGCATCGGCCCCCTCGTCGACGACCGCGTCGAGCTCAAGCCAGGGGAGCGCCTCGTCCTGGCCTGTGGCAGGACTGAGCAGGGCGACGGCCGGCGCATGTCGGTGTCCTGGGCCGGCCTGGCCGAGTGCGTCGACCCGGGCGACGTCATCTACCTCGCCGACGGCGCCATCCGCCTGAGGGTGGAGCAGATCCGCAACGGCGACTGCGAGGTCGAGACCGTCGTCGAGATCGGCGGATCGGTGGCGTCACGCCAGGGCCTCAACATCCCGGGCAACACGCGCGGCCTGGCCGCCGTGCCCGAGGAGGACCTCGACATGCTGCGCTTCGGGGAGTCGATCGGCGTCGACGTGGTGGCGCTGTCCTTCGTACGCACGGCCGAGGACGTCGAGTACGTCCGCCGCCACACCCGGCTGCCCCTGGTGGCCAAGATCGAGAAGCCCCAGGCCGTCGACAACGCCGAGGCGATCATCCGCGCCGCCGACACGGTCATGGTCGCCCGCGGCGACCTGGGGATCGAGTTGCCCATCGAGGACGTCCCCATCGTCCAGAAGCAGCTGCTGCACATCGCCGGGCGTCTCGCGCGCCCCTCGATCACGGCCACCCAGATGCTCGACTCGATGGTCTCCTCATCGCGCCCGACCCGCGCCGAGGCCACCGACGTGGCCAACGCCATCCTCGACGGGACCGACGCCGTGATGCTCTCCCAGGAGACCGCGGTGGGCGCCTATCCGGTGGAGGCGGTGGAGATGATGGCCTCGATCGCCGAGCGCACCGAGGGGGTGCTCCCCTACACCGAGTGGAACGAGTCCCGCGTGCGCCGCGACGCCCGCGATCCGGCCTACACCATCGCCTACAGCGCCTGCGCCGCCGCCCGCGACCTCGGCCTCGCCGCGCTGGTGGTCCCGACCCTGTCGGGCCGCTCGGCCCGCCTCATCTCGGCCCATCGCCCTTCGGTCCCCATCTACTGCCTGTCGCCCGGGCGCGAGACCGTTCGCCGCTGCAACTTCATGTGGGGCGTGCAGGCGGCGTCGATCCGCCGCCACGAGGTCACCGAGGAGCTCATCGCCGACAGTGCGCGCCGTGTCGTGGAGCTGGGCTGGGTTCAGCACGGACAGCGCATCGGGATCACCGCGGGCCTGCCCAGCGGCCGGCCCGGCACCACCAGTCTGTTCCAGGTCCAGGAGGTCTGAGCCCCACCGGGCCCCCGAGGGGGCCGGCAGCAGCGCCCAGGATCCGCTCGCGCCCGGCGCCCCTCCGCGGCCCCCGCGCCCCAGGCGCCCCCAGCCCGCGGCCAGCCTGCGCCCTGCGCCCTGCGCCCTGCGCCCTGCGCCCGGAGTTTCCCGACGCAAATGACCCTCATCCGGGGTTTGCGTCACGCAGCGCCCGGATTCCGAGCGCAACGGGACGAGAACGCCTGCCGACGCCGGTTCGCGTCAGGAAACTCCGCCCCGGGCCGGGGCGGGCCGGGGCGGGCCGGGGCGGGCCGGGGCCGGGGTCGGCCAGCGCACGCGGGAGCCAGCCGGCGCTACGCCGCGGCGCGCCGGTAGAACTCCGCCTCGAGCTCGCCGAGCTCGGTGGCGGGCGGATCGCCGTAGAACCACTCGCGGGCGATGCGGTGGAAGTTGCCGCGGGCATGCAGCTGGGCGATCACGGCCAGGGTGAGCACCTCCATGCGCCGGCCGAAGATGTGGTCGGGCGGGGCGGACTCGTGACGCAGGTAGCCGAAGTACTCCGAGCGGGGGTCGCTCATGTCGATGAGCACCTGGGTGGCGTACTCCGGGGTGAGCTCGATCTCGCGGTCGCTGGTGTACCAGGAGGTGGCCGCGCGGAAGTGGGCCAGCACGCGGTCGGGGTTGAACTTCTCGGGATCGCGGAAGAAGCCCACCTCGGTGCCGAGCCGCATGATCGTCTCGGTGTCCCCCTCGATGATGGCGCGGGCCACGTTGATCTCCAGCTCGACGGCGCCGGGCGGCATGCGCTTGAACAGGCCGAAGTCAAAGAACGCCATGCGACCATCGTCGAGCAGCATCGAGTTGCCCGGGTGCGGGTCACCGGAGAACTGGCCGTGGCGGTACAGGCAGCCGAAGTAGAAGCGAAACAGGATCTCGCCGAGGCGGTCGCGGTCCTCCTGGGAGTAGCCGCGCAGGTCCTCGAACCCGGTTCCGCTCACGTACTCGGACACCATCACCCGCTCGTGTGAGAGCGAGGTGATCACGTCGGGAATGACGATGAAGGGGTGGCCGCGGAAGATGCGGGCCAGCGTGCGCTGGTTCTGGGCCTCGAGCTCGTAGTCGAGCTCCTCCTGGACGCGGGCGCGGATCTCCTCGCCGATGGCGTTGGGATCCAGGCCGGGGGCGATGCGCTTGACCAGGCGCAGGATCAGCCCCAGGTTCTGCATGTCGGCCCGGACCGCGGCCGCGACGCCCGGGTACTGCACCTTGACCGCCACCTGCCGCCCGTCGGTGAGGCGCGCGCGATACACCTGGCCGATGGACGCGGCGGCGATCGGCTCCTCGTCGAACTCCTCGAAGACCTCGGACAGCCGGTCGTCGAGCTCCTCCTCGATGACCTTGCGCATGTCGCGGAAGGTCACGGTGGGCGCCGCGTCGCGCAGGACCGCCAGCTTGCGCTGGAACTCCTCCCGGTACTCCTCGGGCACCATGCCGACGTCCAGGAACGACAGCACCTGACCCACCTTCATCGCGGCGCCCTTCATCGTTCCCAGCGCGGCCACGATCTGCTCGGCCGCCTCGAGCTGGCGGCGCTCCAGCGCGACCTGGCGGCCCTCAGGTGTCCGGGCGACGTTGGCGGCGCGCGTACCCGCCTCGCGGATCACCTGGCCCGCGGCCAGGCCCCCGATCCGCGCCGTCCGCCCCACCCTTGACGTGGGGATCTTGTCCTTGGGCACGGCCGAGCGTCAGTCTCGGCTCACCTGGGAGCCGGGGACGATGTCGTCGGATCCATCCGGCCAGCGCACCCATGCCTTGTGGCCGCCGTCGTAGTCATCGCCGAGCAGGATGAGGGTGGCCGCCTCCCCCATCGCGGTGCACGGCTCCTCGCCCTCGGGGTCCACGCCGCGCCAGATGCGCACGAAGCGGTTGTGCTCGAGCTCGTCGGCGACCGAGGTGGGCTCGGTGTGCCCGGGATGGATGCGCGTCGACGGGGGTAGCGCGAGCAGCTTGTCCATGATCGAGGTCTTCAGATCGGCATAGGTGGTGTGGCCGGGCGCGCGCACGCCGCCGACCGAGCCCTTGAACAGGGTGTCGCCCGTGAAGACGTCGGTGCCGTCGACGAGCAGCGACAGCATCCCCGCCGTGTGGCCCGGCGTGTGGATCGGCTCGATGCGCAACGCGCCGGTCTCGATCGTCTGGCCGGCCTCCATCGTCGCGGTGGCCCCGGGGACCTGCTCGCGCTCGAGCGGATGGATGAGCACCGGCACGTCTCCGAAGCGCTCCTTGACCGCGCCGAGCTCGGCCACGTGGTCGTGGTGATGGTGGGTGAGCAGGACATGGGTCAGCGTCAGCTGGCCCCGGTCCAAAAAC
>DASXJW010000191.1:0-14437 GCA_036497165.1 Solirubrobacteraceae bacterium
GAGCTCACCGATCGCTGACCGGCGCGGCGTGACCGACATCATCATCGACTGTGATCCCGGTCATGACGACGCGATCGCGCTCCTCCTTGCCCTGGCCAGTCCCGAGGTCAACCTCCTCGGCGTGACCACCGTCGCCGGCAACCAGACGCTCGAGAAGACCACCGCCAACGCGATCCGGGTGCTCGACCACGTCGGGCGGGGCGACGTCCCCGTCGCCGCCGGGGCCGCCAGGCCGCTGGTGCGCGAGCTGCGCGTCGCGGCCGAGGTGCACGGCGAGACCGGTCTCGACGGGCCGGACCTGCCGCCGGCCTCGCGCCCGCCGGGCGACGCGCACGCCGTCGACTGGATCGCCGCCATCGTGCGCGACCACCCCCGGCCGGTCACGCTCGTGCCCACCGGACCGCTGACCAACGTCGCGCTGTTCATGGCCCGCTATCCCGAGCTCGCCGGGCGGCTCGAGCGGATCGTCCTCATGGGGGGGGCCTACGGGGAGGGCAACGTCACCCCGGCCGCCGAGTTCAACATCTGGGTCGATCCCGAGGCCGCGGCCCGCGTCTTTCAATCGGGCGCCGATCTCACGATGGTGGGGCTGGACGTCACCCACCGGGCGCTGATGCGTCCCGCGCACGCCGAGCGCCTGCGCGCCGGCGGGAAGGCGGGCCGGCTCGTGGCTGATCTGTTCGCCTTCTACACCCGATTTCACGCCCGCGACTACGGCTGGGACGGGGCCCCTGTCCACGACGCCCTCGCCCTCGCCCATGTGATCGACGGCACCCTGCTGACCACGGCCCACCGCGGCGTCGTCATCGACACCGGCCCCGAGCTCTCCCGCGGGCGCACGCACGTCGACCTGCGGGCCAGCGCCGGCTGGGCCCCCAACTGCCATGTCGCGGTCGCCGTCGATGCCGAGGGGTTTCTCGAGCTGCTGGTCAGCCGGCTGAGCGCCCTCGCCTGACCCCTGGGGTCAGCGGGCCGCGGCCCGGTCCTGTCCGCAATGCCTGCGACGTTGCCCGCCATGAGCCAATCCCGCACCTACCCGCACGGCGTGCCGAGTTGGGTCGACACCGAGCAGCTCGACCCTCGCGCCGCCCAGGAGTTCTACAGCAGTCTGCTCGGATGGGAGATCAGCCGGGTGTCACCGCCCGACGCGCCTCTGTACGCCATCGCGAGCTCGGACGACGGCCGCGACGTGGCGGGCCTTGCCGAGGGCGAGGATGCCTCAGCGCTGTGGAGCACGTATGTCGCGGTCGACGATGCCGACGCGGCCGCGGGGCGGGTGTGGGCTGCGGGCGGCGAGGTGGTGAGCGAGCCCGCCGACACGGGCGAGGCCGGGCGCTTCGCGATCTGCCGCGACCCCGCGGGGGCGGTGTTCCGGTTGTGGCAGGCCCGCAATCGCCGCGGAGCGCAGAAGGTCAACGAGCCCGGCTCCTGGAACTTCAGCGATCTCCATACCGACCAGCCCCAGACGGCCTCGTTCTACGCCGAGGTGTTCGGCTGGGCCATCGAGGAGTTGGGCTTCGCAACGCTCGTTCGGCGCCCCGGCTACGGCGACCACCTGGCGGCGACCGTGGACCCCGACATCCGCGCGCGGCAGGCCGGCGTGGGCGCGCCGCCGGGATTCGAGGATGCGATCGCCTGGATCGGCGCCCTCGAGCCCGGCCTCACCCCGCACTGGCACGTCACTTTCGCTGTCGCCGACCGTGACGCCACGGCCGCCCGGGCGCAACGGCTCGGCGCCGCGGTCCTGTCGACGGAGGACGGCCAGTGGGCTCGCACGGCACTCATTCGCGATCCGCAGGGCGCGGTCCTCACCGTCAGTCAGTTCACGCCGCCGACGCGGTAGCGCACGTGCGTGGCGAACGGTGAGTGGACGACCTCGATCGGCGCGAGGCGCAGGTCCTCGACCCCGTGGAAGGGAGACTCGCCGCTGCCGAGCACGACCGGTGAGATGTCCAGAACGAGCTCGTCGATGACGCCGGCGGTCAGCGCTTGGCGCACGGTCGAGGCGCCGCCGGCGATGGAGACCTCGCGGCCACCGGCGACGTCGCGCGCCCGCGCGTAGGCGGCGTCAAAGCCCTCGGTGACGAAATGAAAGGTGGTCCCGCCCTGCATCTCGATGGCCTCGCGTGGGTGGTGGGTGAGCACGAACACGGGGGCGTGATACGGCGGCTCGTCGCCCCACCAGCCCCTCCAGTCCTCGTCCCACTCACCGCGGATCGGGCCGAACATGTTCCGGCCCATGACGAAGGCACCACGTGGACGCAGCAGCTCGGCCGTGAGGGCGGCGTCGGCGTCGTACAGGTCGTCACCCAGGTGCCAGCGGTGCAGTCTGAGACCGCCGACTCCGAGCGGGTTGTCGCGGTCCTGGTCGGGTCCGGCGATGAAGCCGTCCAACGAGATGGAGATATGGCATGTGGTCTTGGTCATGTCCCTAGAGACTGCCCGCCCGCGCGGAATTCATCGGCCGTGCGCATCCGCGCGGGCGGTGATCGCGGCGATCACCTCGGTCTTGGCGTCCGCGTACTGCTGCATGTACGTCCAGTCGCGGGCGGCGAGGTCGCGCTTGGCCGTGGCATAGAGGTCGCGATCGGCCGCGTTGGCCCACAGCCAGTCGCGGAAGCGCAGCATCCGGTCGGTCTCGGCGCAATTGGCGCCGAATACGTGGAGGTTCACCCGTGGCCGGTGGCCCCGCAGGAGACGATGCTCGAACCACTCGGGCTCGCGGAGGCGCAGGACGTATCCGAGCGTCGCCAGCTCCGGCACGTACGCGGCCTCCTCGGCGGGATCGGGGATCTCGAGCACGATGTCGATGACCGGCTTGGCGATCAGCTTCGGCACCGCGGTGGACCCCACATGCTCGATCCGATTGATCCTGGTCCCGAGGGCGTCGCGAATGCGCACGGCCTGCTCGCGGAAGGTGGCCGGCCACCCGGGGTCGTAGGCGGCGAGCTCGATCGGTCCGGACAGGCGCTCGGTCACGGGAACCATTCTCCCCTCTCGCATACCGGCGTGTGTGCATCTCGCCTACCGCCGAGCCTGACCGATGAGAAACCACCGTCAGGCTGGTCTGTGGAGCATGGACGACTCTAGGATTGCCCCAATGGCCGTGGTGTCCGTTCGAGGACCGCTGCGCAAGCTCGCTGCGGGGCGCGCCGAGCACGAGCTCGAGGGCGCCACCGTGGTCGAGGTCATGAAGGCGCTCGAGGTGCGCCATCCGGAGGTCCGCGGATGGATCCTGGACGAGCGCGGGGCGATCCGCCGCCATATCAACGTGTTCGTCAACGGCGAGCGGGGCGGCGAGGCGACCGCCGTCGCGGCAGGGGATCGGGTTGAGGTGCTACCGGCGATAACAGGAGGCTGAGACGGTGACGGAGCTGCTCGTGGGGACCAAGAAGGGGCTGTTCGTGCTGGAGGGCGACCCGCAGTCGGGATTTGAGATCGCGGCGCGCGCATTCCCGGGACAGCCGGTGGACTTCGCCACGCGCGACCCGCGTACGGGACGGCTGCTGGCCACCGTGACCTCGCCATTCTACGGCCCGAAGATCTTCTACACCGACGCCGATCCCTCCGGGGAGTGGGAGCAGGCCGAGGGTGTGGCGCTCCCCGAGGGCGGTGAACAGGCGCTCGAGCGGATCTGGGTCATCGGTCGCGGGGAGGCTGATGGCGTCCTGTACGCGGGCGGCGACCCCGGCGTCCTCTTCGCCAGCCACGACGCCGGGCTGACATGGGAGATCAACGCGGGGCTGTGGGAGCAGCCGTCGCGCCGGCAATGGCAGCCGGGGGGCGGGGGGCTGTGCCTCCACTCGATCTGCACCTGGCCCGGAGACCCCGACCGGATGGCCATTGCCGTCTCCGCCGCGGGTATCTGGCTCACCGAGGACGGCGGGCGGACCTGGCGCCGCGGCAACGCCGGCCTCAATCCTCGCTACCTGCCCGAGGAGGCGCTCCGCGACGAGAACGCCGGTCGCTGCGTGCACCACGTCGAGCGCGCTCCTCGGCAGCCAGAGCGGATGTTCCTCCAGTTCCATGGGGGCGTCTACCGGTC
This sequence comes from Solirubrobacteraceae bacterium, assembly GCA_036497165.1. GTDB lineage: Bacteria > Actinomycetota > Thermoleophilia > Solirubrobacterales > Solirubrobacteraceae > Palsa-465. Next base: position 4,046 of record DASXJW010000191.1, read on the forward strand.
CGACGACGCGGGCGCGAGCTGGACCGCCATCGGTGACGGCCTGCCCTCGGACTTCGGGTTCCCGCTGATGGTCGACCCCGCCGACCCCGACAGCGCGTACGTGATCCCTCTCGTGGCGGACATGGACCGCGTCACCCCCGACGGCCGCGTGCGCGTCTACGAGACGCGCGACGCGGGTGAGAGCTGGGCGCCTCGGGGTGACGGCCTGCCCGCCGAGCACGCCTACCTCACCATCCTGCGCCAGGCGTTCAGCCGGTCCGGGGAGGGCGAGGAGCTCGAGCTCTACTTCGGCGCCACCTCGGGCGACGTGTTCGCCACCGGCGACGCCGGGACCACCTGGTCAACGGTGGCGACGCGGCTGCCGCCCGTGTTCTCGATCGTCGCCACCGCGCGGTAACTTCGACCTCATGACCGCGCCGCTCAGCGGCTGACCCCCGGCACCGGGCCGCAGCGCACGCAGCGCGCCGTCCACCCGAGGGGAAGCACCTGCACGACCAGCTTGCGGCCGCAGCTCTCGCAGAAGCGCGGTGGGTCGGTGGTGGCGCGCCGCCGCCGGCAGCGCTCGTGGTCGCCCTCGGCGTGCGCGCGCCCGCAGCCGTCGCAGAAGGTCGGCACCGTCAGATGGTCTCAGCCAGCGCCTTGATCGGCATGGACAGGTCGTCGAGCAGCTCCAGGTCCTCGCGCGGATCGCGGCCGAGGGTGGTCAGGTAGTTGCCGACGATCATCGCGTTGATGCCTCCCAGGACCCCGGCGCGCGTGCCGATGTCGCCGAGCGTGAGCTCGCGGCCGCCGGCGAAGCGCAGGATCGTCCGCGGCAGCGCCAGGCGAAACGCCGCGATCGTCCGCAGTGCATCCTTGGTCTGGATCGCCGACAGCTCTCCGAACGGCGTGCCCGGCCTGGGGTCCAGGAAGTTCAGCGGCACCTCGTCGGGCTCGAGCATCGCCAGCTGCCCCGCGAACTCGGCGCGCTGCTCGAGCGTCTCGCCCATGCCCACGATGCCGCCGCAGCACACCTCCATGCCGAGCTCACGGACGAGCTCCAGGGTGGCGAACCGTTCCTCCCACGTGTGCGTGGTGACGACCTGGGCGAAATACGAGCGGGCGGTCTCGAGGTTGTGGTTGTAGCGGTGCACCCCGAGCTGGGCGAGCCCCTCGGCCTGCGCGCGGGTGAGGATGCCCAGCGAGCAGGCGATGTTGATGGGCACCTCGGCCTGGATGGCGGCGACGGCGGCTCGCACCTGCTCCATGAGACGCTCGTCGGGGCCGCGCACCGCGGCCACCAGGCAGAATTCCGTGGCTCCGGTGGCGGCGGTCTCCCGGGCCGCCTGCACCAGGGCCGGGATGTCGAGGCGCACGGCGCGTACGGGGGTCTCGAACCGTCCCGACTGGGAGCAGAAGTGACAGTCCTCCGGGCAGCCTCCGGTCTTGATCGACACGATCCCCTCGACCTCGACTGCCGGGCCGCACCAGCGCATGCGCACCTCGTGAGCCAGGGCCAGGGCGTCGTCGACCCGCGCGTCGGGCAGCCTCAGCACGTCCAGGACCTGCGCCTCCTCGAGGCCGACGCCTCGCTCGAGCACCTGCTCGCGCGCCACGGCGATGATGTCGGGTCGTGTCATGCGAGCATCTCCTTGGTGATGAGGCGGCCTGTCCAATCCATGGTCCCTAAAGCTCTCAAATCGGCCCGCGCGACGCGGTCCGGTCGGCCTCGCCCATGATCCCGGACGGCCGCGCGCTCCTCTTCGACCTCGACGGCTGCCTGGTGGACTCGCTCCCCAGCATCGCCCGCTGCTGGGCCGAGACCCTGGCCGTGCTCGGCCGCCCGGCGCCGTCCCTGGAGGAGGTCCGTCCCTTCGTGGGCCCTCCCGCCGACACGGTCGCCCGCGTGCTGGCGCCCGACCTGTCCCAGCCGGGCATCGCGGACCTGCTGATGAGATATCGCCGCTGTACCGCGGCCGCCGAGGACGTGGCCGCGTTCCCGGGCATCCCCGAGCTGCTGGCCGCGCTGAGCCGGCGCGGGGTGCCGCTGGCCGTCGCCACGTCCAAATCGATCGAGGTCGCCGAGCCGCTGCTTCAGCGCCTCGGGCTTGCCAGGTTCTTTGCGGTGGTCGAGGGCACCCGCCGTGGTGAGCTGGGCACCGACAAGGCCACGATCGTCGCCCGTGCCCTGGAGGGGCTCGCCCCCACGCGGGCGTTCGGACACGTGGGCGACCGCGAGCACGACGTGATCGGAGCGCACGCCCACGGCCTGGTGGCCATCGGAGCGCTGTGGGGGTACGGGTCCCGCGAGGAGCTCGCCGGGGCGGGCGCCGACATGCTGGTCACCAGCCCGGCCGCGCTCGAGGAGGCCGTGACCGGCCACGACCCGCGGCTGTAGCCGGCGGCGCCGGGACCCGTGAAGGGAAGGGAGCGGCCGCGGCGGCCAGATCTTGACTCCTCAGATCGCACACTCGCCCTTTCTGGGCGGCGTGACGTGAGGAGTCAACATGACTCGCATTTCGCGTCACTCCCGGCGGATCCGTCGAGTGTGCGACGTGGGAAGTCAACATCCACGCACGCGTCCCTGCCTTCTTCATCGCCCGCCGTTGACGCTCGCCTCCGTTGTGCGATACGCACGCTTCACTTCGCCAGCTTCCCGCCCTGCCGTTACGGGGCACGCAGTGGCGCGCACTCGGGCTTGGCCGGGCTGCGGAGCATCACCGGGGCGCGGCCCGACTGGGTCGCGGTCACGCTCCATCCGGCGCAGCGGTCGATGACGGTCGGGAAGGTGACCGTGAAGGTTCCGTTGCGACCGGCGAGGGGCCGGCGCGACAGCGTCGTGTGAGCCACCAGCCGCAGTGCAATGCGAACGTGCGGGCGGAAACCGCGACCCGAGACGGTCACGGGCTGACTTCTGACCAGCGCCAGATGGGCGACCGGCCGGGCGCCCGCGCCGGTGGCGTTGCCGACGACGAGGGCTCCTCCGACGAGGAGCGCGACCGTCGCTGCGAGCAGCACGGCACGATTCCGGGAAAGGGCCAGCGGCATGTGCATCTCGATCACCTCCTCCGCACACCGTAGCGAGATGGCGCGGGCCCGGTCCACCGGGCCCGTCCCCGCCGGGGTGCCACTCGTCGATCGTCAGGGTCGCAGCGACGGGGGCTGTGTCACCCGGGGCGGCTCGGTCGGGAGGGGCAGGAGCAGAGGGACGCCCTGGTAGGGCTCCATCTCCAGGCTGAAGCTGTTGAGGTCATCCACGGTGGCGACCTGATGGGCGCGGAAGAGGTCGATGACCTTGGCCGACGGCGGCAGGTGCTCGGAGCGGATCGTGCCGGTGATGCGCTCGGGACCGAAGTTGAGCACCGTGACCTGCAGGTTGGCGTTCTTGAGGCGGTGCACCATCACCAGGAGCGAGCGGTGCGACACCTCCGGGATGTCGACCTGGGTGGCCATGGCGATGCCGTAGCGGCTGCGGATCCGGATGATGCGGCGCAGCCGGCGGGCGAAGGAGGAACGGTCGCCGAGTTGATCGGCGAGCGTCCCGTAGAGGCTCCGCGCGCGGGGGAGGCCGCCCTCCGAGCGCTGAGCCTTGGGGTTGACCCCCATGAGGTCGTGAGCACCACGGTTGATCCAGCGTGTGTCGCCCTCTCCGATGAGGTCGGCCACCTGGGACGGGTCGATGGTGAGCATGCCCATCAGGTCCCACCCCGACAGCGCGAAGACACCGGGCTGGAAGGCGTTGTACATGGCGAGGAGAAGGTGAATGCGCTTCACCCGCTCCACGTCGTCGTCGGACATGGAGGCGGGATCGGGGATGCCGAGGATGGCACTGATCGCCGAGGCGGTGGTGCAGGCGATGCCGTTGGTCGTGAACGGGCGGTTGTAGGGCGTGTCGGCGCCGGTGAGCGCGGCGGTCAGGTCACCGCGGATGTGAATGGCCAGCTCTCCGCCGGTGATCTCGCGGCCGCCGTAGGTGAAGACATCGTCGCGGTGGCGGGTGGCGAAGTGCACCAGCTCATGGGTGAGCTCGTCGTGGTTCTGCAGAGCGTGCACCAGGGAGGCCGAGTCGATCCCCAGCTCGAGAGCGAGGTTCATCGTCAGGCGCAGGAACTCGGTGTCACCAACGGCCAGGGCATGGTGGTAGGCGGGGCGGTTGACGAAGTCATAGGAGAGATCGGCGCCGGACTCTCCCATCGTCTTGATGTCCTCCATGGCCAGGTTGAGCTCCTGGAAGGAGAAACCCCCCATCTTGCGGACCATGCTGGCGATGAGCTGATTGGCCGCCTCCGACAGGGGATGGCCCTCCGACCACGCCGGATGGTCCTCGCTGCTCTTCTCCACCCCCAGGAAGCCATTGGCATCGAGGCGCAACGCGCCCGAGCCGAGGTCGGCGAGGGAGTGCAGCGCGTCGCCGATGACCAGCCGCATCCCGGCAAAGGACGGATCGAGCCAGTTGATCGACGGCTGCCCGGCCTTGAAGTAGTGCAGGTAGACCCACCGCCGCTCGACGCCGTCGACGCCCTTGACCGGCCGGGTCGCTGACCAGTTGGTCTCCTTGACCCCGGGCTCGTAGAAGATCACCCGCTGGAGGCGCCCGATGATGTAGCCGGCGGCCTGCAGCTTGGCCTCGGCCTCGACGTCGAGGTTGACCGAGTCGCGCCCCTCGGGAACGTCCGGGAGCATGTGCCAGTCCTGGGGAGCGATCGAGACCATGTGGTAGATCCCCGGGTAGTCCAGGTAGCCCATCTCCGCCAGGCGGAAGTCAGCGCCCTTGCCAGTGTGCCCGGGGACGATGTCGTCGATCACCGTTCCGTCGTGCTCGGCGGCGACCGCGCACAGGTTGCGGAACTGGTCCTCGGTTCCGAAGGCGGGATCGACCTGCATGCTGATGCGGTCGAAGTGACCGTCCACTGAGCCCGTGAGGCTCCACCCGTTGATGCCGCCGGCCAGCTTGACCGGCCCAGTGTGGACGGCGTCGATCCCGATGTCGCGAAACGCCTGCCACAGCTCCGGGTCGGCGAGCCCGGCCAGGAACGACTCGCCGCTGCGCGTGATGAAGGACAGCGGGTAGGCGGTGAACCAGACGGCGGCGCGCTCGACGGCGGCGCGCGGGTCGGGATCCGCGAAGGGGTTCTGCCACATGCTGCCCTGGCCCGAGAGCTGCGTGGCCAGGGCCTGCGCGTCGTGCAGCATCGACTGCTCGACCAGCCACTTGACGTAGGCGTCGTTGGTCCCGTCGGTGGGGCCGGACAGGCCGGAGCGGATGATGTCGCGCAGCACTCGGCGGGCCGACGGACGCAGACGGCGCGGCCGCGCCGGATACAGGTGCTCGTCGTACGTGATCTCGCTGATGAGATGGTGCTCCTCGGTCGGCGGACCGAATTGGTCGCCGATGGCCGAGCTGCTGCGATCTCCGATCTCACTCATGGGGTACTGCCTACCCTTTCCGAGCTCACATCGTGACAGCGAGGCGTCGCCGGGGCGACGGCGACCGGCCGCGTCAGCCCGTGTGGCCGTGCAGGGGAGAGGCGTCGCCGACCGACCAGCGGTGGCCGAAGGGATCCTGGAAGCCGCCCTGGCGGTGCGTACCCCACGGCAGCTCGTGCTCGGTCACCGGGGAGCCGGGGGTGGCGCCGGCGGCCACGGCCCGGGCGATCAAAGCGTCGGGCCCGGCGACGAAGACCTCGATGCGCACGCTCGTCTGACCCACCCTGTCCGGGCTGTCCTCGGCGGGGTTGTCCGGGTTGGCCTCGTGCAGGAAGAAGGGCGCCCCGCCGACCTCGAGTCCCGCCACGCCGCCGAGATCCCAGAGCACGTCGGCCCCGAGTGCTCGCCGGTACCACGCCACGGCGGCATCGGCGTCGGGAACGATGAGCATCACCGAGATGCGAGAAGAGGCGGGCGGGGGCGCCTCGGACTCCGCGGTCTTCTCAGACTCCGCGGGCGCCCGATCGTCGTGCGCGGCGACGCCCACCAGGTTGCCCGCCGGGTCGCTGAACGATCCCAGGACGCGTGGACCGTCCGGAGTGGGGCCGTCGCGGAGCACCGCGCCGGCGCGTCGCGCCGCCTCGAGCGTGTGCACGACGTCGGCGACGTGCATCCACATCACCGGCCCCGCGTCCGGCACGGGCGCCCGATCGGTGATCCACTGGCCGATCAGCCCGGGCGCCTCAAAGCCCGAGTCCGGCGGGTCGACCGACCATCCCAGCACCTCGGCGTAGAAGCGCGCGGAGGTCGGGATGTCACGCGCGGGGATCTGCAGGTAGACCGGCTGACCGTGGACGAACGGAGGGGGTGGCGGGCCGCCGGGAGGCATCCCGATAATCTTGACAGCAATGTCAAACTTAGGCGGCGGCAGGCGGTCCGATGCGAGCCGCAACATCCGGCGCATCCTCGACGCGACCGCCGAGCTGCTCGCCGTCGATGCCGGCGCGAGCATGGAGCGGGTCGCCGCCGCCGCGGGGGTGTCGCGCGCCACGCTCTACCACCACTTCTCCAGCCGCGACGCGCTGCTGGACGCGCTGACCGACGAGTCGATCCGCGAGGTCGCGGACGCGCTGCACGCGGCACGACCCGGGGAGGGCGATCCGCGTGAGGCGATGGAGCGCGTGCTGCGCGCGGCCTGGGAGGTGATCGGGCGCTACCGGGGCCTGGTGGTCGTCAACCCCCGGCGGCTCGAGCGCCCCGTGCTGCGCGCGCGACTCGCGCCCGCGCTGGCGCCTCTGCGCACTCTTCTCGCGCGGGGCCAGGACGCCGGCGCCTTCGACCCCGAGCTCCCCGTGGAGTGGCTGATCGGCACGCTCACCGACCTCATCCACGCCGCCAGCCGGCAGGTGACGGCCGGCGCGATGTCACCCGCCGAGGCCGAGCGCGTGCTCCTGCGCACCGCGGGCGCGGCGCTGGGCTCTCACCAGCGCCGGCCGGGCGGCGACAGACGTCGCGCGACGAAAGATCGCGCAGATGCCCCATAGCGCGGAACCGGTGCGAGGCAATAAGGTCGGGCAAACGATCCGAAGGAGACTGTTGTGGCGTCCAAGATGCTCGTCAACCTGGCCACTGGACTCGAGGATTCAGAGCGAGTCACGGTGGCGTTCCTCGTCGGCGGCGCCGGCCTGCAGAAGGACAAGAAGGTCGCGATGTTCCTCACCAAGGAGGCGGTGCGCCTAGCGCTGCCGGGGCATGCTCAGGCGGTGGCGTGCGACGGCTGCCCGCCGCTGGCGCGATTGTTCGAGCAGTTCGCCGAGGGCGGCGGAGAGCTGCTCGTCTGCCCCATCTGCTTTCAGGCGCGCCGCCTGGACGAGGCGGACCTCGTCCCGCACGCGCGGCTGGCCGGCGCCACCCCGATGCTGGAGTGGATCGACGACGATGCCGCTCTCGTCTTCAGCTACTGAACGGCGGCATCAACCATCCCGGGCCCTCAGCCGCCGCCGAGCACGCTCAGGCCCGCCAGGGCGACCTCCATGTCCTGGGTGTAGTGCCCGCCGCTCACCCCGATGGCGCCCACGACCTGGTCATCGACCTTGATGGGATAGCCGCCGCCGAAGATGACCAGCCGGTCGATCCCGCCGACGGCGCCGGCCGCCAGCGGCGGGTCGTCCTTGATGAACTCGTGCCAGCCGTCGGTGGGCATGCCGAACCCGATGGCGGTGTAGGCCTTGTCCTGAGCGATCTGGACGCTCAGCAGGGCCGCGCCGTCCATTCGGCTGAATGCCTTCAGCACGCCCGACTCGTCGCACACCGCGATGTTCATCGGGACGCCGAGCTCGGCGGCCTTGGCTTCGGCCGCCGCGACGAGGCGATGGGCCAGGTCACTGGAGATGCTCGCCTTCTCAAACACGTCAGTCACCGCTGCTCTCCTGTCTGTCAGGGGTCTTCTAGGTGTCCTCGTCGGCGAAGCGCTGCTCCAGCGCTCGGATCTCGCCGACCCCGATGAACTCCAGAAACGCGTCGAAGCCCAGCATCGACGGCAGGATCTCGATGGGCGTCCCTTTCGCCTTGATCTCGGCCAGCACGGCTCGCATGGCCACGGTGGCGGCCAGGAGGGTGCTCAGCGGGAAGATGACGAGACGGAAGCCCAGGTCGCGCAGGAGGCCATGTGTCACCGCCGGGGTCTTTCCGCCCTCGGCGTAGTTGAACAGCAGGGGCACGCCGGCAAACCGATCCGCGATCCGGCGGATCTCGTCGGTCGACTGCGGTGCCTCGATGAAGAGGATGTCGGCGCCCGCGTCGCGGTAGCGCTGCGCCCGATCCAGAGCGCCGGCGAGCCCCTCCACCGCGCGGGCGTCCGTGCGCGCGATGATGAGGAAGTCAGCGCTGCGCCGCGCCGCCACCGCGGCTGACACCTTGGCCACCATCTCGCCGGGCCCGATCAGCTCCTTGCCCTCCATATGGCCGCACTTCTTGGGCATGACCTGGTCCTCGAGGTGGATCGCCGCCACGCCGGCGGCCTCGTACTCGCGCACGGTCCGGATGACGTTGAGCGGATTGCCATAGCCGGTGTCGGCATCGGCGATGACCGGAATGTCGACGGCCTGGACGATGCGGCGGGCGTTGTCGACCATCTCCGACAGCGTGAGCAACCCGACGTCGGGCCGGCCCAGATGGCCCGCGGAGGTCCCGAAGCCCGTCATGTATACGGCCGGGAAGCCCGCCTCCTCGACGAGCCGCGCGCCCAGCGGGTCATAGCAGCCCGGGGCCAGCACCGGCTCATCGGAGTGAATGAGAGCAGGCAGCCGCGCCTGGTCACCAGGTGTGGCATCGAGAAGACTCGACACTAGTGACACTCCATGGCCACAAAAAATGGGCGCAGGTGTGACCCGGAGCACGCGTGGAATAAGCCACTCCGGAGAGTGACCGGCCGCGTGGCGGACCTCACATCTCCTGGTCCACACTTCGCTTTGTCAGGCACCTACGCCCACCACCCACTTTATGCGTGTGCACCTGGGCAATGCAATACCTCGAGGCTTGTCGTTTCTCCCAAATACCGGGATCGATCGGCGGTCGTGGTCTCTCGGCTCACAGTTCCGGGACGATCCTGCCGGCGTCGGAGACGCCGCTGTCGATGGCCGCTTGGCGAACCGCCTGAGCGACGGTCTCGTGGACGCTGCGATCCAGAACGTCTGGCACCAACTCGGACTCGACGGTGAGACCGGCCAGCGCCCAGGCGGCGGCGCGCTTCATGTCGATATTGATCTCGCTGGCGCCGGCGAGCAGCGCACCCCGGAAGATGCCGGGGTAGCCCAGAACGTTGTTGACGCTGGTGCCGTCCGCGGCGAAGGCGGCGCCCGCCTGGAGCGCCGCGTCGGGTTCGATCTCCGGCGCCGGGTTGGTCAGGGCGAGGATGACCTGGCCCGGACGGACGAGGTCGGGGGTGATGAGCCCCGCCCGGCCGGTGGTCGCGACGACGACGTCGGCCTGGCCCATGACGGTGGCCAGATCCGCGATCTCGATCCCGTGAGCCCGCGCCTGATCCTGGGCCCAGGGATTGGGGTCGCTGGCGAGGACGCGCTTGACCCCTGCGTCGTGGATGAGCGAGGCGATGCCGTAGCCCGCCGCTCCGAGGCCGATCTGGCCGACGACCGCCTCATCGAGGCGCATCCCGACCTGTCGGCAGGCCGCGATCGCTGCGGCCATGGTGACGACGGCCGTGCCATGGACGTCGTCGTGCATGACCGGCTGGGGCAGCGCCTCGATGAGCCGGCGCTCGATCGTGAAGCACTCGGGCGCCGAGATGTCCTCGAGATGGATTCCCCCGAACCCGGGGGCGATGCGGGTGACCGTGTCCACGAACTCATCCACGTCCTTGGTGTCGATGAGGATCGGGACCGCGCTCACGCCGACCAGCTGCGCGTAGAAGAGGGCCTTACCCTCCATCACCGGCATGCTCGGCACAGGGCCGATGTCGCCGAGGCCAAGGACGCGTGTGCCGTTGGTGCAGATCGCCACGCTGCGCCCGATCATCGTGAAGCGGCCGGCCAGCTGCGGGAACTCGGCGATGGCCTGGCAGACCCGCGCCACGCCCGGGGTGTACACGTCGCGCACGTCCTGGTTGGTGCGAATCTCGCGGAGGCCGCGGACCTCCAGCTTGCCCCCGTCGTGGGCGATGAAGGCGCGGTCGTGGAACCACACCACGCTCACCCCCGGCAGGGCGCCCAGGCCGACCGCCAGCTCCTCGGCGTGTGCCTTGTCGCGCAGCTCCACCGTGATCTCGCGCAGGGCCTCCCGGCGAGCGACGGCGATCGTCGTCACGTCGCCGATGAGCCCGCGATGCTCGGCGATGCACGTCGCCACCTTCGCCAACTGCCCGGATTGGTGCGGGATCCGCAAGCGATAGGTGCAATCCATAGCCATGCGCTGACTCCTTGAGGGGGAATAGGGCCCGACCCACCCGGTCTGCTGTCATTGTTGACGATG
>DASXJW010000192.1:0-9764 GCA_036497165.1 Solirubrobacteraceae bacterium
GATCGCCCACGCCCGCACGCTGCCTCCGATGGAGCTCGGGTTGAGCTTGACCGGCGTGATCGACCGGTTGCGGATCTGCGCGGCGCCGACGGAGTTGCGCGGGATGCTGATCGCGGCGTAGCCGGTACCGCCCAGCGCGACGAACAGCGCGATCCAGCCGACGAGGTTGCCGCGAAGGTGGGCGATGACTCGGTGCACGGGGCCCTGCCTTTCAGATGACGGGACGGGACAGAAAGTCATGAGCACTTGACGGTGCATCCGCCGCTCACGGAGCCGATGCCGGTGGGGCCTGGCGGAGACGCAGAACGAGAAGCCTCAGAGCTGGGCTTCGATGCGGTGACGGGCGCGCGCGTTGTCGTCCTGACAGGGGTGCTGGTGGCGGCGCTCGTGGCTCCGCTGCTTGTCTGTGACGGGGTGGAGGCCTGGGTTACCGCCGGTGTCGGCGCAGCCGCCGAGTGGGGCGTCGTCGACACGCGGTGGTGGGGCCGCGCAGGCGGCGCACCAGTCGTCTGCGCACGCGGGCGGGCGCGGGAGCGCGGGGTGGCCCGCCGCGGCTGGTGGTGAGTCGTCGCGGCGGCATGCTTGGCGAGCGACTGCGCGGCCGCGGCGATGGCCGCGGACGTCCTCGGCGCCGGTTCCCACACTGCGTGGCTCGCTCCGGGGGCGGCCCCGGAGTGACCGGTGGTCACATCTGTGCCCGCTCGCTCGCGCAAGCCGATCGCGGCAACGACGAGCAACGCGGCCGCCGGGACGACGAGCATGGCCCACCGGATCTGCATCCGCCGAGGGTCCGCCCATCGAGGCAGGCCGGGGCGGCGGAGCTGCCACTGCCCGGCGACAGGCGCCACGAGGCCGACGGGCGGGCTGACCCGCTCGCGAGCGGCGCCCCGCGGTGCTTGAACCGCGTCGTGCAGTGCCGCGGAGTCCTCGCTCCAGAAGGCATCGGCCGCAGGGGGTGCCCCCTCCTCCGCCTCGAGCCGTGCGGCGCGGGCTCGCGCGGCAGGTCCGATCGGTACGAGCTCCTCGGGAGGACCAAGCCAATCCCGGGGAAGCCGTATGACGTTCTCCTCGTTTCGGGTCGCCCCGCCGCCGTCTTCGGTTGGACCATCGCCCGTTCTCACGGGTTTGCAGACCTTTCTCGCGTCCGGGTGCCCTTCCGTCTCCGTGGCGAGGTAGAGTATAACTCTGAATTAGCCCCAATTTGTCTCAATTAGACAACAAATCATGAGCCACACCGAGCCGGACGAGACCTACCTGACGGTGGCAGAGGTCGCTGAGACGCTGAAGCTCAACCAGCAGACGGTGCGGAACTGGATTGACCAGGGCGCGCTGCCGGCACTGCGGGTGGGCCGGCGGGTGCGGATCAAGCGGTCGGACTTCGAGCGCATCCTCGAGGAGAGCTACAGCGCCGGCACGGCGGCGTCGAGCCGACGGCTCGGGCCGAGTGCCGATGACTTCTGGGGCGGTGAGCCCGTCGGCGTCGCCGAGCCCGGCCCGGGGCGGTCGGAGGCGGAAGCGGCCAGCGGGGCAGGGCTGCGCCCGGCCCAGGACGGGGCGGGCGGCGGACCGGGGGCCGAGGGAGGGGGATGAGCTTCGGGGAGGACCTTGACCGGCAGCGAGCTCGGATCATGCGCGCGGTGCGTCATGCCAGCGATGGCTGGGCGGCGGCGATGCGCGCCCACAAGCTGGCGCCCCCCGACGCGGGTTTTGCGGGGAGGCTGCGCGATCTTGCCGAGGCGGCCGCGAATGAGCAGGTGGCGTGGGAGCACGCCCATGCCGCCGGGCTGCTGTGGCGTCCGGTGCCGGGTGCCGAGAATGCGGCGCCGCCGTATGAGCTGAGGCCCGGGACGGGTCGACGCGGACCGGCGCGGCTGTGGGAGCGCTTCGACGCAGCGGTGGCCGCGCTCAACCACGCCATCACCGGATCGAACGCCGCAGAGGTGGCGGACGCTTTCGGCGAGTTTGCGGAGGCGACGGGGGCTCTCGCCGATGCCGTGGCGGCAGAGGACGGGTTGGCTCAAGCGGCGCGGGCCCGCGCACCCGGAGCGGCCTGACCCGCGAGCACATTGGCACGGCGCCGACTGAGAAACCACCCCGCGTCAGCGCTCTGACAACTGCGTGTGCGCCTTACAGGCAAAGGCGTGCGCCACTACCGGAGAACCAGATGAGGGGTTCGTCTACAGGCTGTTTACTGCGCGCCAAGCTTGATGTGCAACTCTTGACTGGAATCGATGTCGACGGGAGGGCAAATGCCTCAGATCATCGTGACCGCGGACAGGCTTTCTGAGGAGACAGAGCCTCCGGTCCTGTTCCGCGAACGAGTGAGTGTTAGCGACTTCGAGTCTGATCACTTCGTCGCTCAGCTCGGTGAGCGGCTGGGCTGGGCGGTGGGCGACGCCGACGAGGTCAACCTGCGCTCACGGCTCGAGGGCGAGGAGCGGCGTACGCGGCAGCGAGTGATCGACGCCGCTCAGCGCGAGATGAATCGCGGTCAGCGACCGCGACGCTCGGCCAACGTCGTGACCACCGCCTCGTAGACGCCGGCGCCGTAACTCTCGGACGCGATCCTGACGCCGGCGCGACCGGCGACCTCACGCTCGAGGGTGAGGTCGCGTTCGAGGGCGTTGGCCACCAGCCAGAACGCCCCCACCACCGACGAGGCCTCCAGGTCCTCGCGCGAGTCTCCGGCCGCGATGCAGTCCTCGGCTCGGTAGCCGCGGATCTGCATGTGGCGGGCGACGCCGCGTGCCTTCGAGGCGCCGGAGGGGATGAGGTGATAGGCGTGGATCACCGGGAGTCCGGACATCTGCTCCGAGGCGGCGCGGATGACGCCGTTGTCGACCAGTCGCAGCCAGCCCAGCCCCTCGGCCTCCAGCAGCGCCGCCACCTCGTCGAGGTCGACGTTGCCGCGGAACAGATGGGAGACCTCACGTCCCTTGGACCAGGGTGTGTGGTACTCGATCTGACCGGCCAGGCGGTCGAGCAGGAGCGCAGGCGCACCCGATGCGTCGATCTGCTCATAGATCGAGCCGCCCACCTCGGTGGGAACCACGCCGTCGGTCAGCCACTCGAGCTCGCCGTCCACCATCAGCCCGCAGCCGAGCTCGAAGATGTACGCGCGCGAGCCAATCAGGCGCGCGGCATCGAAGACGCTCCCCTGCCGACGGCCGGAATAGATCACCACCTCGACATCGGCGCGAGCGCAGGCCTCCAGCGCGCGCACGCCGAGCGTGCTGAAGCGCCCGTCGGCGCCGGTGAGCAGTGATGCGTCAGGGCCCAGCAGGGTTCCGTCCAGATCGACATAGAGGCAGCGCACGGCGCGCGACCGTAGCACCGGCGAGCCCCGCCATACTGAGATCACGCGTGTCGGCCGTTCACGAAACCGAGCCCTGGGAGGCGCTGTTGACCACCGGACGCTCGGAAGAGCGCCTGGTGCACGACGACGTCTACGACGGGCGCGCCGGCCGCCTGGTGTCCATTCCCGACCAGCTCAGCTGGCCCGCCATCCAGGCGCTGGAGCACGCGGGGATCGACCACCTCTACAGCCACCAGGCCGAGGCGCTGCTCAAGGCGTTCGACGGTCCCACCGTGGTCACCACCGGCACCGCCTCGGGCAAGTCGCTGTGCTTTCAGCTGCCGACCCTCGAGGTGCTCACGACCGATCCGACCGCCCGGGCGCTCTATCTGTATCCGACCAAGGCGCTGGCGCAGGACCAGGCGCGCTCGCTGCAGCGCTTCGGACTTGACAAGCAGGTGCGCGCGGCCATCTACGACGGGGATACCCCGCGCCAGCAACGGTCGGCGATTCGCAAGCGCAGCAACCTGATCATCACCAACCCCGACATGCTGCACGTGGGCATCCTGCCCCACCACGCCGCCTGGGGCGACCTGTTCGCCAACCTCGCCTTCGTGGTGGTGGACGAGGCGCACGTGTACCGCGGGGTGTTCGGCTCCCACGTGGGCAACGTGCTGCGACGGCTGCGGCGTGCGGCCGCGATCCACGGGACCGAGCCGCGGTTCCTGCTGGCCTCGGCCACGATCGCCAACCCCGTCGATCTGGCCGAGACCCTCACCGGTCTGGCCCCGTTCAACCTCGTCGACCAGGACGGCGCGCCTCGCGCGCAGCGCCGGGTCGCCATGTGGAACCCGCCGCTGCTCGACGAGAACCTCGGAACCCGGGCCTCGGCGCTCTACGAGGCCGCAGAGGTCTTCTCCGAGCTGATCTCCAGCGGCGCCCGGACGATCTGCTTCATGAAGTCGCGCAAGGGGGTCGAGCTCATCCTCAAGCACGCCGTGGACCGGCTCCCCGCCGAGCTGGGGGAGCGCGTCGCGCCCTACCGCGGCGGCTATACCCCAGCTCAGCGCCACGACATCGAGCGCCGTCTCACGACCGGTGAGCTGCTGGGGGTCGTCGCCACCGACGCTCTGGAGCTCGGCATCGACATCGGCGAGCTGGACGCGGCGGTGTGTGTGACCTTCCCGGGCACGGTGGCCAGCCTGCGCCAGATGTGGGGCCGAGCGGGGCGCCGCGGCCGCGGCCTGGCCGTCTACATCGCCGGCGAAGACGCCCTGGACCAGTTCTTCTGCCGGCACCCCGCCGAGTTCCTGGGACGCGCAGTGGAGGCCGCGATCCTCGACCCCGGCAGCCCGGAGATCTACGCCGAGCACCTGCTGTGCGCCGCGCACGAGGCGCCGCTCTCTGACGCCGACGCGCCCATTCTGGGCGCCCAATGGCATGACTTCGCGCAGGAGCTCAGCGAGGCGGGCCTGCTGCGCGAGCGCGCCACCGGCTTCGTTCCCAAGCGCGCGGACGATTACCCCGCCGCCCGGGTGGCGCTGCGCTCGGCCTCGCCCGACAGCTTCGTGCTCCTGGACGGGAGCTCCGGCGAGGTCCTGGGGACGATCGAAGCCGGGCGCGCCTACTCCACCGTGCACGAGGGAGCGGTGTATCTGCACCTGGGCCGCTCCTATCACGTACTCCAGCTCGACCTCAACGCCCGGCGGGCGATCCTCGAGCCCTTCGACGGTGATTACTTCACCCAGACCAAGCGCGAGATCATGACCTACATCGACCGCCTGGCCGAGCGGCGCCTCACCTGCGGGGTGACGCTGTCCTACGGGTCGGTCGTGTACTCGGAGACCGTCGTCGGATACCAGCGCAAATCGCTGCAGGACCACGAGGTCATCGACTTCCAGGGCCTGGACCTCCCGACCACCGAGTTCGACACCCGAGCGCTCTGGTACGAGCTTGACGAGCTCATCGCCGCTGAGCCCTTTCCGCCCGCGGCGCTGCTGGGGGCGCTGCACGCCCTCGAGCACGGGCAGATCGCGGTGCTCCCGCTCATCGCGATGTGCGACCGCTGGGATATCGGCGGTCTCTCCACCAATGCCCACCCCCAGACCGGCGGCCCCACGATCTTCATCTACGACGGCCACCCCGGCGGAGTGGGCATCACCCGGCGCGGCTATGACCAGTTCGAGCGGCTGGTGGGCGATGCCCAGCGACTGATCGGGGAGTGCCCGTGCCAGTCGGGCTGCCCCTCGTGCGTGCAGTCGCCCAAGTGCGGCAACCTCAACGAGCCGCTGCACAAGAAGGGGGCGCTGGAGCTGCTGCGGCGCATGGGCGCGGTGCGGTGAGCGACGGCGACGCGAAGGCAATCCAGCGGCGGGCCAGGGCCCGGGCCTGCGCGGCGCCGAAGTCGCTCACAGCACCGTCTCAGGCGGCGCCGGCGCGTCATTTCGTGACTCGTTCCGGATCGCTCCGGAACGGCTCATTTGACGGGGATCGTCAGAGCGCCGCGGTGCGGAAGTAGGAGAGCGCCTGGACCGTCGGGTTGGACGCTCCGCTGCCCGGCTTGGAGCTGCCGCACCCGGCAAGGGTGAGGACCATCAGCCCCGTGATGACAACCGCGCTCAGGCGACCCACGGTGACAGCCTACCCCTGGACAGAGGTCAAGGCACCCACTTTCGGCGAAATGACGAGGGGCTACTTCGCGGCGCCCGCAACCCCGTCCCAGTCGCTAGCATCGCCCGGCCAGGGCGAGATAGCTCAGTTGGTAGAGCACACGACTGAAAATCGTGGTGTCCCCGGTTCGAGTCCGGGTCTCGCCATCATAGAAAGCCCTGTAAATGTGGGGTTTCTGTTCAGATGATGGTCGGATCGGTTCATCGTGGTGCGCGCTCGTTCTGCCTTTATCCCGGGCGTCGGACATAGTGTCCCCGACACCGATGACGGCATCCACTGACCCGTCGGGTATCGGCGGGAGTGGTCGGAGCAACTGCCGGCGGCGAGCGCCGATCGCGCCTTGCGCCGGAGCACGTAGCGGTGCGATCACGTGGCGTGAGATGGCGTGGCGGTCATGGGCGTGGTGGCGGCGGTTGGGGAAAGCCGGCTCGGTCGGTTGCCAGCGGTCGCCGAGCGCGTGCTCGTAGGCGGTCAGCTCGTCGAGCAGGTCGTCGTGAATGTCGATCATGCGGACCCCGGCCGGGGCCTTGGCGTCGATCACGCGGATGACACGGTGAGCGAAATCGACATGAGCGCAGCGCACAGCTCGCCGATGCGCAGGCCGCCGAGGATGAGAGTGGCGACGATCGCGCGGCGCAGCGGCACCGGTCGTGGCACGGGTCGCTGAGCCTGCTGGGCGCGGAGCAGTCCCAAGCCTGAGCCCCCACCACCCGCGCGGTCAACGACACCCCGTGGCGGGAGATCGTCGTCTTCCAACGGGCCACGTACCTGCACCCGCGACGGATCCAACATGACGCTGTCCTCTCTCGATGAGAGCGCCAGCCTCCACCAACCCCAACGACGTCGGGCTGCCGGCTATGCGAACCACGTCACGGCGCGTGAGATGGCGCCTCAGCGACCGTCAGCCCACTCAATTCCAGCTCGTCCGCGCCCACGCGCGGGTACGGACGGAGCGGTCCTCGCGGACCTTGACCATCAGCGCGTCCAAGTAGACATCGGGTAGACCCGCTCCAGCGGCCGCGTCCGCCACGCCGCCACGTCGAGCGTCATCCGCGCGCGCTCCAGGAAGGGGGTCAGGGCTGGCTTGGCGTGTTTAAGTCATCGCGGTCGCGCGCCGTCGAGGAATACGGCGGCTGCGGCCGCGCTGGCTTCTTCGGGGCCGAGTTGGTGGCGTTGGGTCAGTTTGATGGCGGCCATGATCGCGCCGGCGAAGAGCTGCTGTTGGACGTCGGCGGTGAGGTCGGGGCGGAGGTCGCCGCTGGCGATTCCGCGTTGGAACACGGCTCGCATGGGTGCGCTGAGGAGTCGTTCGGCGTCGGCCTTGTCGGGGGCGCATTGGTCGCTGGTGAGGACGGCGTAGCGGTCGCCGACGGCGACGAGGGCGCGGGCGAGTCGCTCGATTGCGTCGGTCACTGTGGCTCGCTCTAGCCCGGCGTCGTTGAGGCGGTTGGCGAGTTCGGTGAGCGCGTGCGCGGCGAGGGCTTTCAGCAGCGCTTCGCGGTTGGGGTAGTAGCGATAGAGCGTGGCGCGGCTGACGCCGGCGGCGGCCGAGACGTCGGCCAGGTTCGCGGCGGTTCCCTGTTCTGAGAACACCTGCGCGGCCGCGTCGAGGATGGCGGCTGCGGTGCGGTCAAATCGGGGGGCGTTTTTGGGGTGGGTTGCGGCGGGGATGACTGGCTCCAGTTTATACGGCTTTTTCTCAGGATGCGACATCTATGTCTTGACATCTCTGATCCGAGACGATACATCTCTGTCTCATACAGAAGCAGACACGTGTCGCGATCTCTCGCCGCTCCTGAGGCGCCGCAGAGGTCGGGACCACCGAAGGAGTCTTCATGCCCCCACAGACGATGACATTGGATCGCGCCGCGCCCCGCGCCGGTGACAGGCGCGGGCGGTGGTGGATTCTCGGGGTCCTGGGGATCGCGCAGTTGATGGTGGTGCTGGACGCGACGGTCGTCAACATCGCGCTCCCGTCGGCGCAGAAGGCGCTGCACTTCTCCAACGACAATCGGCAGTGGATCGTCACCGCATACGCGCTGGCGTTCGGGAGCCTCTTGCTGCTCGGCGGGCGGATCGGTGATCTGTTCGGCCGCAAGCGGACGTTTGTCGGCGGCGCGATCGGGTTCGCCGTCGCGTCGGCGCTCGGGGGTGCGGCGCAGAGCTTTGACGTGCTCGTCGCGGCGCGGGCGCTGCAGGGCGTGTTCGCCGCGCTGCTGGCCCCTGCCGCGCTGTCGCTGCTCACCACGACGTTCACGAATCCCGACGAGCGCGGCAAGGCGTTCGCGGTGTGGGGCGCGATCGGGGGTGGTGCTGGTGCGCTGGGTCTGCTGCTCGGCGGGGTGCTGACCCAGTCGCTGTCGTGGCGCTGGACCATGTTCGTCAACCTCGGCTTCGCGATTCCCGCCGCGCTCGGCGCGTTCGCGCTGTTGCACTCGGAGTCAAACGCGGTCAAGCCGCGGATCGATGTGCGGGGCACCGTGACCGCGACCGGCGGTCTGTTCGCGCTGGTGTACGGCCTGGCTCACGCACAGACCCACGGCTGGGGTTCCCGGACGACGGTGGGCTTCCTCGTCACCGGCGGGCTGCTGCTGGCGACGTTCGTCATGAGCCAGACTCGGAGCGAGCACCCGCTGCTGCCGCTGTCGATCGTGCTCGAGCGCAACCGCGGCGGCTCGTTCCTGGCCCTCGGGGTCCTCGGCGCCGGCATGTTCGGCGTGTTTTTGTTTTTGACCTACTACCTGCAGCAGACCCTCGGCTACTCGCCGCTGAAGACCGGGCTGGCGTTCCTGCCGCTGACCGGCGCGCTCGTAATCACGTCCGGCGTCACCAGCACGCGGGTGCTGCCGCGCACCGGTCCCCGCCCACTGTTCGCCGCCGGGATGGCGCTGGCCGCGATCGGCCTCGCGCTGCTTGCCCAGCTCGGCGTGCACGCCAGCTACGCGACCCAAGTGCTCCCGGGGCTGATCCTCGTCGGTGCCGGCCTCGGTCTCGTGTTCCCACCCGCGACTAACATCGCCACGCTCGGCGTCAAGGCGGCCGACGCCGGGGCCGCCTCGGCACTGGCCAACACCGCGCCGCAGATCGGCGGCTCGATCGGCACCGCCCTGCTGAGCACCCTCGCGGCCAGCGCGACCAGCAGCTATCTCACCGACACTCAGGCCCGCGCCCATCTGGCTGCCCGCGCGGCCGTGCACGGCTACACAGTCGCGTTCTGGTGGTCGGCCGGGATCTTCGCCGCGGGCGCGCTCGCCACCGGGCTACTGGTCCGCGGAAAACTCCGAGACCCGGTGCCCAGCGCCCAGCCGGAGGCTCAACCACTAGGCGCGGCCTGATGCGACGGGAGGGAGAGCGCCGTTTGGGGCCGGCACAGATTCCCGCGGCACTGATCGACCGGGTGCAGAAGCTTCGCACTCTCCTCCCGGCATTCGCCCGGGAAGCCGCGGCCGCAGCCGGGACGACCCGGCTGCGCCGGCAGAACACCACGCTGCAAACCCGTCTCGCCCAACTCGACGCCCGACCCAGACGACACGACCCAACCTCCATCAACCCAAGGAGCTATCACCATGAGTACCCACACCATCCCCGCCGCCGGCGCCGCCCGTGGCCTTGGCAGCGGCACGTGGCGCCTGGACCCGGCGCGATCGAGCGTCGAGTTCCACGTCCGCCCCTTCTACGGGCTGATGACCGTCAAAGGCCGCTTTGACCGCTACCGCGGCGCGCTCGATCTCTCCGCTAGCCCCGCCGTCGAACTGACCATCGAGGCCGACAGCGTGAACACCGAGGTGACCAAGCGCGA
>DASXJW010000193.1:0-11270 GCA_036497165.1 Solirubrobacteraceae bacterium
ATCCAGCGGATCGCGGCCCTCGGCAAGCCGTATGTCGTCGTCCTGATGAACGGCCGACCGCTCACCATCCCCTGGCTGGCCGACAACGCGCCGGCGCTGCTGGAGGCGTGGTACCCGGGGACGGAGGGCGGAGACGCCGTCGCCGACCTCCTGTTCGGGAAGGTCGACCCCAGCGGGAAGTTGCCCATGTCGTTCCCGCGCAACGTCGGGCAGGTCCCGATCTCCTACAACGAGCTGCCCACGGGCCGGCCTGCAGATCCCACCAACAAGTACACCTCCAAGTACCTCGACGTCCCCAACACGCCGCAGTACGCGTTCGGGTACGGCCTGTCCTACACGACGTTCGACGTCGGCAGCCCACACCTGTCGTCCTCGAGCGTCTCGCCCAACGGGCAGCTCAGGGTCACGGTCCCCGTTACCAACTCCGGTTCGACCGCCGGCGCCGACATCGTCCAGCTCTACCTGCATCAGGACTTCACGAGCATCCTGCAGCCGGTGCGCAAGCTGGAGGGCTTCCAGCGGGTGACGCTCGACCCGGGGCAGACCAAGACGGTCACGTTCACCCTGGGCCGTCAGAACTTCGGGTTCTACGACGATCAGGGCAATTTCGTGATCGAGCCCGGGCTGTTCCACCTCTGGGCGGGTGACAGCTCAGACGGCGGTAACCAGACCACGTTCACCGTGGGCTGATCATGCGTCGTCGTCTCGCGTTGCTGCTCGCAGTCGGCGCCGCCGCACTGGCGGCGGCGGCCCTGGCCGGACCGGCACAGGCCGCCGCCGGCGGCGAGCTGACCGCCCACCAGCGGTCGGTGCTGCACGGCGTCGCCGCCGACACGTGGCGGTTCTACGCCGCCGACGTCGACCCGGTCACGCACCTGCCCCTGGACAACCTGGGTCCCGGGGCGGTGCGCGGCGCATACACCTCGGCGGCCAACATCGGTGTGTACCTGTGGGCGGTGGTCGCGGCGCGCGACCTCGGGCTGATCGACACCGCCGCCGCGCAGCGGATGGCGTCAGCGACGCTCGGCGAGGTGGCGAGGCTCAAGCGCTACAAGGGCTTCCTCTATCAGTGGTATGACACCGCCACCGGAGACGTGCTGCTGAACCCCGGCCAGGGGAATTGCGCCGAGACGACCCCCTCGCAGGACAACTGCTGGTTCGTCTCGGCGGTGGACAACGGCTGGTACGCGTCGGGTCTGGCGGTGGCGCGCCAGGCGCTCCCCGGCATCCGCGGCCTGGCCAGCCGCCTGTTGGGCGACATGGACTTCTCCATCTTCTACGACAACCGCGCCCAGACCGACTGCAACACCAACGCGTCGCTGCCCGGCAACCAGCCGACGGGCCAGCAGTACGGCGGCTACTACGTCGATCAAGGTCCCGCCGGGTACCACAACGGAGCGCTCTACTCAGATCCCCGCATCTCGATGTACATCGGCATGGGGTTGCGGCAGATGCCGGGCGACGTGTGGTGGCGCACATGGCGGACCCTCCCGCCGCAGAGGTGTCCCACCGATCCGGACTTCTCCTGGCAGGGTCAGTGGCCGGTCCCCGGCTCCTGGCAGACGATCACAGACCCGGTCAGCCACAGGGCGTTTGACGTGTGGGAGGGCCACTACGTCTATCCCGGCACCGATCTGACGTTCATCCCCACCTTCGCCGGCGGCATGTTCGAGGGCCTGATGGCGAACCTGGTGGTGCCGGAGACCACCTGGGGGCC
Organism: Solirubrobacteraceae bacterium; assembly: GCA_036497165.1. Classification (GTDB taxonomy): domain Bacteria; phylum Actinomycetota; class Thermoleophilia; order Solirubrobacterales; family Solirubrobacteraceae; genus Palsa-465. The sequence continues at coordinate 1,718 of DASXJW010000193.1, forward strand.
GCACAGCCTCGGGCTCGCGGACCTGCGGTGGGCCCAGGTGCAGGAGCTGTATGCCACCAGCGTCCTGCACTACCCCGTGTGGGGCCTGTCGCCGTCGAGCACGGCCGATGACAGCGGCAACTACGGGGGCTTCGGCGTCGAGGGGCTCGCCTTCCCCGCCCACGAGGGGCTGGCGCAGTGCACGACATGCGCGACTGAGACGACGGTCAGCCCGCACGCGTCCGCCATCGCGCTCCCGGTCATCCCTCAGCAGGCCTACGCCAACCTCCAGGCCCTCCGCGCGGACTTCCCCGGTGTGTACGCCGCCGACGGCGGGTTCTACGACGCGGTGGACCCGTCCACCGGCGCGGTCGGGCACCGGCGGCTCGTGCTGGACCAGTCGATGATCATGGCCGGGCTGGACGACGCGCTCAACCAGGGGGCGCTGCAGCGGGACTTCGCTAACGACCCGGTGTCGTGGGCGGCGCGGACGTATCTGTCGGCGGAGCGGATGTCGATCCACTGAGCCGCGCGTACTCGCGGAATTCGCGCTCAAAGCGCTCCCAGTCCCACCACGGCACGGCGTCGGGGCCGGGCGGAGGATGCTCGTCAACCGGCTCCGAGCCGCCGTCGGGCGGGTCCTCCTGATCGCGCCCGCGCGACAGCCACGCGGCCAGCGCCGCCACCGAGACGCCCGTCGCGTACACGACGCCGGCGAGGATCGAGTGGTGGGTGAGCGTCGCCAGCCCTCCGATGGCGTACAGCCCCAGCGCGCAGATCACCAGCCGACGCAGCTCGACCGGATCGGCGGCCCGACGTGGCGCGCGGGCGCAGGCGCTGGTCGCGATCGCCGCCACCAGCACGACGGCGAAGGCCAGCTTCCAGGCGAGGGTCGGCGGCATCGCCCCATGATGGGGGCGACTCTCCGGTAGGTCAACCCCCGGGGCTCGCCAAAGCGCCGGTTCTCACACCTCGAGGCCGTGGCGCATGGTGTTCTCGCTGACGGCGCGCTGCTCGACGAACTGGAGCAGGTAGTCCGGGCCGCCGGCCTTCAGGCCGGTGCCCGAGAGCCGGTTGCCGCCGAAGGGCTGTCGCGCCACCATGGCGCCGGTGATCCCCCGGTTGACGTACAGATTGCCGACGGGCGAGCGGCGTCGCACCTCGCGCACGATCGCCGGGTCTCGGGTGAACAGGCCGCCGGTGAGGGCGTAGGCGAGACCGTCGACCACGTCGCAGGCATGCTCGACATCGCGGACGCGCTGGACGGCGAGCAGCGGCCCGAAGATCTCCTCCTCGAGCACCGGCGAGCCCTCGGGCAGGTCGGCCGCCACCGTGGCGGGGCAGAACCAGCCGGCTCCCGCGGGCGGCTCCGCCTGCGCCACGATGCGTCCGGCGCTGCGTGCGGCCTGCTCATAGCGACGCACCCGCTCCTGGGCATCGGCCTCTATCACCGGCGGCACGTCAGTGCCGAGCGTCTCGGCCTGGCCAACCACCAGTGTCCGCACGGCGCCGGCCAGCCGGTCGAGGAGCTGGTCGGCGATGGCCTCGTGCACCAGCACTCGCGAGGCCGCCGAGCACTTCTGGCCCGCGTAGCTGAAGGCCGACGCCACGATCGCTGGCACGGCTTCATCCAGGTCGGCGTCGGCGGCCACGATCACACAGTTCTTGCCGCCCAGCTCGGCCACCACCTGCTTGAAATGGCGCTGGCCGTCGCGCAGCTGCGCCGCACCGGCAACGATCTCACGGCCCACCGCCAGCGAGCCGGTGAAGGCGATGGCATGGACCTCGGGATGGCCCACCAGCGCCGCTCCCACGTCGCCCTCGCCCGGCAGGAGCGCGATCGCGGCCGGCGGCACGCCCCCGGCGCGGAGGGCCTGCACGAGCCGGTGAGCCAGCGCCGGCGACTGCTCGGCGGGCTTGAGCAGCACGGCGTTGCCGGCCGCCAGCGCCGCCGACGTCATCCCGCACGGGATGGCCAGCGGGAAGTTCCAGGGCGAGATGACGGCGACGATGCCGCGGGGCGCGTAGCGCAGCTCGTTGTGCTCGCCGGGCACCTGCAGCAGGGGCCGGCCGCGTTCGAGCTCGATCGCGCCGCGGGCGTAGTACTCCAGGAAGTCGATGGCCTCGCAGACGTCGGCATCGGCCTCAGGCCACGGCTTGGCGCATTCGCGAACCTCGAGGGCGGCGATCTCGAGGCGGCGCTCGCGCAGCCACGCCGCGGCGGCGATCAGGGCGCCGGCGCGAGCCTCGGCCGAGGTCGCGGCCCAGGCGGCCCGCCCACGTTGGGCCTCGGCCACGGCGGCGTCGACGTCGGCGGCGGTGGCCAGCGCGGCGGCGGCGACCACGTGATCGGGCGCGCCGGGATCGGTGCTGGTCAGCCCGTCACCGGATCGGCCGTCGCCGCCGACGAGGACCGGCACGGCCAGGGGCAGCTCGCGGTCGACCCGGCGCAGGGCATCGGAGAGCTGGGCGCGGACGGGGGCACGGCGCAGCTCGAGAATGGGCTCGTTGGCAAAAGGCGCGGGCATCGGCTTGCGGAGAGCGAGCTTAGACCGCAGCGCGGCGCCGGCTATGCCCCCGCCGAGACCGACCCGCATGTGCGCGTAGGGGTTCTCAGGGCGCGGCGAGCAACTGCTCCACCGCCACCCCGCGCGCCTGCTCTGACAAGAAGCTCTCGTTGGAGGTGTTCTCCAGCAGCCGGCGGACCAGGTAGGCCATGCCGGCCACCAGGTCCCCCACCGGGCAGTAGGTCCGCACGCGGAAGCCGCATGTCGACAGCGCGCTCTGGAGCTCGTCGCCCAGGCCGCGCAGCACCTGCAGCTCGAGGTCGCGGTCCTCGCCGCCGCCCACGCGATTGCAGGCGATCGCGTGAGCCACCGAGCGCAGGTTGTGAGAGGCGACGGCGACGCGCAGAGCGGGCCGGGCGGCCAGCAGCTCGCGGGTGAGGGCCTCGAAGTTGCGGTCGCACTCGGGCTTGTCCTGGAAGACGGGCACCTCCCAGCCGTGCCGGCGCGCCTGGACGAGCTCGTGGTCCCAGTAGGCGCCCTTGACGAGGCGCACCGTCAGTGGCGGCTCCCGGGGCGTGGCGCGCGCCCAGGCGACGACCTGGGCCAGCTGGTCGGGCGAGTCGCGCAGATAGGCCTGGAGCACCAGGCCCGCCGACGGCCCCTCGCGAAACGCGTCCTCGTCGAGCAGGTCGAGCACCAGCTCGAGCACGGCCTCGCGGGAGTCAAGCGACTCCATGTCGATGTGCAGGTGCGCGCCCGCGGCGTGAGCGGCGCGCAGCAGGGGCCGCAGCCGCCGCGCAGCATCGCGCTGGCCGCGCTCGGGCGCGTCGGGGCGCAGGAGCGGAGTCAGCGCGGACACCTTGACGCACACGTTGGCCCGGGGCAGCGGCCCGATCCCGTCGGCCTCCAGCACCGGCCGGTCCGGCCAGCCGCGCGTGGCGCCCGACAGCTTCTCGATGGCGTCCAGGCAGCGTGCTGCGTAGCGGTCGGCCTCGGCCTCGGTGACGGTGGCCTCGCCCAGCAGGTCCACCGAGCTGGCGACGCCCCGGTCCCACAGCTTGCGCAACGTCCCGAGGGCAGCGGTGGGCGTCTCGCCGACGATGAAGCGGTGGGCGAGGTGGCGGACGCCGCCGGCGGCGGCCGCCCCGAGCGCGGTCCTTCCGGCGCGGGTCCCGGACATCTTCATCGCGGCCGACAGCGGCGGCGGCGTATCGGGCACCTCCTCGAGGTAGCCGACCAGGTGCCGGGCGAGGTCGTCCAGCGAGCGGCACGCGGGGACCACGTCGACGAAGCGAAACAGCGCCGCCCGCAGCTCGCGATCGCTGGAGGCCATCTCCATGGCGCGCGCGTCCAGAGCCTTGAGCGGCTGGCGGGAGGCGGTCGGAAAGGCGGCGGCGAGCTCCTCGCCGACCTTGCGCAGCTCGCTCTCGACGGCGGGATCGCCCGCCTGCACCGGGACGCTCACGAGCCGCCACCCCCCGCCGCGCCCGCCGCCACCGGGGTCGGCGCGGGCGCGGCCAGCGTGGCCCGCTCGATCTGCTCCCAGCTCATGTCGCGGGCTCGCTCGGCCGCTTCGGCGGCGCCGCCGCCCCGCAGGCCGAACAGCCGTTTGCGGTACAGCAGCCACACGACGACGGCGAGATTGATGAGGAAGCCGATGACCTTGAGCACGGTGCCCTGATGGATGATCTCGTAGATCTCGAGCGGCAGAAGGAGCGTGGTGGCGATGAAGGTGAGGTACTCCGCCCACCGCTTGCCGTACCACAGGCCCACCGCCTCGGCGCCCTCCAGGATCGCGTAGGCCAGCAGCGCGAAGCCGACCTCGTTCAAGGTGCCCGAGTTCAGCGTGAACAGGCGATCGAAGTCGTGGAGGATCCCGACGTGCCCGGACGTCTGCACCGGGCCGCCAGCGACACCGCCCTGGAGCGCGGAGAGGATGCGGTAGTAGGCATCGCGCAGCGACGCCTTGTGCGCCGCGAAGGCGAGCACGCCGATGCCCAGCAGCGTCAGAACGATGAAGTGAATGACCCGGTCGATCGCGATCAACCGCAGCACGATCCGGTCGTGCAGCGCGCGGCCCCGTAGCGGCACCACGATCTCCTCCCGGTCGGGGGGATGGGGGCGCGTGGGCTGCTCGGGTATGGGCAGCGGGATCCACACGTCGCATCGCAGGCAGCGGTGCCAGCGCACGTCGCCGTGGTCCTGGACCACCAGAGCATCCTCGGGCCGGGCCGGGCCGGCGTCGCGGCCGACCAGGACGTGGCCGCTGACCCCGCAGGTGATCAGCTCCCAGTCGATCTGGCGGCGGCGCCGGGGGCGCTGGGTGCCGGGTGGGTGACGGTGCTCGGGCATCAATCACGTCGGCAGGATGTTGACCGCCCGCGCGAAGACCAGGCCGATCGTGGTCAGGGCGACGAGCGACTGGCCCGCCATCATGCCCTTCGCCATCGGTGTCAGGGGCATCGTGTCGGTCGGGCTGAACGCGGTGGCATTGGTCAAGGACGTATACAGGTAGTCCAGGAGCGTCGGGCGCCAACCACGGGGGGCGAACCCCTTCGCGTCGTCGGTCATCTGGGGAAACAGGAAGTCCGGGTGGGGCTTGCGCGTGAGCCTGCGGCCCAACGGGCCGCCGCCGTCCAGCTGCCAGAACCAGACGCCGAACAGGAGCACGTTCGTGACCCACAGCACGATGCCCGAGCCGATGAGAGACCGGCCGGTCACCTTGCCGCCGCTCAGCAGGTAGTGCACGAGCATGACGACCGCATAGGCGTTGGCGGCCGAGACGATCCCGATGAGCGTGAGCGCCAGATGCCGGCGCAGGGGGTTGTGACGCAGGCGGGGGTGGGGGGAGGCGATCGCCAGGGCGACCAGAGCCGCCGCCTCCATCGCCGGCAGCAGCCAGTAGGGCCCCACCGTGAGCGAGTCCGACAGCGACAGCTGCAGAAGGATCGCCGCCGCCAGAACGAGCTGGCCGCCCCAGTAGGGGTCATAGCGCTCGAGGACCCCCTGGACGTCCTCGTCGAGCCGATGTTCCAGTTCCGTGGGCACGGGTGGATACTGGCACGCGGGGCGGGGCGGCAAACCACGGACCGGCGGCAGGATCTGACCGCGCGGTGGCCGAACATGTGACCGATGCGCATCAGACTTCTCTGCCTGGGGGCGTTCGCCACCGTCGCGCTGGCGGCGTGCGGCGGCAACGGCGGCCAGACCACGCAGGGCTCCCAGACCGCGGCCGCCACCGCCGGCCAGACGGGCACCGCGTCCGCGAGCCCGCAGAGCCAGACTCAGACGGCCGCGGCCACCACCACGTCCTCGGCGGCAGACACCACCACCGCCGCCCAGTCAAGCGCCGCTCAGCCCAACGGGGGCGCGGGCGTGACCGGGCCCGCCAACCAGTGCAAGGCGGCCGGCCTGGCCCTGTCGTACCTGGGCGGGCAGGGGGCGACGGGACACGGGGAGCTCGGCTTCGCGCTGAAGAACACCGGCAGCGTCTGCAGCACCGCCGGGTACCCGGGGGTCCAGTTCCTCGCCAGAGACGGGGCGGCCCTCCCGACCACCCCCCAGCACACCACGAGCGACTTCTTCGGCGACCTGCCCGTCCAGCATCTCTCCCTGGCCCCGGGCCAGAGCGCCTCGTTCCGCCTCGGGGTGTCGCACGGCGGCGGCTCAGACGCCGGCTGCAGCACGGCCTACGGCCTGCAGGTCATCGCCCCCAACGACACCGCCACCCTGCGGGTGCCGATCCCCAACGGGGCCTCGGAGTGCGGCGCGACCACCGTGTCCCCGCTGCAGCCGGGCGACTCGGCCTACCAGTGAGTGGGGCCGGTCCGAGGGACGAACTTCGGCGATATAAGAGAGCCCCGTCGTTGGTGGCGGTTCCGCACGGACGTCAGGAACGGGCCCGCGTGGGCAGCCAGGCCGGCCCGTGGGCCAGCATGCGCGTGATCTCCTCGGCCGGGACCGGCTCGGAGAAGTGAAAGCCCTGGACGAAGTCGCAGCCCAGCCGGGCCAGCTCGGCGACCTGCCGCTCGGTCTCCGCGCCCTCGCCCACCACTCGCAACGACAGGGCCCGTGACATGGCGACGATCGCCTCGGTGACGGCGGTGTCCCGGGGCTCGGTGCCGAGCCCGTCCACGAAGGACCGGTCGACCTTGAGCGCGTCGAGCGGCAGGCGCGTGAGATAGGACAGCGAGGAGTAGCCGGTCCCGAAGTCGTCGAGCACCAGCCGCACGCCGAGGGCCTTGAGCGCGGTCAGGGTCTCCGAGAGCTCCTCATGGTCGCCGACGAGCATGCTCTCGGTCAGCTCGAGCGCCAGGCACGATGGATCCAGCCCCGACCCGCGCAGCGCCTCGGCGACCGTCCCGGGGAGGCCGCGATTGGCGACCTGGGCCGCTGACAGGTTGACGCTCATCGTCAGCGGCGCCGAGTCGGGGCGCTGCCGGTACCAGGCCGCCGCCTGGCGGCAGGCGCGCTCGAGCACCCAGCGGCCGATGGGCTCGATCAGCCCGTTCTCCTCCGCCACGGGGATGAAGTCCGCCGGGGAGATGCGGCCGCGCACCGGATGGTTCCAGCGGACGAGCGCCTCGACGGAGACCATGGCGCGGTCCTGCAGCGAGACCAGCGGCTGGTAGTACAGCGTCAGCTCGTCGCGCTCCAGGGCGCGCCGCAGGTCGTTCTCGACCCGCAGCCGCGAGAGCGCCCGGCCGCGCAGCGCCTCGTCGAAGAGCTCGTAGCGCGCGCGGCCGCGCTCCTTGGCGCGGTGCATGGCCGCATCGGCGTCGCGCAGGAGGTCCTCGGCGCGCTCACCGCCCTCGGCCAGGGCGATTCCGATGCTGGTGGTGACGAAGTGCTCGTCGCCGTCCAGGACGAACGGCCGGTTGAAGACGCCGGCGACGCGCTCGGCCATCTCGATGGCGTCCTGTTCGCCTGAGATGTCCTCGAGCAGGATCCCGAACTCGTCGCCGCCGAAGCGCGCGACGGTGTCGGAGGAGCGCACGGCCTGCTTGAGCCGGGGGGCCGCCGCGGCGAGCAGCTCGTCGCCGGTGCGGTGGCCCAGGCTCTCGTTGACGAGCTTGAAGCGGTCGAGATCAAGTGCGAGGACCGCGGTCAGCGTGTCCCGGCGCCGCCGTTGCCGCTCGGTGGCCTGCTGGAGGCGATCCAGGAACAGCAGCCGGTTGGGCAGGCCGGTGAGCGGGTCGTGCAGCGCTCGATGGCGGATCCCGTCGTCGGTGGCCTGCCGCTCGACCACGTCGCCCAGCACGTTGGCCAGCGCCTGCACGAAGTCCACGTCTCCCTGCCCAAAGCAGCGCTGGGCCATCGAGTGAAAGCCGAGGGCGCCGAACGGGTCGCGGCGTCCCTCGATGACCACGGTGAGGCCGCTGCGGGTGCCGCGGCCATCGAGCACCTCCGAGCGCTCGAACCGACGTTCGGTTTCCCAGTCGGTGACCACCGCCGGCCGGCCGCTGAGCAGCGCGTACCCCGACTGGGACCCCAGGCCGGCGGGCACCCGGTCTCCGGCGCGGACGCCGGGGAGTCCGTGGATGGCGCGGAAGGCCACCGCATCCTCGGTCGCCAAGAGCTCCACGACTGCGCCCACCTCGACCCCGAGCAGCTCGATCCCCGCGCTCACCGCCTCCTGCATGAGGTCGGCCAGGCTTGCCCCCTCCAGAGCGTGCTCGCCCAGGCGCGCCACCGCCGCCTGCTGGGCCGCGCGCCGCTGAAGCTCGGCCTCGGCGTCCTTCTGCGCCGTGATGTCGGACATCACGCCGTGCCACCGCTTGACGCCGTCGGCGCCCTCGACCAACAGCGCGTCGTCGCGGACCCAGACGGGATGGCCGTCGCGATGCAGGAGCCGGTATTCGCCCGGGGCGGCCGGGAGCGCGGCTCCGCCGGCGAAGGCATCCTCGCGGGAGAGGACCCGTGCGGCGTCGCCGGGGTGCAGCCGGCTCGCCCACATGCCGGGGTCGGCGCACCATTGCGCCGGGGTGAAGCCCAGGATCTCCTCGATCTGGGGGCTGACGTAGTGCCAGCGTCCCTCGCCGCCCGCGTCGGCGGTGTACAGGATGGCCGGAACCCGTTCCAGCAGGCCGTGGTAATCAGGTCGTGGCGGCTCGGCGGAGCTGGTCTGAGACGATGCCCCCGCCTCCGAGTCCCCGCCGTGCGCTCGGCGGTCACACATGTCTGCGGTCCTCATCGGCAGCCGGGAGGCCGCCCTGGAGCCGTGGTTTCTACGGATCGGTGACGGAGAAGCGGGTGACCGGCCCGGAGGCGTCTTCGCTCACCGTGCCGGAGGCGATGAGCACGTCGAGGTGCCCCAGGACCTCGGAGATCGTCAGGAAGGCCTGCGTGACGGCGACGTTGCCCCACATGCGCGAGGCGAGGTCATAGGCGGTCTGGGGCCCGTCGTCGAGGAGGCGCGCCAGCTTGGCGGCGCGGCGCTCGGACATGCGGAAGCGCTCGTCGATGAGCGCGGCGTGATGCCTGATCGGCGGGCCGTGGCCGCCGAGGACGAGCTGGGCGGCCAGGGCCTGGGTCCGTCGCAGGGAGTCCATGTAGTCGATGAGCGCGCGCGGTCGGTCCGGGCCGCCGTCTCCCGCGGGACCCTTCAGCGGCCGGGAGATGAGCGGGTTGGACGAGATGCGGGCCAGAAGATGGTCGCCGGCGATGAGGATCGCCCGCCGCTCATCCCAGAAGATCGTGTCGGACGGGCTGTGCCCGGGCCGGTGCAGCGCGGTCAGCGTCCGGTCGCGCAGGGTGACCTCGCCGCCATCGCGCAGCGGCGCGGTGACGTGCCCGCTGGAGCCGAAGGCCCGGAAGGCCGCGCCCACCGAGCCCAGGGCGGTGGCCAGCTCGGTGGGGACGCCGTGGCGGCGCATCACGGCCATCGAGAACTCGTCGTCGGCGGCGGCGCTGGCGCTGAAGTCCTCCAGATAGGGGCCGAGCGCATCCAGCGCGGCCACCTCCGCGCCCGAGCGCCGCGCGATGATCTCCAGCAGCCCGAGGTGGTCCATGTGCTGGTGGGTGATGACGATCAGCCCCAGATCCTCGATGCGATGGCCCAGCTCGCC
>DASXJW010000194.1:0-28491 GCA_036497165.1 Solirubrobacteraceae bacterium
CGCGGAGCGCGAGGCTGCTGGCGAGCCGGTGTCCGCGGGCGTCGACGGCGGTCAGGCCGCCGTAGCGGAGCACGGCGAGGCCATGCGCGCCCAGGAAGGTGATGCCAGACGACGCGACCTGCGGCCGCAGCCCGCCACTGATGTTGAGCGTCAGTTCCGACCCGGCGGGCCGGCGCGACAGCGTGAAGCCCTGCTCGACTCCGAGCGGGCCGGCGGAGTACCACTCGCGGATGCCAGGCCGCGTGAGCGTGACCCGGTTGCCATGCGCGGTGACCGAGGTCGGCGCGGGAGCGTCCGCGAGCGACATGGACAGCGTGCCGCCGGCCGCCGCCAGCGTCGGCGTGCCCGCGCGAAGGTCGGCGCGCACGCCGCCACCGCTGAGCTGCCAGCCACTCGCCGTGTGGCGCGCCGCGTAGGCGCGGCTGTCGCCGCCGATGGTCGAGGAGATCACCGATTGGGCCTGGAGCGGCAGCGTCTGCAGGCGGCTCAGCCCGGTGGTGGCATGGGTCGCTGGCACGCTTGGCGCGGGCGCCGGCAGATGCGTCACGATGGCCACGGCGAGCGCCGCGAGCCCCGCCAATCCAAGCGCTGCCAGCGCAGCGCGCACGTCAATCAGCCTGGTGATCCCCGGCATCCTGGTCCCCCGGTCGTAGCGGTCCTCTTTTTTGATCCTGCCAGGAGCCAGGCAAAATTTCCAGCCCCCATGGTGCTAACCCGTCACACCTCACGTGGTTGCGGTGGCCGCGCGGCCGCGGCAAACGGCGCGCTAGCCGGGATCGACCTCGAGCACGAGCTTGCCCAGGTTCTCGCCCCGAAACAGGCGCAGGAGCGTCTCGGGGAACCGTTCGACGCCGCCGCCGGCGACGTCCTCGAAGGACTTCAGCCGGCCCTCCTGGATCCATCCCGCCATCTCCGCGGCCGCCTCGGCGTAGCGGTCGGCAAAGTCGAACACCAAAAAGCCGGTCATGCTCGCCCGGTTGACCAGCAGCGACATGTAGTTGGCCGGCCCGCGCATGCCCTCGGTGGCGTTGTACTGCGAGATCGCGCCGCACAGCGGGATCCGCGCGCCCCGGGCCAGGCAGGCCAGGGCGGCGTCGAGGATCTCGCCGCCGACGTTGTCGAAGTAGACGTCGATCCCACCGGGGCAGTGCCGGCGCAGGGCCTCAAGGACATTCTCGGACTTGTAGTCGATGGCCGCATCGAACCCCAGCTCCTCGACGACGTGGCGGCACTTCTCCTCCCCACCGGCGATCCCGACGGCGCGGCAGCCCTTGATCTTGGCGATCTGGCCCACGACGCTCCCGACCGCGCCGGCCGCGCCCGAAACGACCACCGTGTCGCCCGCCTTGGGCTTGCCGATCTCCAGCAGCCCGAAGTATGCGGTCATCCCCGGCACGCCCAGGGTTCCCAGGTACACCGGGAGGGGGGCGAGGTCGGGATCCACCTTGATCAGCCCGTCACCGGGCAGGACGGCGAGCTCCTGGATGCCGGTGATCCCGGTGACGTGGTCGCCAGGCGCGAAGCCCGGATGCCGGGAGGCCACCACCTCACCGCAGCCGCCGGCACGCATCACCTCGCCGATGCCGACCGGCGGGACGTACGAGCGCCCCTCGTTCATCCATCCGCGCATCGCCGGATCCAACGAGAGGTACTTGACGCGGACGAGGACCTCGCCGTCCTCCGGCTCCCCCACCGGCTCCTGCGTGTGGTCCCAGTCGCTCGGCTTGGGCAGGCCGGCCGGGCGGGCGGCCAGGCGGACCTGGCGGTTGACGGCATCCATGGTGGTTCCTCCATCGCGTGAGACGTGGCCGGCGGTGAGCGCCAGCCTACAGCGGGTAGGACCTACCGCGATGACCGCCGACGCCGATCTCGACCGCGCCGCCGTCGCTGCCGACTACTACCGGCTCGACGATCTGCTCTCCGATGAGGAGCGCACCCTGCGCGACCGGGTGCGGGCCTTCGGGGAGACCGAGGTCCTGCCCGTCATCAACGACTACTGGGAGCGGGCCGAGTTCCCCTTCGAGCTGGTGCCCAAGCTGGCGGCGCTCGGGGTCGCCGGAACGACGATCGAGGGCTACGGCTGCCCCGGACTGTCGCGGCTGGGCGCGGGCGTCGTGGCGCGTGAGCTGGCCCGCGCCGACGGCAGCCTGAACACGTTCTTCGGCGTGCACGCGGGGCTGGCGATGGGGTCGATCTCCATGCTCGGATCCGAGACGCAGAAGCGGCGCTGGCTGCCGGCGATGGCCAGGCTGGAGATGGTCGGCGCGTTCGGCCTGACCGAGCCCCGCCACGGCTCGGATTCCGTGTCGCTGGAGACGACGGCACGCTGCGACGGCGGGGAGTACGTGCTCAATGGCGCCAAACGCTGGATCGGCAACGCGTCGTTTGCGGACCTGGTCATCATCTGGGCGCGCGACGAGGAGGGCGACGTCGGCGCCTACGTGGTGGAGAAGGACACGCCCGGCTTTGACCCGGCCACGGTCATCGGCGGCAAGATCGGCAAGCGCGCGGTCTGGCAGGCCGAGATCGCGCTGTCTGGCGTCCGCATCCCCGCGGAGAACAAACTCGCCGGCGCGCGCACGTTCGAGGACGCCACGCGGGTCCTCGATCAGACCCGGGGCGGAGCGGCGTGGGAATGTGTCGGCCACGCGATGGCGGGCGTCGAGGCCGCGGTCGCGTATGCCGCGGAACGAGAGCAGTTCGGGCAGCCGATCGCCGGCTTTCAGCTCGTGCAGGCCAAGCTGGCGACGATGGTGGCCGAGACGACGGCCATGCAGCTCATCTGCTTTCGCCTGGCCCAGCTGCAGGAGAGCGGTGCGGCGAGCGGAGCGATGTCATCGCTGGCCAAGCTGCACAACGTCCGCAAGGCCAAGCTCGTCTGCTCGGAGGCGCGCGACATCATGGGCGGCAACGGCCTGCTGCTCGAAAACCACGTCGCCCGCCACCTCACCGATCTGGAGATCGTCGACACCTACGAGGGCACCGACTCGGTGCAGTCGCTGATCCTCGGGCGGGACCTGACCGGGATCTCAGCCTTCACCTAGGTCCGGCGCCGGCCGGCTGACGCCTGTCTGAGGCGGTCAGGCCGCCAGCGCGGCCGGCTCCAGCTCGTCGGCGATGCGGGCGACGGCCGCGCGCAACGCGCCTGCCGCCAACAGGGCGTCGGTGGCGCCGGCGAGCACGCGCCCGAACAGGCCGCTGCCCGCGACTCCGATGCGCGCGCGCAGGCTGCTGCCGCCGTCATCGCCGGTGACGCGGTATTCGACGTCGATCCGAATCGGACCGCTCGCGGTCAGGGCCAGATGGCCGTTGCCCGCCTTGGCCACGTGGACGAGGAACTCGACCCCGCGGCCAGCGAGCTCGCCGCGCACGCGGACGCGGTCACCGGCCGACAGCCGATCCTGGTCGACGTCGACCAGCTTGAACGGCACGGGCGACCAGCGCGCGATCGCGCCCGGCTCGGTGAGCAGTTCCAGTACGTCGTCCGGCGTTCCATTGCACGTCGTCTGCGTCGTCCAGGTCGACATGTTGCCCCCTTCTGTCCGTGCTGCTGCGCCCTCGTGTGCAGCATGCGCCCTCTCGGGCATCTTCACTCCCCGGTGGCGGGCGCGCTGTGAGAAGCGGCACACAGGCCCCATGTCTTTCAGTCCTTGTAGGGGTCGTGCACGTCACGGCCGGCCATGGCGACGCCGAGCGGGCGCAGCGTGTGGGTGACGCGGATCGAGCCTGCGTGGGCCGCCAGCACATCGGGCAGGCGTTTGTAGACCTCCGGTGCCTCGTCGGCGCCGCCGCCCACGAGCACGATGCCCTGGTCGCGCAGGCGCGCCTGCACGGCGGGCCAGTCGACCGCGCCGGGCTTGACGCGCTCCTCCACCCACGTCTTCATCATCCGGGAGCCGGGATGCTCCGGGCAGCGAGCATCGGGAGACGTGAACAGCCGATCGCAATCGCGCTGGCTGCACGCCCATCGCTTGCGGCGCCGAACCCGACCCGCGGCCTGCGTCCGGCTCATCACGCGGCCGGCTCCGTGGACGGTGGAGAAGAGCGCGTCTGACGCCTCGTCGGACGCGACGCCCTCGAGGATCACCGACTCGTCGCCCATCGACCCGCCGACGAACCCCTCCTGGCCCGGCTGCGCGGGCGTGCACCCCTTGCGGATGACCCAGTAGGTGCGCCCGCCGTGCTCCTCGCGCCAGGCGAAGTTGTGGTGATTGTGGACCTCGTGGACCGCCGCTGCGGAGAGGAGCTCCAGGACCTTGGAGACCACGACATCGCGCCCGGCGTACGCGTACTCGCCGGCCAGTTGCATCGCCGCGATATAGGCCTCGCCCAGCTCGCTGCCCAGCTCGAGCAGCATCGGCGGAGCGTCCATCTCCCCCTCGTGGGCCCGGCCGTCGAAGGCCAGGCCCTGGGCCAGCGCCAGGAAGCCCGACGCCGTCTTGTGGCCGAAGCCCCGCGAGCCGAAGTGCACGCCCACCCACACGTGTCCCTCCTCGTCCTCCATGAGGTTGACGTAGTGGTTGCCCGAGCCCACCGTGCCCAGCTGCGACTCGGCCAGGCCGGCGAGCTTACGCTGAGGCGCGAAATCGGCGTTACGGATGCGGTCGAGCACCGGGTGATCGACACGCTCGCGCGCCGGGACGCCCATCCCGAACGAGATCCGCCGCGTGATCCGCTCCATGATCGCCTGGACCCCGCCCCGGGCGTCGAGATCGGCCCGCGTCAGCTCCGTCTGCACCGCCTTGTTGCCGCAGCCGATGTCGAAGCCGACCCCGGACGGCGACACGTGGCCCTCGTAGGCGATGGCGCCGCCGATCGGCTGGCTGTAGCCCGGGTGATGGTCGGCGCACAGCACGCCGTGGTCGGCGTCGCCCGCGGCCATGCATCGCGTCAGCTGGTCGAGGCTGCGCTCGTCCACCGGACCGAACGTCTTGATGGTCATCGCGGCCATGTCTCCTTCTCAGGTCTGGTTGTAGCGCGCGTGTGGCACCACCCCCTGGACCAGCGAGGCATCGGCACGTCCTCTGTCGGCCGCTATGTCCGCTGGCTCCAGCGCACGCGACGGCTCACTCCGGGACCTTGGCCGCCGCCCGCGAGAGCGGAGTCCCCGCGCCCGCGCCGGTCCGCGCGCGCGCCCGACGCCTCCCGATGGCCAGCGCGGGAATGGTGTGGTGGGTGATCGGGCCGATGGCCACCGCGTACAGGACGGTGCCCACGCCCACGGCGCCGCCCAGCAGGAACCCGGTGACGAGGACCGATCCCTCGATCGTGGTGCGCACGACGCGCATCGAATGCCCGCGCGCCGCGATGCCGGTGCTGAGGCCGTCGCGCGGACCCGGGCCGAGTCCGGCGCCGATATAGAAGCCCGTGGCGAATCCATTGCCGACCACGCCGGCGAGGAGGAGAGCGATCCGGGCCCACAGGGCGTGGGGCTGATGCGCCACCGAGAGGATGAGGTCCATCACCAGCCCCACCACGACGGCGTTGGTGATGGTCCCGATGCCCGGGCGCTGACGCAGCGGCACCCATCCACAGACGAGCACGAGCACGCTGGCGATGATGGCCCAGGTACCGATGCCCAGCCCGAAGGTGCGCGACATCCCCTGGTGAAACACGTCCCACGGGTCCAACCCCAACCCCGCGAGCACGAGCATCGACGCGGTCGCTCCGTAGAGGACGAGCCCCGCGGCCAGTTGCGAGAAGCGGCGCAGGTGGCGATCGGGCGGGATGGGGGCGAGCAGGCGGAGCAGGCGAGCGGGCGAGAAGCGCGCCACGAGGTCGGGCATGCCGAATAGACTGCCAGACTTGGCACCATCCAGACAGGGCCAATCTGCAGATGATGGCACCGTGGTGGCCCTGCGCCGGCTGGCCACCCCCCACCTCGTGCGCCTGCTGGGCGAATGGCGCGGCGGGGACGTGGCCTATCCGGCGCTCGCCGGGGCGCTGCGCGGGCTGATCGTGGAGGGGCGGCTGCCGCCCTATACCCGCCTGCCCTCCGAGCGGGAGCTCGCCCTCGCCCTCGGGGTGTCGCGCAACACCGTCACCGCAGCGCTGGATGTCCTGCGCCGTCAGCGTTACCTGGCCTCTCGCCGCGGACGCGGCAGCTGGATCACGTCGCCTCCCCTGCCCAAGGACCGCCCCGACGAGCCCGAGCCGCCCCCGGGCGACATGATCGACCTCACGCTGGCCAACCTGCCGGCCCCGCCCGAGCTCGCCGAGCTGGGGCTGCGGGCGGCGGCCGACCTGGCCCAGGAGCTCGGCGGTCACGGCTATGAGCCATTTGGGCTGCCGGCCGCGCGCGCCGCCATCGCCGCCTATCTCAGCGGCCGCGGCCTGGCCACCGCGCCCGGCCAGGTGCTCGTCACCCAGGGCGCCCTGCACGCCTGGGACCTCACGCTGCGCACCTTCGCCCGCCCCGGCGATCGGGTCCTGCTGGAGACCCCTACCTACCCCGGGGCGCTCGACGCCGTCCGGGCCCACGGTTGCGTTCCCGTGGCGGTTCCGGTGGGCGACGACGGCTGGGATCTGCCGCTGCTGCGAGCGACGCTGCGCGACGCGCGCCCCGTGCTCGGCTACGTCATCCCGGACTTCCAGAACCCGACGGGGTTCTGGGCCTCGGCCGCCCAGCGCGCCGCCCTTGCCCGGGCCGCCCGGGCCGCGGGGACGCTGCTGGTCAGCGATGAGAGCCTCGCCGAGCTGGTGCTCGGGCCGGCCGACGGCCGCGACCTCCACGTACCCGTGCCCTCGGTGGCCGCCGGCGATCCGGGCACCGGCGTGCTCGCCGTCGGCTCGCTGTCCAAACCGGTGTGGGGCGGACTGCGCACCGGGTGGCTGCGCGGCGACCCCCAGCTGGTGCGGCGGCTGGCCCTCGCCCGCGCCGGCCAGGACGTCGGCAGTCCGATCCTCGACCAGCTCATGGCCGTTGAGGTCCTGCGCTGCCTGCACGCCCTGCTCCCCGCCCGGCGGTTGTGGCTGCGCGAGCGGCGCGATGCGCTCCTGCACGCGGTGGCCGCCGAGCGGCCCGACTGGCGGGTGCGCCGGCCCGCGGGCGGGATGGCGCTCTGGGTGGAGCTCCCCGACCGGACCACCGCGTCAGCGCTGGCGGCGCGGGGGGCCGCCCACGGCGTCCGGGTCGCTCCCGGGCCGCGCTTCGGCGTCGACGGAGGCTTCGAGCGGCGGCTGCGGCTGCCGTTCACCCAGCCCCCGGAGCGGCTGGTCGAAGCCGTCCGCCGGCTGGCGGCCGCCGAGCAGGCGCTCAGCTCACGCTCGCCGGCCGGTCCGGCCGACGTTCGCTGGGTCGCCTGAGACCGCGCGGGTGCAGCGGCGCCAGCGCGCCCCCGCTGCGAGGCGCATCGCCAGATCGCGGCCTCCACCAACGCCGGAGCCCGCGAGCTCTCAGCCGCCGCGCCATCACCCATGATCAAAGAGTCGAATACGTCCGGTTCGCTGTGCGCCCGTCTGTTCGAAATCCAGCGGCGTGGGTAAGCCTTTAACCAACGGATGCGATCCAGGCCGTAGAGGCCGGCGCGGCAGGGCTGACGCGCAGACTGAGCGGAGGAAGCGACATGGCCGAGACACACTCCGGCGCTCTGACTGGCGCCATCGACGTTCGCCGCCGGGGCATGAGGCCTGGCAGCGGTGGCCCACCTTCCGGCACGGACGCGGCGCAGCGCGTCCTGGCGCGGCTCGACCGGCTGGATGTGTGGTCGATGCCGCTGCTGTTCGTGGGCATCATCGGGATCGGCTTCCTCTTCACCTTCTATGACGTGTTCGACATCAACGTGTCGTTCATCCAGAGCTGCGTGGCTCTCAAGCGGGGCTGCACCCCGGAGAACGCGCTCAACACCATCCGGGTGCCGATCGCGCTCAACCTTGCCGGCTATGTCATCGGCACCCTGCTGCTCAGCCCCGTGTCGGACAAGATCGGTCGGCGCAACATGCTGCTGGTGACAATGCTGCTGACGGGGGTGGGGTCGCTGTGGAACGCGCTGGCACCCGACTACACCAACTTCGTGCTGGCGCGCGTGCTCACCGGGATGGCCGTCGGCGCCGACCTGTCGATCGTGAACACCTATGTCGGTGAGGTGGCTCCGCGCCGCAATCGCGCCAAATGGACATCGGTGATCTTCGTCAACTCAGCCCTGGGGGCGCTGCTGGGCATCTGGCTGGGCCTGTTCTTGACCACCCCGGCGACGCCGTGGCCTCATGGCCTGCCGTTCGCCCAGGCCGGACCGGGGTTCGACAACGGCTGGCGGTGGATGTACGCGATCGGCGCCGTGCTGGCCCTCATCGCCATCGCCCTGCGCTTCGAGCTCCCCGAGTCGCCCCGTTGGCTGGTCGGACAGGGGCGCGTGGACGAGGCCGACCGGGTCGTGGCGGAGATGGAGGAGCGGGCGTCGCGGCGCGCCCCGCTGCCCCCTGTTCCAGACGACGTCCCGGTGGAGATGCCGGCCCCCGCCGGCTACGTGTCGTTCCGGCACGTGCTGGGCAACGCGACCTACGTGAAGCGAGTGCTGGTCCTGGTCTCGGTGTGGTTCTTTGCCTACGTGACGGTGTTCGCGTTCTCCGCCGGCGGCACATCCCTGCTGACCTCACTGCACTACCCGCCGCCGGAGGCCGGCGTGATCCAGGCCGTGGGCGCCTTCGGCTTCTTGGCCTGCGCGCTGTTCGCCGTCCGCTACGCCGAGCGGCTCGAGCGCAAGCTGTGGCTGCCGATCGGCGCGGTCATCACGGTGATCGGCTCCGTCCTCGTGGCCGAGGCCGGCACGAGCAGCGCCATTGCCTTCATCGGCATGGCGGTCGTGTTCTTCGGCTTCAACGTGTGGGTGCCCATGACCTACGCGCTGTCGGCGGAGAGCTTCCCCACACGCGCCCGAGTCACCGGATTTGGCCTGGTCGACGGGCTGGGCCATCTCGGCGGCGGGATCGGCGTGCTCCTCATCGCCCCCCGGATCCCACACATGAGCGTGCTCGGCGCATTCCTGCTCGTGTCCGGGTTCCTCGTCGTCGCCGCCGTGATCGCCCAGTTCACGCTCAAGACGCGGGCACGGCGCTTCGAGGACGTCTCTCCGTGACCGGCGTGCGCAGGCACGCGATGAGATCGCTCGGGCTCATCGGCTCGGCCAGCAGGAACCCCTGAACGCGGGCGCATCCCATGGCGGCCAGGGATACGAGCTGGGCGTCGGTCTCGACGCCCTTGGCGGTCACCGTCGCGCCCAGAGCGGTCCCGATGCCGCTGAGCGCCGCGACGACCGCGAAGCTTGCCTCGTCCTCGGGGAGACCCTCCACGAATCGGCGGTCGAGCTTGATCCCGTCCACGGGGCGCCGTCCCAGCCCGAGCAGCGACGCGGTGCCGGCGCCGAAGTCATCGATGACCAGCCGCACGCCGAGGGAGCGCAGCCCCTCGAGACTGCGGGCGGCCAGCTCGTCGTCCTGGCCCAGGGCCGACTCGGCGATCTCCAGGCCGAGGAGCTCGGCGGGCAGGCCCGCGTGGGCCAGCGTCTGGTGCACGGATTGCGCGAAACCGCGCTTGGACAGCTGGTGCCCGGAGACGTTGACCGCCAGCTCGAGCCGGCGTCCGGTGAGCTCGGCGATCCGCGCAACGATCTCGCAGCTCTCGCGCAGCGCCCAGGCTCCCAGCGGCACGATCGTCCCCGCGTTCTCGGCCAGCGGGATGAACTCCCGCGGCGACACCTCGCCATGGACCGGGGACGTCCACCGGCTCAGCGCCTCGACGCCGACGATCTCGCGCGTGGCCAGATCGAACTCCGGCTGGAAGGCGAGCGTCATCTCGTGGCGGGTCTCGGCCTCGCGCAGGTCGCGTGCCAGCGCGATACGACGGCGCTCCGGCGGCGCCTCCTCGCGGCGGGCGAAGAAGGCGTAGCGGTCGCGGCCGGCGTGCTTGGCCCGGTACATGGCGGTGTCGGCGCGGCGGATGGCCTCGGGGGCATCGAGGTCGCCGTCCACCTGTGCGATCCCCACGCTCGCCGTGACGACGGTGCCGTCGAGCCCCCGCAGCGGCGCCGAGATGACCTCGAGCAGCCGGGTGGCCAACGCAGCCGCCTCGTCGGGATCGGGGATCCCCTCGGCGATGGCCACGAACTCATCGCCGCCGAAGCGGCCGACGAAGTCTCCGGCGCGCAACGCCGCAGGCAGCCGATGGGCGACCTCGCGGATCATCTCGTCGGCCCGGTCGTGGCCGAGCGTGTCGTTGAGCCGCTTGAGCCCGTCGAGGTCGACGAACAGCGCCGCCACCTTGCCCGGCGCCTGGGCGCGGCTCAGGGCCAGCTCCATGCGCTCGAAGATCGCGCGGCGGTTCGGCAGCCCGGTCAGCGCGTCATAACGGGCGTCCTGGATGAGCCGCTCCATCGTCCGCCCGCGTTCGATGGCGATCCCGGCCAGGCGAGCCCCGTCCTCCATGAGGGCGATGTGCTCGGGGCCGGGCGCCCGCGGCTCCGGGCCGTAGAGGGCGAAGGTTCCGAGCACCAGCCCATCGGCGCTCTTGATCGGCATCGACCAGCAATGCCGCAGGCCGCAGCTGTCGGCGAACTCGCGGATCGGCGCCCACTTCGGGTCCGTGCCCATGTCGTGGCTGATGACGATCTCTCCCGACCACGCCGCCGACCCGCAGCTGCCGATGTTGGGCCCGATCACCACCCCATCGATGGCCTCGAGCCAGTGCGGCGGCAGCGAGGGGCCGGCGCCCGGGTGCAGCGTGCTCGACTCTCGGTCCAGCAGGACCACGCATGCCAACACGGACGGCTCGTACTCCTCGATGCCATGGGCCAGTTCGGTGAGGACGTCGCCCAGTGGCGCGTCGCGCGCGATGAGCTCGTGCAAGCGGTTGTGAGAGGCGACGAGCGTGCGCAACCGCACGGTCTCGTCGGGGGCCGGACGCACCTGGTCGTCGCGGATAAGGGGAGCATCGAGCACGTTTGGGCCATCGGTCCCCGCCGGCTTCATGTTGAGCATCGCTGGGGCGAATGGCCGGATTTCCGTCCGCTGGAGCGACTTGACAGGCCACATTCGGGCTGCCTAAGATCGCCGAGTGGCGCCGTCGGGGCGGTGCCGCGTCAGCAGCCCGGACCGGGGCTTACGAGCGCTCAGCATGCGCTCTCGATCGAGCGGGGTGAGATGTTCCTTCTAGCGCAGCCAAGCGCGTTCGCCGGTGCCGTGACCGAGGTGGGTCGCCGCCGGTCATCGTGCCCGCCGCCGCATGCCGTGTTCCGGTCGCCGCCGGGCTGGGGTGAACCCACCAGCGAGGAGTCCGCATGGCAACCGAGAGCATCCCTCACAAGACGGTCGTGACCAACGGCGGCCCGGAGGCCGCCATCACACCCGATGAACAGGCGCGGATCGAGCACCGTACGGCCGCCCTCGCGTCGCCTCCGCCCAATCCGCACGGCACGCGCATCCGAGGGCTGTCGCTGACCGGTGGCTCGCCGGCCACCGGCGGGCGCTTCGGGCGCCTGTTCGCGGCGCTCGGACCCGCCGACTTCGGCGCGACCGATGCCCAATCGGAGGCGGCGCTCAAGCGGCTGGGGCGCGCGATGGTGTCCAGCGAGGATCCCCCCAAAGACGGTCCCGACAACGAGGAATCCGGCTTCCCCGCGGCCTACACCTATCTCGGCCAGTTCATCGATCACGACCTCACCTTTGACCCGGTGAGCAGCCTGGCGCGCCAGGACGACCCGGATGCGCTCGTCGACTTCCGGACGCCTCGATTCGACCTCGATGACGTCTATGGGCGCGGACCCGACGACCAGCCCTACCTCTATTCCGGCGGTCGCACCTTCCTGCTGGGGCGACCGCTCACCGGCGGCGGGCTGGGAACCGTGCTGAGCGCCCGTGACCTGCCCCGCAGCAACGGCAGCGGCGGCGATCCGAGCTCCCACCGCGCGATCATCGGCGAGCCCCGCAACGACGAGAACGTGATCGTCTCCCAGTTCCAGGGGCTCATGCTGCGCTTCCACAACGTCGTGGCCACCCGCAACCCGGGCATGGCGTTCGCCGAGGTGCAGCGCCTGGTCCGCTTCCACTACCAGTGGGTCGTGCTCAACGACTTCCTGCCCACCGTCGTCTCGAAGTCCGTGCTGGCCCAGGTGCTGCCGCATGTCGTCACCGGCACGAACGTGATCGTCGACCCGCCGACCGTAGACTTCTTCGACCCGGGCAACCCGATCATGCCGCTGGAGTTCTCCGCGGCGGCGTACCGGTTCGGCCACTCGATGATCCGCCCGGCCTACCGGCTCAACGACGAGATCGCTCCGCTGCCGATCTTCGCCTTCCCGAGCGCTCCCAACGCGCCCGCGCTGGGCGGCTTCACCGAGTTCCCGTCACAGTGGGCAATCGACTGGGGTCGGTTCATCGACCTGGAGGCCCGGCCCTACGGGAACCCCGCCGAGGCGGGCGCGGCGGGGTCCTCGGGCAACCTCCAGCGCACCCAGCTGGCCTACAAGATCGACACCTCCCTGGTCGACCCACTCAAGGACCTGCCACTGCGCGTGGCCAGCGACCCGCCACCGTCGCTGCCGGCGCGCAACCTGCTCCGCGGCTGGCGGCTGCGCCTGCCCAGCGGACAGGCGGTGGCGCGAGCGATGGGCCTCGCGCCGATGGCCGACGCCGACATCAAGATCGGCAAGTTCACCGGTGACCCTGCCGACATCAAGGGCTCGATCCTCGACCCCACTCTCGGCGGGCCGGCCTTCGCCGGCAACTGCCCGCTGTGGACGTACGTCCTGGCCGAGACCCAGGCGGTGGACATCCCGTTTGCCACCACTGACGGCACCCAGACCATCTCCAGCCGCCGTCTGGGACCCGTGGGCGGCCGGATCGTCGCCGAGACGTTCGCAGGCCTCATGCTCGCCGACCCGAGCTCGTTCCTCAACGTCGACCCGCTGTTCATGCCGGACACGACGCTGGCCAATGCCGGCGGGACGTTCGGCCTGCGGGAGCTGATCGCCGCCGCGGTCAGCGAGCCGGTCTAGCCACCGCCAGCCGGTCTGAGCGGATCACGAACTCGATCCGCTCGGGCCGGCGCCTGGAACCGGCGCGGGGCCATTGACAGAACCTCCGCCCAAGATAGGGATCGCGGCAGCGCAACATGGGCAGTCCTCCCGATGCGATCAGCCCCGCGGCTTCTTAGGTTGGTCCCCGCACAACGACCGCACCTCTCACAGCAAGGAGCACCTCATGCGTCGCACGTTGATTGCAGGCATGTTGGTCGCGGCGGTGGTCAGCGTGGTGATCGGAGTCACCGCGTCCGCCTGGGGCCAGCCCAACCGGAGCGCCGGCCGATCCAACGCGGCGCCGGCCGCCACGGCGCCGTCCGCTACCACCCCGCCCGACCCCGCAGCACCCGCCGCCGCCGCTGCCACCGGCGGCCCGGCGATGACCGCCGACCTCGTCGCCGCCCGGCTGGCGACAGCCAGGTATGCCACCAGCCTGGCCCGGGCCAAGACCGCCGGCTACCGCATCCTCACCAAGATGATCCCCAACATGGGCTATCACTTCATCAACCCCAAGATCACCGGCTTTGACGTGCGTAAGCCGCCGATCCTGGTCTACGAGCACACCGCCGGGGGCTGGGAGCTGGCGGCGCTGGAATGGGTGTTCACATCGATGCCGGCCAAGCCGCCACTGCCGGGCGCGCAGTACGGGGTGTTCGGAGCGGCCTGCCACTACGACGACGGCACCGTGGTGTTCGCGGACGCCCAGTCGAAGTGCGCTGCCAGGGCACCGGGTTCGGGCGCGAAGTTCAATTTCTGGCACCCGCGCCTGATCACCCTGCACTTCTGGGTCTGGTACCCGAACTACACCGGCATCTACACCGGAACCAACCCGATGGTGGCGGCGTTCAATCACAACTGACGCGCGTCCTGCCCGGGAGCCGGCTCCCCCCGTCTAGGGGGACGTCTCCCGGGCAGGATGGGGCCGGGGCTCAAGATGCCGGGCGGTCGGCGCCGCCCGGCATCTCCCAACGTGGGCGCGAACGGCGTTTTAGTTGCATCACGGTTGCGCCGATATGGAGGTCGATGGCGCCCGACGGACCGGGCCCAGGGACGCCATTCCGTCCCATGCGCACATCACGACGACAACTCCACCCGCTGTCCCTTGCCTTTGCCGCGATGTGGCTCGCCGTGGCCTTCCACGCCGAGCACGCCCTGCTGGGCTTCGGCGGCGCCGGCATGGAGGCCTTCGCCAAGAACTGGGTCTACACCGCCGCCGAGATCCTGGCCGTCGCCATCTGCGCCGCCCGAGTCTGGTCGCGCAGAGAGGATCGGTGGGCGTGGGGCCTGATCGCGTTCGGACTGTTGGCCTGGACGGCCGGCGACCTGGTCTGGACGGTGTGGCTCAACAACCTGGCCGATCCTCCCGCACCGTCGATCGCCGACTGGCTGTATCTGGCGATGTACCCGTCCGTGTACGCCGGGCTGATGCTGCTCATCCGCTCTCACCGCGGCCGCGTGGCCACCGAGCAGTGGCTCGACGGTGGCGTGGTGGCGCTGGCCATGGCCGCCGTGGGCACAGGGCTGATCCTGCCGACAGTGTTGGCGATGAGCCAGGGGCACGCTGTCCAGGACGCGGTCAACCTCGCCTACCCACTGGGTGACGTGACGCTGCTGGTCTTCGTGGCCATGGCCTTCGCGCTGGCGGCGTGGCGCCCGGACCGCGTGTGGCTGTGGCTGGGTGGCGCGCTGGTGCTCGATTCCGTCGCCGACCTCATCTTCACCTATCAGGCGGCCAAGGGCAGCTACGTGGCCGGAGGCATCCTCGACACGATGTGGCCCGCGGCCATGGCGATGTTCGCCGCCGCCGCCTGGCAGCCGGCGAGGCGCCGCGTCGCGACGAACGGAGTGACCGTCCAGGCCGTTCTCCTGCCCCTGCTCTCGGCGACCGCCGCACTCGCGCTGCTCGTCGACGCGGCGTTCAACCACGTGACGCCTGTTGCCGTCGCCCTCGCCGCGGCCACCCTGGTCGTCGGCGCCGCGCGCGCGCTGCTCACCTACGCCGACAACCTGCGGATGCTGCGCCGCAGCGCGGAGGACGCCGTCACCGACGGCTTGACCGGCCTCGGCAACCGCCGCGCCCTGATCGGCGATCTCGACGGCGCCGTCGCCCTTGCCCTGGCCGACCCCGACCACCCACGAACGCTGGTCTTCTTCGACCTCAACGGCTTCAAGCGCTACAACGACACCTTCGGTCACGCCGCCGGAGACGCCCTGCTGGTCCGGCTCGGCGGGGCGCTGCGCAGCGCCGTCGGCGCCCGCGGGCGGGCCTACCGGCTGGGCGGCGATGAGTTCTGCCTCCTCCTGGACGGCCGCGTCGACCGCGACGATCCGCTCATCGCGTCGGCCACCGCGGCGCTGACCGAGCAGGGTGACACCTTCAGCGTCGGCGCCGCCCACGGCCTGGCCATCATCCCGGACGAGGCCGCGACCACCACGGCCGCGCTGCAGCTGGCCGACCAGCGCATGTACGCCGCGAAGGTCCGCACCACCCGCAGCACCCCGCCGGCCACGCACGACGTGCTCATGCGGGTGCTCAACGAGCGCACTCCGGATCTGCACGACCACGTCCACGGCGTCGGCCAGCTCGTGCGCGACCTGGGGCGCGACCTCGGCCTCGACGGCGGTCAGCTCGACGAGCTGCTGCGCGCCGCCGAGCTGCACGACGTGGGCAAGCTCGGCATCCCCGACACCGTCCTGGACAAGCCCGGCGCCCTCGACGACGCGGAGTGGCGGCTCATGCGCCAGCACCCGGTTATCGGCGAGCGGATCCTCGAGGCCGATCCCTTGCTGCAGCCGGTGGCGCGCCTGGTCCGCGCCAGCCACGAGCGCTGGGACGGCACGGGTTACCCCGACGGCCTGGCCGGGACGGCGATCCCCCTGGCCGCGCGCATCATCGCCGTCTGCGACGCCTTTGACGCGATGACCTCGGACCGCTGCTACCAGGCGAGCCGCACCTTGCCGGACGCGATCGCGGAGCTGCGCCGCTGCGCGGGGTCGCAGTTCGATCCGGAGGTCGTAGCCGCCCTGTGCGCCCGGCTGGCTGCCTCACCCCAGGGAGCGGACGACGCGACCGTGCTCGCGCATGGTCTCGACCCCGTCCTCCCCGGGCTGGCGGCCGAACCCGCAGTACATGGCCACGCCGAAGTCTGAGAGGTAGCGCGAGGCCGTGGCGTGCCGGCGCCTGAGGCCCGAGACGCCGTCGATCGGGAGCACGATCCCCAGGAACACGCGCGCCGGTCCGGGCTCGAGATCGACGAGCGGGCGAAAGAAGCTGCGGTCCTCGCTGCGCAGGTAGCGCGGACCCGCCAGGTGCAGCCAGTCAACGGTGCGCCCGGAGTTGGCGACCGCGAAGTTCGCCATCCGGACGAGCACCCCGTAGTCTCGCGCCTCGTACATCGGCCACTCCGGGAACGTGCCGTAGCAGAGGTGGTAGCCCACCAGCGCCTCCTCGGGGATGAGCCGCGTCAGCCGGGTGACCGGGCCGGCGAAGCGCTCCCACGCGCCCTCCGAGGTCCACGCCAGAACGCCCTCGATGTCCTGCGTCTCATACGCGCAGTCCCACTGGATGGCCAGCTCCTCGGGCGGGATGGCCTCGGTCAGCCGCCCGATCTCGCGCGCCACCAGCTCCTCGAATCCCCGCTCGGCGATCGGGTAGTGCGCGGCGAAGTCCGCCTTGAAGGCGTTGAGCGCGCTCGAGGGGAAGGGCAGGCCAACGTGGAAGCGCAGATGGCCCGGGATCGTCCCCTCCTCCTTCAGCGCCCGGAACGCGTCATACGAGCTGATGGCGTCATCGATGCGCGGCCACGAGCCGAACTGCAATGCGCTCACGCCCTCGCGGATCCCGAACACCGGCGTCTCGTAGGCGTGGCGCGGCCGGCCCGTCGGCGACTCGGTCTCCTGGACCACCACCACGTCGGGGTTGGGCCGGGCCAGCTGCTCGCGCTCATAGCCCACCCACGCGGCGCGAGGGCCGGTCTCGCCGTCGGGCAGCGCGAAGACGAGGTCCCCGAACAGCTCGGCACCGGCTCGGAAGGCGGCCTCGGTGGAGGCGGCGGGCAGGCTGCCGACGAGCAGCAGCGGGCTGGTGACACGCGAGCTCATGGCTGCGCCCGAGCATCGCACATCCCCCGGAGAGCGGGTAGGGCGGCCAGCCGCCCGCGGCGTTCGCGGCGGCTCAGCGCTCCAAAGCCTCGGAGAGCTCCAGCCAGGAGGCCTCCAGGCGGTCGCGGTCGGCGGCGACGCCGCCCAGCTCGCGGGTGAGCTCGTCCAGCCGCCCGGCATCGGTGGCGGCGGCGGCCATCTCGGCCTGTAGCTCGGCGTCGCGGCGCTCGGCGCGCTCGAGCGCGCGCTCGACCCGGGCCAGCTCCTTCTGAATGGCGCGGCGCTGGGCGCCGGGGCTCGGGGCTCCGGCCGGGCGGCCCGGGCGGCCCCGGCGGTCGGCATCAGCCGACGCAGCCACCGCGGCCTGCGCCTCCGCCGCGGCGGTCGCGGTCGCGGTCGCCCGGAGCTCGAGGTACTGCGCGATCCCGCCGGGAAGGTGGCGCAGGCCGCCGTCGCCCATCAGGGCGAACACGTCGTCGCAGACGCGCTCAGCGAAGTACCGGTCGTGGGTCACGACGACCAGAGTGCCGGGCCAGCCGTCGAGCAGGTCCTCGAGCGCGGTCAGGGTGTCGATGTCGAGGTCGTTGGTCGGCTCGTCGAGCAGCAGGACGTTGGGCTCGGCCAACAGCAGCCGCATGAGCTGCAGGCGGCGCCGCTCGCCTCCGGAGAGGTCGTCGGTGCGCGTGCTCAGCTTCTCGCCGCGAAAGCCGAACCGCTCCGCCAGCGTGCCCGGCGTCAGCTCCTCCCCCGCGCTCGTCGTCGCGCGCCCCCGCACCTCGGCCAGCGCCTCCACGACGCGCAGGCCCGCGGGCAGCTCGCCGGTGTCCTGGGAGAGCTCGGCGAGCCGGACGGTGGCTCCGCGCTGCACCTCGCCGGCGTCGGGGGCGCGATCGCCGGCCAGCAGCCGGATGAGCGTCGTCTTGCCCGAGCCGTTGGCGCCGACGAGAGCGACGCGCTGGCCGGGTCCCAGTCGCCAGGTGACGCGCTGCAGCAGCCGCCGCTCGCCGTAGGCCACCGACACGTCGATCGCGTCCAGGACGC
Organism: Solirubrobacteraceae bacterium; assembly: GCA_036497165.1. Taxonomy (GTDB): domain Bacteria; phylum Actinomycetota; class Thermoleophilia; order Solirubrobacterales; family Solirubrobacteraceae; genus Palsa-465. Next base: position 18,153 of record DASXJW010000194.1, read on the forward strand.
GGTCGCCCAGCCGGGCGGTGGCAAAGCGCAGGAGCTCCACCGGGTCGCGCGCGGGGGGCTCGTCGGCGATGAGGGCGTTGGCCGCGTCGATGCGGAACCTCGGCTTTGACGTGCGCGCGGGCGGCCCGCGGCGCAGCCAGGCCAGCTCCTTGCGCACCAGCTGCCGGCGCCGGTCCTCGCGCGCGGCCGCCTGGCGATCGCGCTCGGCCCGGGCCAGGACATAGGCCGAGTAGCCGCCGTCGTACTGGTGGACCCCGCCGTCGGCCACCTCCCAGGTGCGGTCACAGACCGCGTCCAGGAACCAGCGGTCGTGGGTGATGACGGCCAGCGTGCCCCGGTGGCCGGCCAGGAACGCGGCCAGCCACGCGATCCCCTCGACGTCGAGGTGGTTGGTCGGCTCGTCGAGCAGGAGCAGCTCGGGCGCGTGGAGCAGGGCGCGCGCCAGCATCACGCGGCGCTGCTCGCCGCCCGAGAGCTCGCCCGCGGGCGTCTCGAGCCCCCGGGGGAAGCGGCTCACCGCCACGCCGCCCAGCAGGCCGTCCAGCACTTCGCGGATCGCTGCGTCGCGCGCCCACTCGTGATCGGGGCGCCCGCCGGCCAGCGCCCGACCCACCGTGGCATCGAGATCCAGGTCCACCCGCTGGCTCACCAGCGCGGCGTGCAGCCCGCTCGTGCGCGTGGCCGACCCCGCGTCGGGCGCCTCCGCGCCGGCCAGCAGGCGCAGCAGGGTCGACTTGCCGGCGCCGTTGTCGCCGACCACGCCGATGCGCTCGCCCGCGTTGATGCCCAGCGTGACGTCCCGCAGGACCGAACGGCTGCCGTAGCCCTTGGCGACCGACTTGAGGTTGACGAGGTTGCGGACGGCGATCACACAGATCTAGCGGATCGCGACCGATGCCGCTGTATCACGGGACCCCCTCAGTCCCTCTTGCAACCAGACACCGATCATCGCAAGAGGAGAGATGTGGCGTGACACGAGACCGATGGATCATGCCCGCGTGCGGCGGGACGGCAACGGCGGCCGGCTGGTCGCGACAGTGGCCATTGTCGTCGTTCTCGGCGTCGTCTTTGGGGTCGTGGGGGCGCTGGTGATCATCGCGGCGACCGGTGGGGCGACCGGTTAGATCACCGAGATGGTGCGTGTGATCCCGCTGGGGCGCAGGGAGGCCCCAAGCGGGTCACACGCACAGAATCCGCCGAGGCATAGTGAGCGATAGGCAGCTTTTGCCGCGTGAGGTGGCCGCGATGTGAACCAGGTGAGGTCGGTGCCTTGACTTGCAGTGTCAGATGTGAGTAGCTACGCCCATAGTGTGGGAATCGAACCCGGTTCCGTAACACTGGGGCGCGGTGTCGTACACACACTATGTCGGTGTGACGACGGCAAATGGGGCTCGTACATTCCCGCCGTGCCTGCGGGCTGAGCGAACTCCCGGAGTGTTCCCGGATCGGGTGAATGGGAGTTGATGCAAAATGCTGACCACACAGGTTGCGCTGGTGCCTCTGGAGAAGCTCCACGAGCCGCCAGGCGACGATTACAGGGAGTTGCTTCGGGTCGCCGCAGCCCTCCAGACGCAGATCGCCCGGGACTTCGGGCCCATATGGGGTGTCTCGTCGGTTGTGACGCCGTTCCTCTGCCTCGAGGATGTCCCGCCCCAGTACCTCCCGGTCATCCTCCATCCCGAACCTTTGCCTCGGGGCGAGCACGGCTTTCACCTCGCGGCCGACGGCCGGCCCTTCGCACTGGTCCACCTGGATGCCGACTGGTCAGTGACCGCGAGCCACGAGCTCATGGAGATGGTCCTGGACCCTGCCGGCGTGCTGACGGTGAGTGCGCCGTCCCTGCGCGATGTGTACTACGAGATCATGGGCGAGGATCCGTGGCCAGGGGCATCCGGCGACGCTGCTGACCGGACATTCAAGCCGCAGGGAGCGGTGGACTACCTCGTCGAGCCCTGCGATCCCGTCGAGGATGCCCGGACGTACACAATTGACGGCGTCACCGTGTCCGACTTCGTGACACCTTGCTACTACGACTCGTTCGGGCCCACCGGTCGACGCTACTCCTTCCTCGACACCATCAAGGCGCCCTTTGAGATCTGCGACGGCGGGTACCTGAGCTGGCGCACCCATGATCCTCAGAACTCGGTCTGGCAGGCGCATGCCGCGGCACCTGACCGACCTCCGGCCGAGCCGCCGAAGCCGGTCTGCGGAACCATGTCGGACCATCTGCAAATCGGACGGCTCAAGGACCAGGATTCCAAGCCGCCCCGCCAGCCGGGCACGCCGGAGGACGACTTCGTCTCCCGATTCTCCCGTGACCAGGTGTCGGTGAGGATGCGCCGGGGCAGGAGGAATGGGGGCGCGACCGCGACGTCCGAAGCGCAAGTCCCGGCCGGCAGCGCAGCCGGCAGTCCCGCCTCTGGGGGCGATTACGGGGCCAGATTTCGCGAGGACGTCGAGACGATCGTCGGCTTCCTCGCTGGGCCGCCGCCGCCGACGCTGCGGGACATCATCCACCTGCTCGAGGAGATCAAGTCTGCGGCGAAGGACGCGAACAGTAAGCCTGCCCCGGCGACAGCGGAGCAACTCCGCAGGTACGGCATACCCGACACGGACATGATCAGACCGGGCACGCGTGAGGACCTGGATTCCGTGATCACGCTGCTCAAGAAGCAGGAGAAGATCTCCAACATCCTCGACTCGAACGCCAGCGATCCGGACCTGGCGCGCTGGCTCTGCTACCTCATGCCGTAGGCGGGGCGGGCATGGCAAACGTCCGGCGGACCATATTCGCCTTCTACTACCTGGAGGACGAACTGCGGCTCGACCCCGCGGCGCTGCTCCGGGGTGACCTGCCGCCGCCAGGGCCGGCGCGGGTTCGTGCCGTGGCCCTGCTGACCGGCGAGCGCCACCGGTTGGAGCCGGCGGAGTTCGAGGCCGTGTCGCGGGTGCCGGCAACCCGGTGGATCGCGGACGAGGGGTTGGATCGGGAGACGCTGCGGTCGCTGACGGCCAAGGGACTGGTGCTCACCGACGGGGCCAACGGCCGGCTCGCGGCGCTGCGCGAGCGCGACGAGGCGCTGGCTGCCAACGAGTGGAACGTGTACGCCGCGGCCTACCACTACATGACGCAGTGGAGCGGCGTGGAGGGAGCCGACGGTGAGGTCGACACGTCGGTGCTGCGCGCGAACGCGCGGGAGGCGGCGCGCTCGCTGGTCGAACGCCACGGCCCGCCCCCGGGGCCGTTCGCGGACTTCCCGTCGGGCCCCGCCTTCGCCCTTCCGGCGATCGAGCGCGACGGGCAACTGTATGACGCGCTCAGAGCCAGACGTACGACGCGGGCGTTTGACATGGGCACTCCCATGACGGTCGAGCAACTGGACACGGTCCTGCGATACGTGTTCGGCTGCCACGGCTATGCCACGAACACCGCCGACGTCGTCTGCATCAAGCGCACCAGCCCCTCGGGGGGCGGTCTGCATCCGGTCGAGGTCTATCCCGTGGTCAGCAACGTGGCGGGCGTCGATCCCGGCATCTACCACTACAACGCCCGTGACCATTCGCTGGTCGCCCTGGAGGCCCTCGACGCGGGCCGGGCTCGCGGCCTCGCCACGGCCTTCATGGCCGGCCAGAGCTTCTTCGGCGACGCGCACGTGTCGTTCGTGCTCAGCGCCCGCTATTACCGCAACCACTGGAAGTACCGGCGCCACGACAGGTCCTACGCGGGCATCCTCATGGACGCGGCGCACCTCAGCCAAACCCTGTACCTGGTCAGCGCGGACCTGAAGCTCGGCGCGTTCGTCACCCTCGCGATCAACGGTCGCGACATCGAGCAAAGAGTGGGACTCGACGGCGTCGCCGAGGGCGTGGTGGCGATGGCGGGTTGCGGTCCGCGCGACGTCGACGGCTCTCCCCTCGAGCTCGCTTTCGCAGGCCCAGTGAACCCCGACAGCTCCTGATCAGGCGCCGCCGCCGGCCAGCGCCAATGCCCGAAGGGCCGGATTGGCAGACGTGGAGATCCCCTTGCTCTCATAGAGCGCGGTCGCCGCCGCCAGGTCGGCGGCCGCCTCCTGGAGCATGTCGAGCGCCGCCAGCACCTCTGCCCGGTCGGTCAGCGCATCGCCGCGCATCATCAGAAAGTCGGTCGCGTCCGCGAAGCGGACCGCCTCGTCGGCGAGCGCCCTGGCCGCCTCAAGCTCCCCGGCGCGGGCCAGCAGCTTTGCCCTGGTGCCGCGCCACAGCACCTGCGAGACCGCATCATCCGATGACGCAGCCTCCTGGCTCATCCGGCAGTAGCGCGCGCTCTCGTCATAGGAGCCATGGGCGTAGTGCGCCCGGGCCGCCAGTCCCGCGGCGGAACTGAGGTGACCCCGCTCTCCCAGCTGATCAAAGGCGATGCACGCCCCCGCGAGCTCGGGCTCAGCTTTCTCGGGGCAGTCGGCCAGCAGCTCGATGTAGCCGTAGTACATCTGGATCACGGCCGCCGAGACGCTCAGCCCGACGTCGCCCAATCGTCGCTTGCTGTCTCGCCACCTTCCCCGCGCAGCGTCAAACTGGCCGTCCATCGCCTCGAGCACAGCCAGCATCGCCGCGGTGAAGGCCGTGGCGGCGATGTCGCCCTCGGCGTGAGCGAGAAGCTCGTGGCAGCGGCGGATCCCCTCGCGCGCCGGGCGGGGGCCGACCACCGTGGTCCGTGCGAGGTCGATGAGGATCCGCGACTGATCTCGACGATCCCCGGCGCGCTCGGCATGTGTCAGGGCCCGTTGGAGCGCCTGGTCCATGGCCGCAGAGTCGGATCTGATCCACTCCACCAGGGCGATGTGAAGCCAGGCGCGAGACAGGCCCCCCTCATCGCCGAGCCTGTCGAACACCGCGATGGCCTGCTCGGCGACGGCGAGCATCTCGGCCGCTCCGAGGCTGGCATCGACATGCGAGCGCTGATAGGAGAGCTCGATGAGAGCACGGGAGCTCACCGCCTCCGCGCCGGTGACCCGGCCTTCCGCGAGCGCCGCCTGGAGCACCCGCTCGGCCATGGTGTAATCGCCGGTCTCACTCAGGGCCTTCCCCAGATCCAACAGGACCTCGGGACACTTGCGTTGGGCCGCCTCACACATCTCGGCGGCGCTGCGCAACAGCTGGACGGCCGCATTCGGATTCCCGCGCGATAATGCCCGCCGGCCCGCGGTGGCCAGGCTCTCCGCCGCGCGACCGGCCAGCGCCATCGCATGCGCGCCGGAACCCCCGGCCTCGGTGAGGTTGCGAAACGCCCGCTCCAGGTGGTAGCCGACAAACTCCTCGTAGGCCTCCCCGAGCGTGGCCACCACCCACTCGGCGAAGAGCTCGTGGAGCTCGCTGCGCAGTGCCTTGGGGGTGCTGCGGTAGGCGACATCCCGGATGAGGATGTGGTGGAAGCGGACCTGCTCCTCGCCCGCGAGCGGCGCGCTTCCGGGCTGGACGAAACCGCGGCGGACCAGCGCGCGGAGGTGCTGATCGGCGGTCGAACGCGCCTCCTCCGGAAGCAGCGCCATCACCGCCGAAGGCCAGAACTCCCGGCCGACGATCGCCGCCCGCTCGATGTATGCGCGCTCGCCGGGCCCCAGCCGGTCGATGCGCGCGGCCAGCAGGCTGCGCAGCGTCCCTGGAATCTCGCGCTCGCGATCCCACCAGGGGTTCTCGGCGCTCATCGCCAGCAGTTGCTCCACGAACAGCGGGTTGCCGTCCGCGGTTTCGAGGATGACCGACCGTTCGGAGCGGCTGAGCCGGCGGTCTCCCAGGCGGTGGTCCAGCAGAGAGCCCGCGTCGTCATCGCTCAGTGGACCCAGGACGATGGAGCTCACCCGAGGCTGCCCGCCGCCCCACGCTGGCCGGCCCTCCAGAAGCTCTGGTCTGGCCGTGTTGAGCAGGAGCAGCGGGGCCTTGACCCAGTCGACCAGGTAGTCGATGAGGTCGAGCAGCGCCGGCGCCGCCCAGTGGGTGTCCTCGATCACCAGCTCGAGCGGCCGCTCACGAGCGACGAGCTCGAGCAGGCGGCGGAATGCCCACGGGATCTGCTCGCGCCGGATCTCCGAGTCGGTCAGTCCAAGCGACGCCGACGCGATCTCGGCGATCAGGTCGGCATCCTCCGCGTCGCCGAGCAGTCCGCGGATCGCCTCCGGTGAGTCACCGGCCCCAGCCTGGGTCAGCGCCTCTCGCAGCGGCCAGAAGTCAACGCCGTCTCCGTAGGAGAGACAGTGGCCGGTGAGGACGGTCGCCTCTCCCGCGATCCGTCTCGCCGACTCCTGGCCCAGGCGTGACTTCCCGATCCCGGGCTCGCCCACTATGGTGAGCAGATGGGCCTCTCCGGCGCGCACCGCCCGGCGGAACGCCCCGGCGGCGAGCGCGAGTTCGTCGGCACGGTCGACATGGGGGTGCGCGGTCAGCTCGCGTGGCTCCCGCTCCATCAGTCCGCAAAGCCGCCATGCGTCGCCGTCGAGCGCGCTCTGCACGCGCGCGCAACCCGCGACGAGCCGACGCGTCACGTCACTGAGCAGAACCGCTCCCTCCTCCGCCGCCTGGGCCAGGGCCACGCCCAGCGACAGGGGCTCGCCGAAGAGATCGGCTGCGCTCTCGACGACCACCTCGCCTGAGGCAACCCCGACCCGCGCCGTCACCTCAGCGCCCTCCGCCGAGCCAAATTCCACGGTGAGATCCATTGAGGCCCGCAACGCCCTCAGCGCGTCATCCTCGCTGACCAGCGGGACGCCGAACACCCACACGACCTCACCGCCCAGGCCGGCCACGAACGCACCCCCGTGGCGCGTCACGATCTGCTGAGCCCGCGCACGTGCGCGCGCGAGGGCGTTGCGCGTCATCTCCGGGTCGGTGCGGCCGATGGTGGCCAGCGCTGCGACGAGCACTGTCGCGCTCTTGCGCACGATCGCGGGGGCGGGCTCTGCGGCGGCCGTCGCGGGCGGCGATTCCACCGGCTGCTCGGACGCTCCCACAGAATCACCCTCGCCCGACGCCGCCTGCGGCGGTCCCGCGCTCAGACCGGCCGGCGCCAGCGACACGTCCTGTCGGAGGATGCGTTGCTCGAGCTCGCGCAGCGCGTCGCTGGGCTCGACGGCGAGCTCCTCCACGAGCGCGCGCCGTGCCTCCTGAAACGCCTCCAGGGCGTCGGCCTGGCGCCCGCACCGATAGAGCGCGAGCATCAGCTGGCCGCGCAAGCGCTCACGAAACGGGTGTTCGCGCACCAGCGCCTCGAGGTCGGCGACGACGACGGAGTGGCGCCCGAGCGCCAGTTGCGCCTCGATCAGCTCCTCGCGGCAACTGAGGCGCAGTTCCGAGAGCCGCGCGATGCTGGCCTGCGCGAATGGCTCGTAGGTGAAGTCCGCCAGAGGCGGGCCGCGCCAGAGCGCTTGGGCCTCGCCGAGCAATGTGGCCGCGCGCGTGGCATCACCTTGAGCGAGGGCGCCACGTGCCCTGTGGTAGAGCCGTTCGCATCGGGACGCGTCGATCTCATCCGCGCTGAGCTCCAGCACGTACCCTGGCGGTCGGGTGAGGAGCCGATCGCTCGCGTCAGCCAGCTGAGCGCGCAGGCGCGAGACGAACACCTGGATCGTGTGCACGGCGCGCTTCGGCGGGCTCTCGCCCCAAACCTCGTCCACCAGCCTGTCGGTCGAGACGACCTGACCGGCGTTGAGCGCCAGCACGGCGAGGACGGTGCTCTGGCGAACGCCGCTGAGGGCTACCGGGTCGTCATCGCCGAGCCGCACCTGCAGCGGCCCCAGGATCCCCAACTCCAGTGAGACCCCCACACCCGACACGGTAACAGCGGTATCACCGCCGCTCAACAAGCGGTGAGGAATTGGTGATCAGGCGTGAGTGGGCGGTGACCGTCGAGATGGATCGTTGCGTCGTTCCCTCCCAACCCCCTGGAGCCATGGTCACCGACCGCCACATCAGCAAGTTGCTCATCGACCAACGCGTCACCGAGCTCCGCGACCCCGGAGCCGGTCAGGCCCGCGTCCGGCGTAGCCACCTCGCCCCTGCAGCCGGCGCGCACACGGGCCGCCATCGCCTTCCGGAGCATCGCGTCGAGCGCCTGGTGCACCGCGCCGCGCGGGGCGAGCAGCGCGCGTGGGACACCCTCGTCAACGAGTTCAGCGGGATGATCTGGGCTGTCGCCAGGGCCCATCGGCTCCACGACGCCAACGCCGCAGACGTGGCGCAGGTGACCTGGATCCGGCTGCTGGAGCACCTCACGCGGATTGATGACCCCGCTTGCGTCGGAGCATGGCTGGCGACCACGGCACGCCGTGAGTGCCTGCGGGTCATCCGCGACAGCAACCGCAGTGTCCCGTGTGGCGACGATGCGCCCGAGCAGGAGGCGCGTGACGTGTCGCCGGGTGAGGCCCTGCTCATCAACGAGCGAGACGGCGCGCTGTGGCGGGCCTTCTCGCAGCTGCGCCCTTCCGACCAGGCGTTGTTGCGCTTGCTCATGGCCGACCCGCGGCCTCCGTACGAGGAGATCGCGGCGGCCCTGGACATGCCGATCGGAAGTATCGGTCCGACGCGTCAGCGCGCGCTCGTGCGCCTGCGACGTGAGCTCGACCGGCAGGGAACGCTCAATCTCATGACCGCCTGAACGGAGGCACCCAGGATGACCAAGAGCACACAGATCGCGGCGACTGCCGAGGGAGCTGGTCCAACCAAGGCTCAGATCGCGGAGATGCGCGCCGGTCGGCTCGACGACGCCCATCTGGCATGGTTCATTGCCGAGACCGAGTGCGCGAAGGCGCTGCGGGCGTGGCGCGAAGGCACGGGCGATGATGCCGACCTCGCCTTCTGCTCCTATGTCGCTGCCCTCGACCGCGAGGAGTCGGCGGCACGGCAGCTCGGGCGCGTGTGGGAGGCCACCGAGCAGTGCGCGCCCACGCTGGTGCAACGCATGGAGGAGACCCTGCACTGATGCTTGCCGTATCAGGCCAGTGGGCGTCCGGCTCTCCTCACCAGTGAAGGCAACTGGATCCGGGCCCCGGGACAGCGATCGGGAGGCAGATGGTCTCCTGATCGAACGGCTGAGCGCGCTCACCCGCGGCCTCGACCCGGTTCCGTCGTGGGTGGTCGTCCGGGCCCGGAGCGTGTTCATCAAGGTACCCGCGCAGACCGGCCACGCGATCGGTGGTGTGCCACGATGGCCTCGTGGGAATGCGTTGCGCCGATAGCGGCTCAGGAGCCGACCCCGCGAGGAGAGGTGCCCCGCCCTGACCAGGATCGCAGTCATTCCCGGCGACGGGATCGGCCCCGAGGTGTGCGCTGTCGCGCTGCGCGTGCTCGAGGCGCTGGAGGGAACCGAGGAAGGCGCGCACTTCGAGACCCACGCGTTTCCCTGGGGCTCTGAGTACTACCTCAGGACCGGCCGGATGCTGCCCCCGCTCGCCCTCGAGACGCTGGCCGGCTTTGACGCCATCCTGTTCGGCGCGGTCGGCTCGCGCGAGGTGCCCGACCACGTGACGCTGTGGGGGCTGCGCCTGGAGATCGTCCAGGGCTTCGACCTCGCCGTCAGCCTACGACCCGCCCGGCTGCTGCCGGGGGTCCGCGGCCCGTTGGCGGACCGCGGCCCCGAGGACGTGGACCTCGTGGTGGTGCGCGAGAACACCGAGGGCGAGTATTCCGGGATCGGCGGCTTCAGCCGCCGTCGCCTCCCGGGCGAGGTGGCCGTGCAGACCACCGTTTACTCCCATGATGGGGTCGCAAGAACGGCGCGGTTCGCGTTCGAGCTCGCCCGCAACCGCCCCGCACGCCACCTGACGAGCATCACCAAGTCCAATGCCAGCCCGCACGCGAGCGTCCTCTGGGACGAGGTGGTGGCCGAGGTGGGCGCCGACTACCCGGATGTGAGCTGGGAGTCCGTCCTTGTTGACGCCGCGGCGGCGCGCCTCGTCCTGGCCCCCCAGGAGTTCGACGTCCTCGTCGCCTCCAATCTGCACGGCGACATCCTCTCCGACCTCACCGGGGCGCTTGCCGGGAGCCTCGGCATGGCGCCGAGCGCCAACCTCAGCCTCGACCGCTCGCGCCCGTCGATGTACGAGCCCGTCCATGGATCGGCCTTCGACATCATCGGGGCCGGGGTGGCCAATCCGATCGGGATGGTGCTGTCCACCGCCCTGATGCTCGACGACCTTGGCCTGCGCGGCAGCGCAGACCGCGTGCGGCGCGCCGTGGCGGCGGCCTGCGCCGAGGGCGTGCTCACTCGCGACGTGGGCGGCAGCGCCACCACCGCCGAGGTGGCCGTCGCCATCGTGCGGGCGCTCTCCGCGTGACAGGCCGGCTCACGAGCATCACCGCGGGGGATAAT
>DASXJW010000195.1:0-9292 GCA_036497165.1 Solirubrobacteraceae bacterium
GCTTGGTTCTTGACCAATCGTCGCATTCTCTGGACGTAATCGGCAGGTGGGGGCCTTCTATTGAGCGCCTGCGCGGAATTGCCCAGGCCCCCCGGGCTGCCGCCAATCCACGCCCCTGGCCCGCATGCCGGCTGATATGCGACCGGAGCCGCGTCGGCTAGTGGCGTGAATCGTTGATTCGTGAGCAGTCTCGGGAGTGGCTGGGCGTGGCTGGCGGGGGGCGACGACCTGATGGGAAATGCCCGTGGGGTCAGGCGGCGGCTGGGTGGAGGGTGACGGTGTGCCCGAGTTGCTGGAGTTTGGCGATGAGGCGTTTGGTCGCTCGTTCGGGGTCGCGGTGTTGGAAGTAGTCGCCGCCGAGCTCGCGGTAGGTCTCGCCTGTGGTGAACATGTGCCAGTAGGCGACCAGGAGCGAGTGTTTGACCGCGCCGAGCGCGCGGCCGTGCCCAATCCTGGGGCGGAGTCGTTGGTATTGAGCGTGCAGGTAGGTGTTCTTGGTACGCGTCGCGGACAGGGCGGCTTCTTCGAGCGCGATCCCGAGCCATTTGGAGCCTTTGCGGGTCCGTCCGCTGCGGCGTTTGCCCGCGGATTGGTCGTTGCCGGGGCAGCGGCCGGCCCAGCTGGCGAGGTGCCCGGCGGTCGGGAACACGGTCATGTCGATGCCGATCTCAGCGACCATGACCTCGGCGGTGCGTCGGGCGACGCCGGTCAGGCTGCTGGCCAGCTGGACCCCGGCGGCGAAAGGGCCGAGCTGCTCCTCGATCGCGTCAGAGAGCCGGCTGATCTGCTCATCAAGGAAATCGAGGTGGGCCAGGATCGCGCCGATCACCAGGGCGTGATGGGCTTCAAAGCGTCCTTCCAGCGCCTCGCGCAGCGCGGGGAGCTTGGCCCGCAGCCGACCCTGGGCGAGCTCGGCCAGAACCTCGGGGTCAGTCGTGCCGCTGACCAGCGCGTCAAGCATCGCCCGGCCGGACTTGCCGAGAATATCGGTGGCGACGCAGTCGAGCTTGATCCCGGTGTCCTCCAGCGCCTTGTGCAGCCGGTTGGCCTCGCGTTGGCGCTCGGCGATCTGGGTCTTGCGATATCGCGTCAGCGTCCGCAGCTGGCGCTGGGGTTTGGGCGGCACGAAGCTGCCGCGCAACAGGCCGGCCTCCATCAGCTGACAGAGCCATTGCGCGTCAGAGATGTCGGTCTTGCGTCCCGGGACCTGCTTGACGTGCCGGGCGTTGCACAGCGTCAGCTCAAAATCGTCCTCCAGGATGTGCCAGACCGGCTGCCAGTACACCCCGGTGGCCTCCATCGCGACATGCGTCACGCGATACGCCGCCAGCCAATCCCGCAATCCCACCAATCCCGCCACGGTCGTCGAGAACTCCGCGAGGTGCGGCTCGCGGCGCCCTGCGCCGTCCGGGACCCGGACGCACGCGGTCACCTGCGCCTTATGCACATCCAGTGCGCCAACCCGCTCATAGATCGTCTCCACCCTGCCTCCCACGGTCGGTCACGGCCAGAACCGTTGCCCGCAGGGGCTTCCAGAACAGACGAGTCTGATGGTCGCGCTCACAGCGGCAGTCCGGGGATCCGGGGGAAGCTCCCACGCCAAACTAAGTACGGGCGCGCAGGCACCAAGGGCGAAACGGCGTCAGCGGGCAACCCCCCAATCCTCGCATTTCACCCGCCCGCGGGAGCCCGCAGGGCAAGACAACTAAGTCGTACTGGTGGCCCGGCGTGGCCGTCGCCTCCCGTCAGGCGCGTCCAGACGCCGCGAGGCTGCCACCGAATTAGCGACTCACGACACTACGCGACTCACGCTCCGTAGGCGGAGCGCAGCAGCGACATCATCGCCGGCGCGCTCGCGGGCCCCACCGGCGATCCGCTGGAGTCGGCGAAGCCGAGCTCCAGGTGAGGACCCGAGGAGATGCCGACGATCCCGGAGCCGACCTCGGAGATGACCTGGCCCTGAGAGACATGGGTGCCGATCGGGGTCCAGTTGCCCGGTCCGGCGTGACCGTAGTAGACGTAGTCATAGCCGGCCAGGGGGCTGTCGCAGTGCAGCACCGGCGCCGACGGGCCAAAGCCGCCGATGCCGTGCAGCACGACCGTGCCGCTGCACACGGCCAGCTCGGGCGTCCCGCCCGGCGCCGAGATGTCCACGCCGTCGTCCAGCGACCACGTCGCCGGCGGCGAGACCGAGCCCTTGGGCATGGGGAAGGTGAAGCCGTGGCTCGAGGGCGCGCTCGGCGGCCGGCCGGCGCTCGAGCTCCCGGACCCGGAGCTGCCAGAGCCAGACGAGGATGATGGCCCCGAGGAGCCGCTGCTGCCGGTCTGCTGCTGCGCCGCGCGCTGGGCGGCGGCGCGCTGGGCGGAGGCGCGTTGCGCGGCCTGAAGCCGGCTCAGCTGCGCGCTGAGGGCGCCCACCTGCGACTTGGCGCTGGCCAGCTGGCCGGCCTTGGCGTCGCGGGTGCGCGCGGCGCGGAGGCGCTCGGAGACGAGGCTGATCCGCAGCGTGGCGACCTGGTTGCGCTCGGTCAGCACCTGCTCGGTGAGCCGCTGCTGGCGCGCGGACAGCAGGCCCAGGCGGATGGCCTCTCCGGCGACCGCGCGCCGGGCGGCCTGCACGTTGCCTACGATGTGCGCGTTGTGGCGCCCGACGCGCTGGGCGAAGTCCAGCCGCTCGAGGAGGTCGTTGAAGCCGGTCGCCTCGAGCACGACGCTGACGATGTCGGGCCGCGCGCCCTCGTAGGAGCCGACGAGCTGCTGGGCGAGCACGCGCTCATCGGTGGCCTCAGTCGCCTGCAGCTGCGCCAAGCGGGTCTGGGCGGCGGTGAGCTGGGCGCGCAGGGAGAGCAGCTGGGCGCGCTTGGCCTCGAGATCGTGCTGGATGCGCGACAGCTGACTCGACGTGGCCGCAACGCTCGCGTCGAGCTGCCCCACCTTGCGGTTGGCCGCGGCCAGGGCGCCGGCGAGGCTCGAGACGTGCTGGCGGCCGCTTGAGATCTTCTGCTGCAGCTGGCCCGGGCTCGTGGCCCCCGCCGAGGCGACGCCGGCGACGAGCGCCACACCCGCCAGACCGGTCAGGAGGACGAGGAGGAGTCCGCGGCCCCGGCGCGACGGGCGGCCAGAGCGCGAGATGGGAGATGGTGGGGGCCGCATGGATCCGCGTGGCTGCGCCGTCTATGCGAAGGCGGCGCTGACCGTAACACGGCCGCTGGCAGCGCGGCGACGGCGCGGGATCGTGCAAGAAAAGCTGCAGCAGCGTCAGTCGCGGCAGCGGTCCACCCCAGCCTCGCCGTGGCTCTCAGGATCCTCGAGGCCGTCGCCTTTGGTGAGGGAAATCGCGGGCGAGACGACCGGAATGGCGGGAGCAGGATTCGAACCTGCGAAGGCAGAGCCAACGCGTTTACAGCGCGTCCCCTTTGACCGCTCGGGAATCCCGCCAGAGGCTGCCTGAGTCTAGCGTCGGGCACCGTTTCGGGAGCGGCTCGCCCGGCTCGACGCCATACTCGGCGTACTTCGGACCGCCGAGCGCAATGCTCGAGCCACCACCCAGCTGCGAGGCCGGGATGAACCAGCGGCGACCGTCTCCGACGTGAACGAACAGACAATCGCAGCGGGTGGCGTCGAGACGTTTGATCACACCGTTCCAGCTCTGGTTGCCGCCGCGGGTACACAGCGCCACAATGAAGCGCCCCTTGTGCCACGAGGTCGAAGTCTTCACCTGGATGCGCAGCGGGCGCTCGCCGAAGTCGGCGATCAGGTCGTAGTCCGGGCTGTGGAACATCGGTAGCGACACGATCGCGCCGGCTCCCATCAGCCAGTTGATCGCAGACAGTTCCCCGATGTCTCCCTGCCGCGTGGGCGTCCATCTCTCTATGTCCAGAAGCATACGGTCCGTCCCGGACAGAAACCCCCTGCAAAATGTGACTTTTTCGTCACACTTTTTGCCGGCGGTCAGGAGGGCGAGGGACCCGCCCCCGACCACCCGGCCTACGACGCGTCGCGCAACCGCTGCGCCTCGGGCAGCGCCTCGAGCTTCTTGAGCGTGTGGTTCTCGATCTGCCGGATCCGCTCGCGCGTCACGTTGAAGGCCCGGCCCACCTCTTCGAGGGTGTAGGGACGCTCGCCGGTCAGCCCGAAGCGCATCTCGATCACCTCGCGCTCGCGCTCGGGCAGGGCGGCCAGGGCGCGGCGCAGGTTCTCCCGGCGTAGGCGCTCGGCGGCCTGTTCGAAGGGCGACTCGGCGGTCTGGTCCTCGACGAAGTCGCCCAGGGCGGAGTCGTCCTCCTCCCCCACCGGCTTCTCCAGGGAGATCGGCTGCTGGGCCATGCGCAAGACGTCACGCACCTCGCGCACGGTGGTCTCGAGCTCGGCGGCGATCTCCTCCGGGCTGGGTTCGCGCCCGAGCTGCTGGATGAGCTGGCGCTCCACGTGCACGACCTTGTTGAGCTTCTCCACCATGTGCACCGGGATGCGGATGGTGCGGCCCTTGTCGGCGATCGCGCGGGTCACCGCCTGGCGGATCCACCACGTGGCGTAGGTGGAGAACTTGTAGCCGCGGCGGTAGTCGAACTTCTCCACCGCGCGGATCAGGCCCATGGAGCCCTCCTGGATGAGGTCCAGGAAGGTCAGGCCGCGGCCGAGGTAGGACTTGGCGATCGAGACCACGAGCCTCAGATTGGCCTCGATCATCTGCTGCTTGGCGCGCATGTCCCCGCGCTCGATGCGCCGCGCCAGCATCACCTCCTGCTCTGCGGTCAGGAGGCTCACCCGCCCGATCGCGCGCAGATACAGCCGCAACGAGTCCAGTGAGGGCTCCACGGTCAGGTCGACCTCGACCTTCTTGCGCGACTCGCTGTCGGAGGACGCATTCGCGCCGGCCTCGACGGTCTGGCCCTCGGACTTGGCCAGCCGTCCGTCGGCGCCGACCACCGCGATGCCCTGCTCGTCCAGGTAGGCGTGCAGCTCCTGGACCTGCTCCTTGGTGACCTCGACCTCTTCGAGGCAGGCCTCGATCTCAGCGAAGGACAGGAACCCCCGTTCCTGTCCGGCCGCGATCAGAGGCCGCAGTTCATCGAGCTCCGCGATCGGAGTCTCGTCGCTCAACAGAACGATCTCGTCAACGCTCACAGCCCCTGAGCCCCCTTATTGGATTGCCTCGAGCCGCCCCCGATAACGAGGCGATCTCCCTCTCCGAACTCCCAGTATGACCGGCCGATTGATACCACAAAGCCGCCGGATTCCGAAACGGTGCCGTGACGGCCGGCCGGCTGAGCGCTCTACGCTTAAGCCCACTCATGACCACTCAACGCACATCACCCACCGAAATCGACGTTCAAGCGCAATCGCCCACGCTGGCTCTCAGCCTGTCCCGCGTCGGCGTCACCGGCGTCGAGAAGGTGATCCGGCTGGGGCAGAACGGCCGCGAACAGCTCTTCTCGGCGCGCTTTGAATGCGTGATCGAGCTCGGCTCGAACCAGAAGGGCGCGCACATGTCGCGCTTCGAGGAGGTCGTCAACGACGCGATCGGGGAGGTCGTGCTCGGCGAGCACACCTTCCGCGCCGAGACGCTGGCCGAGCACATCGCCCAGCTGGTCCGCGAGCGCCAGGGCGCGCGCCGCGCCGAGGTGACCGTGGAGGCGCGCTTCCCCGAGCACAAGCCCGCGCCGGTCTCGGGCATCCTCACCCAGGAGCTCTACACCCTGCATGGAGTGGCCGTCGCCACCGAGCTGGGCACCCGCCGGCTCACGGGCGTGACCGCTCAGGGGATGACCGCGTGCCCGTGCGCGCAGGGCCTGGTCGCCGCCGGCGCCCGCGAGCGCCTCGAGGAGGACGGCTTCAGCGGCGCGGAGATCGAGCGCATTCTCGAGGCCGTGCCCGTCGCCACCCACAACCAGCGAGGGCTGGGCACTCTGTACGTCGGCTGCCCGGAGCTGTGCGAGCAGGAGATCGACGCGGCCACGCTCGTCGGGATCGTGGAGCAGTCGATGTCGTCTGAGATCTATGAGCTGATGAAGCGTTCTGACGAGGGGCACGTCGTGGAGAAGGCCCATCGCCGCCCGCGGTTCGTGGAGGACTGCGTGCGCGAGATGGTGGCCGGAGTCCTCGAGCAGCTGCCAGACCTCGAGGACGACGCCTTCGTGCTGGCGCGCCAGGTCAACCTGGAGACGATCCACCAGCACAACGTGGTGGCCGAGCGCACCGGCACGATGCGCGAGATCCGCGCGGAGCTGCGCACCGGCGATACCGCGCCCCTTCACACCAGCCTCCAGGCCTGGCTGGCCGCGACCCCGTAACGCACACATGCACGCCATGGTCCTCGAGCGTCCCGGCGAGCCCGTTCGCGCCGCGAGGCTCCCGGACCCGATGCCGGGCCCCGGCCAGCTCCTGCTCGAGATCGCCGCCTGCGCCGTGTGCCGCACCGACCTGCATCTGCGCGACGGGGAGATCGACGCGCCCAGGCTGCCCGTCGTGCTCGGCCATCAGATCGTCGGGCGCACCGAGGACGGGCGACGCTACGGCGTGCCGTGGCTGGGCTTCACCGACGGCACCTGCCACTACTGCCGCACCGGCCGCGAGAACCTATGCGTCAAAGCACGGTTCACCGGGCGCGACATCGACGGCGGCTACGCCGAGCTGACCGTCGCCGACGAGCGCTTCTGCCTGCCGCTGCCCGAAGAGCTCGGAGACGAGCAGCTGGCGCCGCTGTTGTGCGGCGGGCTGATCGGCTACCGGGCGCTGCGCATGACCGGGGACGCCGACCGGCTGGGCCTGTACGGCTTCGGCTCCGCCGCGCACCAGATCTGCCAGGTGGCCGTGCACCAGGGCCGGACCGTCTTTGCCTTCACGCGGCCGGGTGACGAGCGCACGCAGGGGTTCGCCCGGGCACTGGGCGCGGCGTGGGCGGGCGGCTCTGACGAGGCGCCGCCCGAGCCGATGGACGCTGCGATCATCTTCGCCTCGGCCGGGCCGCTCGTCCCCGCCGCGCTCAAGGCGCTCGCCCCCGGCGGCACCGTCGTCTGCGCCGGCATCCACATGTCCGACATCCCCTCGTTTCGCTATGACGACCTGTGGGGCGAGCGGTCGATCCGGAGCGTAGCCAACCTCACCCGCGACGACGGGCACGAGTTCCTCGCGCTCGCGCCACAGGTCCCGGTGCGCACCACGATCACGACGTATCCGCTGGCCAAGGCCGAGCAGGCGCTGGCCGACCTGCGCGCCGGCGCCTTCGAGGGCACCGCGGTGCTGCTCCCCTGAACCGCCCGCTAGATTCCGAGCCATGCCCCTAGTCCCCATGGTCATCGAGCGCACCGCGCGCGGCGAGCGCGAGTTCGACATCTACAGCCGGCTGCTCAACGAGCGCATCGTCTTCATCGGAAGCCCGATCGACGACACGATCGCCAACCTCGTGGTCGCCCAGTTGCTGCATCTGGAGTCCCAGGACCCCGACAAGGACATCTCCATCTACATCAACTCACCCGGCGGCTCGATCTATTCCGGCCTGGCGATCTACGACACGATGCAGTTCATCAAGCCCGACATCGCGACGATCTGCGTCGGCATCGCCATGTCGATGGGGTCACTGCTGCTCACCGGCGGCGCCAAGGGCAAGCGCTTCTCGCTGCCCAACAGCCGGATCCTCATCCATCAGCCGTCCGCCGGCTTTGAGGGCCAATCCACCGACATCGAGATCCACGCCCGGGAGATCCTCAACATCCGCAAGCGGACCGACGAGATCTATGCCCACCACACCGGGCAGCCCGAGGAGCAGGTCCACCGCGACATGGAGCGCGACCGCTTCTTCAAGGCCGACGAGGCCGTCGAGTACGGGCTCATCGATCGGGTCATCGAGCACCACTAGTAGAGATAGGAAAGGCGGGGTCGCATGCGACCCCGCCCGGGGTGGCGCATGCGCCACCCCGCGGGCCGCGCATGCGCGGCCCGACACACCCACCCTCTACGTCGCGGGCGCTCGCCGGATCCGGCCCGAGCCCTCGCCGCGGGTCTCGGGCGGCTCGGGGGCCGTGGGGCGCGCCAGCGCCCAGAAGACCATCAGCGCGCCAAAGACGAGCATGGCGAGGCCGGTCCAGAGATCCACGTTGATCCCGGCCGCCTTGTTCTTGACGTGGGCCGAGCCGAAGATCCCCAACGCGATCAGGATCAGGCTGTAGAGGATGAACAGGCCGCCGATGATGCGGCGGATGTCGAAGCGGTTGGCGGCGCGGGCTGCCTTGATCTCGTCTTCGTCGGTGGCGCCGGTCGGCGCCATCGGCTCATCGCTCATGGAGAAGGGGTTGCGCTTGGGTGCTGGCATCTCTGACTCCTAGGCGAAGATGATGTTCAGGACAACGAGAAGGCCGAGGGCCACGCCCCCGAGCAACCAGGGCGAGCGCCACCACAGCTTGTCGCGTGGGTCGGGATGCTCCTCGCGCTCGGCTTGGCGCGTGAGGCCCCAGACGAGACCGCGCAGGTCCTCGGCAGGCTTGGGCTTGGTGAACAGCGAGACCACGACGAGTACGACGCCACCGACGATGAAGGCGATGATCGCCTGCCAGAAGCTCGCGCTCAGCGGCGTGCCGAAGTGGAAGACGGTGTTGTAGGCGGCCAGCCGGTTGGTGGCGTACGCCGCGCCGGTGCCGGCGACGAGGCTGAAGAAGCCGCCCCACGCGGTGGCCCGCTTCCAGAACATGGCGATGATGAAGGTGGCGAACAAGGGCGCGTTGAAGATCGAGAACAACGTCTGGATGTAGTTCATGATGTTCGAGTAGCCCTTGGCGATCAGCGCCGTGACGATCGAGACGAGGATCCCGCCGATCGTGACCAGCCGCCCCGCCCGGAGGTAGAACTCGCTGCTGCGGTCCTTGGCGAAGTAGGGCTGGATGAGGTCATAGGTGACCACGGTGTTGAATGCGGTCACATTGGCCGCCACCCCGGCCATGAACGCCGCCACCAGGCCGGTGATGGCGATGCCCAGCATCCCCTCGGGGAGATAGTTGCCGATGAGGTGGGGGATCGCAGTGTTGTACTGCAGCGCCAGGCTCTTGCCGACGCCCAACCCGTGCACCGTGAGCACGGCGATCAGGCCGGGCAGGATGATGATCGCCGGCAGGAAGATCTTCGGGTAGGCGCCGATCAGCGGGGTGCGGCGCGAGGCCGACATGTTGCGCGCCGACAGGGCGCGCTGGACCTCGGCGAAGTTGGTCGTCCAGTAGCCGAAGCTGAGCACGAAGCCCAGGCCGAACACCACCCCCACCCAGTCAGATCCCAGGGGGTTGGTGACATGGTGGATCCCGAG